>JAPLVF010000013.1 GCA_026397255.1 Candidatus Beckwithbacteria bacterium | reverse complement strand
TTTAGCGTGGCACCCCGACCGCCTTGCTCGTAATTCCGTTGACGGCGGACAAATCATTTACCTTGTAGATACTGGAGTAATCCAAGAGCTAAAATTCCCGACTTTTTGGTTTGATCCGACACCGCAAGGAAAATTCATGTTATCAATCGCTTTTGGGCAGTCAAAATATTACATTGATAATCTTTCAGAAAATATCAAAAGAGGACACCGCCAAAAATTGAAAAACGGGTTATGGCCTCAAATGGCCCCGCTTGGATATTTAAACAATCGGGAAACAAAACAGATTTATGTTGATAAAGAAAAATCGCCACTGATTAAAAAGTCATTTGAGGCCTACGCAAGCGGAAAATATACTTTGAAAAATCTCCGAAAGATTATCAATGATCTCGGCTTGAAAGGGCGGCGAGGTTCGTTGCTTTCCGTTTCCAATTATCAATATCTTTTACAAAATCCATTTTACTACGGACTTATCCGCTACAACGGCGAATATTTTGAAGGAAAGCACGAACCGATTATTACAAAGAAACTTTTTGATCAAGTACAGGAAGTAATGAAGCAAAAGAGTAAACCGCAGAAAGTAGACAAGATGAAATTTTTTCTTTACCGCGGATTTTTCCACTGTGGCGAATGTGGATTTACCATAACCGCCGACAAAAAGATAAAGCCAAGCGGAAAATCATACACTTACTATTACTGCACCAAGAAAAATCCAAAACACATTTGCTCGCAAAATGTTTTTACGAGAGAAGAAAAAATTTCATCTCAAATAAACGAAGCGATACAAAAAGTTTCTTTGCCTGATGATTGGGCTGATAAAATATTAAACGAACTTGAAATTGAAAAAGAAACGAAAGTCCAATCATCTCGCTTTTTTGCTCAAAAAACAGAAAGCGACATAAAAACAATTGACGAGAAACTGGAAAAACTGATGAACGCTTATCTTGAAAACGCCTTCCGAAATTATCGCTTTGCAAGAAAATCCCGAACAGGGTCGGGATTTTCTAAAAAAGATTGGTTCGAACTTCCGTTTGAGCGGGCAGAAATTGTTTTTGGATTTCAAAAATCCCTTCAAAATCCTTGCCGAAGCCGAGCCCCGCCTTTGGCGGGGCGAGGCAACAATCGCCCAAAATCCTAATTTTGAAAATTGGCGGAGGGGGCGAGACTCGAACTCGCAAGCCCTTGCGGGCGCCAGTTTTCAAGACTGGTTCCTTAACCAATTCAGAGCACCCCTCCCTGGTTCGCCAATCCTGGCGATCTCCATCTGATAGAATTATACATGATGAAATTTAATTCTGTTGCCGTTGCCGGCACCTTTGACCATCTCCATCTTGGCCACCAAAAACTTTTAGCCACTGCTAAAACTGCTGGTAAAAAAGTTTTAGTTGGTTTGTGTCAAAAATCCATGTTAACCAATAAGGCTTTTCCGCAATCGTTGGAAAGTTTTTCTATTCGCCGCCAGGCTGTTGCTAAGTTTTACCCAGATCAAATCATTCCCCTCTCCGACATTTACGGCCCGGCCGCCACTTCTTCAACCATTAATGCCATTGTTTGTACTCCCCAAACTCAAACCAATGTCGATAAAATTAACCGATTGCGCCTTAAAAATAAACTCCCTGAATTAAAAAAAATTCTTGTTAGTCTCGTCAAAGACAACTCTGGTCAAATCCTTTCCTCTACCCACATCCGCCAAGGCTTGGTTAACCGCCAGGGTCTCGTTTATGCTGATCTTTTCCGGCACAATCTAACACTACCAAAGTCACAACGCCGTTATTTTCAAAAACCATTCAGTCAAATTATTACCACCATTACCTCGCCTAAATATTTTTGTATTGCCGTCGGCGATATTGCCGCCCTTTCTTTATTAAAAGAAAAAATTACGCCCAATTTGGCTATTGTTGACCTCAAGACCAAGCGTCAAACCGCTTTTGCCAACCTCTCTTCTCTTGGCCTTAAAACCGGCCTCTTTGCCACTAATCCTCCCGGCCATCTCACTCCAGATTTAGCTGGGAAAATTTTAACTTGTCTCTCGAAAAAAATACCAACCCTCTTAGTTGACGGCGAAGAAGACTTGGCTGTTTTACCGGCAATTTTATTATCTCCCTTAAAAACAGAAATTTTTTATGGCCAACCCGATCTTGGTTTGGTTAAAATTTCCGTTACGGAAAAAACTAAAACTAAAGCCTTAAAACTTTTAGAAAAATTTATCTAGCCAAGGTTAATCCCCAAACTTGTTTCACTCCGGCTTTTTTCAAAGTTTTCATCGCCTCGCTCATTGTGGCACCGGTCGTCCACACGTCATCTACCACTAAAATTACTTCTGTTAATTTTCCCGGCTTAACTCTAAAAATATTTTTGACATTTCTCAGCCGCTCTTTTCTTGGCAAATCTGCCTGCGGTTTAGTTCGCTTCACTCTTTCCAAATAATCAACTATTTTTAAATTAAATTTCTTTGCTAAGATTTTGGCGATTAATTCTGCTTGGTTAAACCCCCGCCAATTTTCCCGTTGCCAATAAAGAGGCATTGCTTGCACTCCTGGCTTTAACTCTAAAAATTCTCTCAATCTTTCCTCACTCAACCCCTTATCCATTAACTCACCCAATTCTGTTTCGATATTGCTTAAAAACTGGTATTTTAATGCCTTAATCGCGGTTTTAATAATCCCTTGGTATTGAAACAAACTCGTCCCGCTTAAGGCAATCTGGTCATTTTTTCTGACTGTTTTTAAACAACTCTCGCAAAAATACCTGCCCGTCTTCCCGCAACCTAAACATTTTTTCGGATACAACCAATCAAGCCAAAACATAGTTATATGATATAATATATCTTGTCGGGGATGACAAGCTTCGACGAAGGCAAGCTCTTTGACACCGGCAAGCAAACTTTGACTTGTAGTTTTAAAACATGGGTCAACCAACAACTGTCAATTCTATTGTCAGTACAGTAAAGACATTTGTGGCTGATTTATTCAACCCCGTCTTTACTCCTCGCGCTTTAGCTTTTGCTTAAACGTAAGGCGTCTTGATTAGTCTATGCTTGGGGAGATTAATTGAGGCGGAAACAAACTCAAGCGGCAGGTCCGAGGCGATTCAATCGGACTCAAGACAAAGAATCAAAATTTTTGTCTGTTTATTAAAACAGAATAAGCTTGTAGTCGGTTCAATTAGTTTCTTTCGGACGAGGGTTCAAAACCCTCCATCTCCACTATATTTTCTGACGCAGAAGTCGTCGCGCCTCTCTATCCAAATCTCTTTTCTTTATCGCCTCTCTTTTATCCCATT
Source organism: Candidatus Beckwithbacteria bacterium (assembly GCA_026397255.1). Taxonomy (NCBI): domain Bacteria; phylum Candidatus Beckwithiibacteriota; species Candidatus Beckwithbacteria bacterium. Next base: position 355,640 of record JAPLVF010000013.1, on the reverse strand, counting down.
TTTTCTTCCCCTTCCCCATTGCCAACTCTATTTTAATTCGATTCTTTTTCGTATAGGCCGCCGTCGGAATTAAAGTTAAATTTTTATTCTCCATTTTTTTCACCAAGCTTAAAATTTCGTTTTTTTTAAGAAGTAACTTCCGGCTTCTCGTTGGTTCATAATTGGTGTTGTCCGCAAATTTATACGGATGGATGTGGGCATTCACCAACCACGCCTCCCCGTTTTGATCAATTCTGGCAAAACTTTCATTCAGGCTGATTTTCCCCTCTTTCACGCTTTTTACTTCTGCCCCGGTTAAAACCACCCCGGCTTCTACCCTCTCCCCGAGTTCATAATCATATCTGGCTTTTCTATTGATTACTTTTTTCATCTAACTTGAATTATACAATTAAACAATCCCGGGGAGTCGAAATTCTTTGCAAAAAGCTTTCGCAGTCCACGGCAGGCCAGGATTTCGCGTCAGCGAAACTGCCGTGACGAGAACGCAAGAAGGCGTTGGCGCCGGCCAACGAACTTGTGATTTTTGACAAAGAATGTAGACAAACCGATTAGTTTAATTTCTTAAATCAATTGTAAACACTTTTTGTCCCGTCAGAAAAAACATTTTCCCTAAACTTTCGTTGACAATCAAATCTTTCGCCCCCGCCAAACCCGGCCAAATATATTGCGCTTGGTATTCTCCTGTTTTTACCAACACCACTACTCGTGTTTGTTTTCTGTCTAAAATATACAGATTTTTGTCTTCCGCTGTGGTATAAATCTTGCTTGGCTCTCCAAAATTTTTATCCAAACCCGCCACCGTAAAAGCATCCTTAACCCCTTGCGTGTATTTCACAATTGTCCCGTCAGAAAATAACACCCACACCGATCCGTCAATCGTCATGCTAACCGCTTCGCTTAAATCTAAGTTTGTCCCTTTCAAATATGCCCGCTTGGCAGACAAACCGCTGGCCACCCCTAAATATTTCCAAATTTGCCCAGTCTTACTTTTATCCAGTAAATAAAGATTACCGCCAAAACCTCTCGCCTCCACGATGTTTTGCCAACCTTCACCCGCCATCGCCGTTATCCCTGACTTATTATCAATTATGCTTATCTTATTACTGCTTACCACCATCCCCCGATCATCAGTAAAAGCAATTATATTTCCCTCTATTCCCTTATCCGCCCCCGCCACTACCCGGCTTGCTCGGCTCCCTAAATCTACCGCCGCCGCCGTCTTGCCTTGTCCGTCCCACACCCAAATCGTTTTATCCTCTCCGGCCCAAGCACTTCCTTTAAATCCATCCTTCACCAAATTAAAATCAAACCATTCTGTCGCCGAGTCAATTTGATACTCTCTTTGTACTTGACCCAAATCCTCCTCAATCTTCCCTGCCAAATCTTTCAACTCTCCCGTCAGTTCTTTTTTAGACTTATCTTTATACTCTTGTATTCTCGTCTGGCTATCTGTTAATAATGATTTTGCCCGCAGCGGATTCAGTTTGAGTAAACCATGGGCTTCATCGTATTTGTATTTCACTTCCTCTAAAAGCGCCTGGTAGTTTTTCTGGTTGACGTCTGTCTGTTTTTTTCTCCCGGCTAAAGCTAAACTGATTCCAAATACTAACAATAAAATTGCTAAAGCTGACAGGGTTGACTTTTTTCCTCTACTTACCTCCCTTAAGTTGATCCGCGGCCGTTTATTCTCCCATTTTTCCCTCAACCATCGCCAGGCTTTCCCTACTTTTATTACTTTTGTTGCTCTTTCCTTTTTGGAACTTTCTTGCCCCTCCGAAGCCTTGGCGAAGGGGGGTTCTACTTCTACCAAGGCCCCTGCCGCTCGACTATTATTTTCCCCACCATGTATCTTTGCTCCCAAAATCTCCCCGCCTGATTCTAGATTCCCTGTTAACGCCGTTCTAATCTCTCCTTCAGCCACAATTCTAAAAAATTCTTGACTGCCTAAAATTAACCTATCTCCTTCTTTTAACTCGCCCGATAACACCTCAATTGATTCTTTTTTCTCTCCGAAAAGTTTTAATATCCTTTCTTGCCGCTTTAACCACACCTGCCCCTCAGAATTTCTCGCTGTGTATAAAAATGTTTTATCTTTACTTCTCCACACGACTCCCGCCACCACCTCCAGCTCAATTTTATCCAAAAACTCCGCCCCCAAACTCTCTAGGGTCTGGCTTAGTTTTTTAAAAATCCCTTCCGCTTCATTGGAATAATATATTTCTTGCAACCGATTAATAATCTCTGTGCCGAACGCCGTCACCTCAATTTCCGGATTTTTGGCTTTAAAAGCCAAGGCGGCAATTAACTCCCCATGGCTTATCAGCCTTTCATCTTGTGGAGAAAAGCTGTGTACCTGAGACCAGGTTTGACTATTAGCATTACCGACAATTTTTACAATATGCATATGCCTAAAATAAACGCTGCTACTGATAATAATATCAAAAATCTGCCGGCCCACATCAATGACTTATCCAATTCCGTACTAACCGTTCGACTCATTAAATTTACTTGTCTCACGACTACTAAAGAAAACATAAAAAAGAAAAATAATAACAGCAATACTCCCAGTTTAGCCAAAATGGTCACATCCATTCGCCAGCTTCTGACCAGAAATTGTAATATTTTTTCAAACGGCGTCATCTTACCTCACTTTTCCTATCATTTTTTCATGCTCTTCTTCTAGTTTTAGTTCATTCATAATCTTCACGATTCTGTTTGGCTCCGGGGCCGATTCAATCATAAATTCCCTTTCCGCTCCTGCGGTTTGCATCACCACATCCCCAAAATTAAATGCCGCCCGCAACATCCCCCCCTGATGGTAGCTGACATCTTCAATATTATCGATTTTTGCCTCTGATAATTCTTTATAAATTAAATTAGAAAAATTAATATCAATTATCCTCTCATCCGTAATAATAAAAACTTGATAATACCAACTGATAAACTTCTCATAAACATAAGCAATTAATAATAAATACCAGCCGATTATTGTCATTAACTGATAGTTGGCCGTCATAAAATCCAAAATCGGCACCCACTTAAACACCAATGGCACAAAAATTCCTAAGAACGCTCCCACCACCCAGTGAACCTGAGTTATCCAATGTTGCCGCAACAACAAAATTATTTTCTCTCTTTGTTCCTGATTTTCAAATCTTGTTCTTCTTGGCAAAATATTAAAAGTTCTTACCTTGCCCGTTTTCCGTTCTTTTGCCAGTCTTTCCGCCACCGTTTCATACCTTATCCCCATTCCTATCTTCTCTACTTTTTTCTCTTCTGGGGCGACAAAAATGTCCGGCATATGTTTAATTTTTACCTTCTTTCCACATTATACAGTGGTCCGACAATTTGGATATTGGCCGGTGATCTCAAATTAAAGTAGTTCTTAAATTCATCGCCGGAAAAAGTTTTTGTTCCTCCGTCGCCGCTCACCGTCACCCCCGTCGTCTGTCCGCTACCGAAATCCGCGGACACCGTCACACTACTTACATTATTGTAAGGAGTAATGCTGTGGCTTCTTAGTTCGGTTTTTACCCTATCTTCATTCCAGACTTCCCCGCCAAAAGGGTGGGGTTTGTCTGTTTGGTATAAATGGTCTGCCACGCCGCTATCCGCTTTTGCCAACATTAAACTGTTGACAATATCCGCCACTTCTTCTGATTTTAACCAGGCTGATTTGTTATACTGGCTTCGCCAACCCTGAGCACTGTAAAAACAAGGCGAATCCCGATCATAGGCTTTTTCTTTTAACTGATCAAAACTGCCCACATCTCCGCTGGTATCTCTCGTTCTTTTCGTCCAATCTCTCCCCGTTCCCCACACGTCACCTGAACTAAAAGTGTAACCCCCATCCGTGGACGAATACCAAGCCTTAATCACTTGACCATTGTTAATCATTACCTCTCCTTTAGTCTGTTCCACCGCGTCCTTCCACGCTCCTTTTTTTGGTTCGGATTTCCACACCTGACAGGCTTGAGTGGTGCAAATTTCATTAGCCCCGTTATTGGTATAAGCCAAAGCATAAGACCTCGCCGCCACTGCTTGAGCTTTCAAAGCATTCATGTCCCAATTTTCCGGCATTTCATAAATTCCCAATAAATATTCATCTAAAGGCCTTGAATTGTTCCCTTGAATCTTAATTTGAATATTTTCTTTACCGCTTTCAAAGCTAATCCCGTTAAAATAAGCCTGTAAAATGGTTTTATAATCCTGACCGGCCTTGGCTCGGCCGTAAGCCCCATACTGATTTAAACCCACCCGGTGAGGAATGCCAAAAGTGAAAAAAGCCAACCCCGGTGAAAATCCCGGATCAATCCCCCGATCATCTGTACAATACAGCGGCCCGGCACCCAAAGAAGTCGGTAAATTTAATCCCGCCTGTCTTTGGCCAATAATTTGTTGCTGTCTGGCGGTTAAGCTGGCTATTTGTTGAGATAGTTTAGCTTGATATGCTTTAGCGCCGCTGATTTCCCCTTCAAAAAACTTCGCTTCCTTATCCACTTTTATCTGTAACTCGTCCAGTTTCGCCTTGTCATCCTGGGCTTTTTTCTTATCCGCTTCCAGCTGGATCAGGTTGGCGCTAATTTCGGCAATTGCGTCTTTATCCCGATTTGTTGCCACCCGCCGGTAAAATAAATCCCGCATGGTGGCCGCTGATGGCCCGTTGCTGAACAAAATCATCAAGCTGGAATTTTGCCGCGAAGCTTTGTAAAAACTCAGCGCTCTTTCTGCCAATAAAGCATAATTTTGACCAAATTCCTTCTCCCGCTCAACAATACTTAATTCCAAGATCCTCAAGTCTTCCTTTGCCTTAGCAATTCCCGCCTCAATATTTTTTAATTGACTGTTAAGTTTGACCAACTCTGACTCCAATGGTTTTGTGGCATTAACGCTTTGTTCCCGCGACCGCGTTAACTCCCCAAGTTGCTTATCAATATTAGCCAGCTGACAACCCGTATCACAGTCATCCGCCCTCACCCCGCCGGCTAACAACACCATTAAAATTAATCCTAAAATTATTCCCATTCGTCTCATGTATTTATTCTAACACTTGCCCGTCTGTGGTGGGTTTATGTTAAACTTGAGTTGATGAAAAGGATAATTTTCTTCTTTGTTTTTTTTATTTCAGTATTATTGTTTCCTCAACATGCCTTAGCCGCCTGCCATGACTCCACTGAATGCCCGCCGGGGTACACCTGCGATAAAACTAATACACTAAGCGGCATCTGCACAACTGCTCCGGCAAATGAGTGGCGTGGCTGTCCCGCTGTTATAACTGCCCTTGGCCCCATTCCGACAGCCCCAGAATGCTTAGTCAAATGGGTTTTAACTTACGCCATTTTAATGGGCGGCGGGATTGCCTTCTTGCTTTCTCTTTGGGGCGCTATCACCATTATTTTAGCCTCCGGCAATCCGGAAAAAATCAACGAAGGCAAAGAAATTATTACCTCGGCCATTACCGGCTTGTTATTTATTATCCTCTCAATTTTTCTGTTAAGTCCATTTGTCTTTGTGATTGCCGGCCTGATTTTATTTTTTATGTTTATCTTCGGCGGCTTTACTATTTTTACCTCCGCCGGCAATCCGGAAAAAATCAAAAAAGGCCAAGGCATAATTGTCAACGCCTTAATTGGTTTTGCAATCATCTTTGCCGCCTACTGGATTATCCAGTTACTGGAGCTCACTTTAGGAATTAATCTTCTGGGGGCTCCTTCTCCTCTCCCATCATTCGACCCTTGTACTATTCATAACTGCATCCGATGATACTTCCACAGCATATTGCGATTATCTGCGACGGCAACCGTCGTTGGGCTAAAACCAAAGGCTTGCCGGAATTTTCCGGCCATAAATATGCCGTGGAAACTACCGTCGAAAATCTGGTTGATCACTGTCTTAAATTAAACATCCCCTACCTGACTTTCTGGTTTTTCTCCACCGAAAACTGGCGCCGGGGCGAAGCTTGGGTGGCTAAGTATTTTAATCTTTTCCGCCAGTTAATTCCCACCGCCACTGATAAATACCTTAAAAAGGGCGTCCGTTTTAATGTCATCGGCGACTTAACTAAACTGCCCCCTGACCTCCAAAAGTTTTTTAACGCCTGGAAAAATAAATCAAAAAACAATACCAAAATCACCCTCACCATCGCTTTTAATTACGGTGGCCGCGACGAAATCATCCGGGCGATTAATAAATTGCTTATTCAAAAAGGTCCGACCTTGAAGGATAAATCTGCAAAAAGGTCGGACCTTAATATAACCGAAACTGAATTTTCCCAATGCTTGGATACTGCCGATCTGCCCGATCCTGATCTGCTTATCCGCACCGGTAAAAATAACAATCGCCTTTCCGGCTTTATGCTTTGGCAACTTGCCTACACCCAGCTTTACTTTACTGACACCCTATTTCCGGACCTTACCCCGCAGGCATTAGACAAGGTTCTGGCTTGGTACCAAACTCAAACGCAGAATCTAGGCAAGTAAATTGACGCAGGTAATGTAAATTTTAAAAAGCGCAGACAGAAGCAGAACGACACGCGCAAGATGTCTGGCGAGACTCCCGACCTAACGTCGAGAGGAGTCGCAAACGATTGAGCATGTCGCATGTCTGCTCTGTCGAGCTATTAATATATTTTTTCAATATAGTTCACCAGCTCTTCAAACATTTCCTTTTCTTTTACCGGTTTAATCACTTTTCCTTTGGCAAATAATGCCCCGGCATTTTTGCCTCCGGCAATCCCCACATCTGCTTCTCTCGCCTCCCCCGGCCCATTCACCACACAGCCCATTACCGCCACCCTAATCGGCTTCTTCACTGTCTGTAAATATTTTTCTACCTTGGCTACAAGAGGCAGCATGTTGTATTGTGTCCGGCTGCAGGTTGGACAAGAAATTAACCTCGGTCCGCTTCTTAGCGCTAAATTTTTCAATATTTCTTTACCCACCCTTATCTCTTCCAAACTATCACCGCTTAAAGACACTCTAATCGTATCCCCGATTCCCTCTAATAATAATGACCCGATTCCCATGCTGGAAACAATTATGCCAATGCTTGGTGGTCCGGCTTCGGTCACGCCTAAATGGATTGGATAGTCGTATTTTTGGGAAAATAATTGATAGGCTTGTGTCATCTGGATTACATCTGAGGCCTTAAGTGACACCACAATCTGGTCAAAATTTAAGTCTTCCAAAATCTGAATGTGGCGGCCGGCCGATTCCACTAAGGCCTCCGGCGTTGGCCGGCCGAATTTTAACAGCAAATCTCTTTCCAAAGACCCGGCATTGACTCCGATCCGGATCGGCACCCCTCTTTCCTTAGCCAGCTTCACTACTTTTTTTACCTTATCAATTCCGCCGATATTCCCCGGATTAATTCTTAATTTATCCACCCCTTGCCGAATCGCTTCCAACGCCCACTCATAATTTAAATGAATATCCGCCACAATCGGAATATGGATTTCTTTTTTAATCTTAGAAAAATTCTTCACGCTTTCCATGTCCAACACGTTCATCCGGGTAATATCACAGCCAACTTCTTCCTGTTCTCTAATTTGCCTGACCACTGCCCTAATATCATGCGCGTCAACCTTCACCATTGTCTGGACCGTAACCGGACTGTCCCCGCCGATAGCAATCTTTCCCACCCTGATTTTCTTAGTTAGTTTTCTTTTAATCATAAATCGGTTCGAGTATATAAGTCTTTTTATATTTTTGTTTTAAATGATTGTATGCTTTTTCCGCTTCTTTTTTCTCTGTAAAAATACCAAATACTGCCGAACCCTTGCCGCTCATCAAGCTTTTCTCAGCGCCATTTTTTATCATTGATTCTTTAATTTTCTTTATTTCCGGATATTGTTTTAAACTCCAAATCTCAAAATCATTGTGCCATAAAACTTCGGTTTTCCCGATTTTATCATACTCAATTTTCTGATATGCCTCTTTACTGCTGATAAAAATTTCCGGCACACACACCACTATCCAACCTTTAATTAATTTCCCTAAATCCATAAACTTTCCTGCTTTCTCGCCCCCCTGGAATTCCAGTTTAGTGCCACCAATAATTTGATATGCCACATCACTGCCTAATTTTTTCGCCATTTCAATTAATTTTTTTTGGCCTAAATTTAATCGCCACAATTTATTTAAACCTTTTAAAACTGCGGCCGCATCGCTGCTGCCCCCACCCAATCCCGAACCTATCGGAATCTTTTTAGTTAACCTTATTTTTACTCCCCGCTTAACCTTTAACTTCTCCTTAACCAGCTTTGCCGCTTGATAAACCAAATTTCTTTTATCCGGAAAGTCAATAAAATCATCTTTTATTTCTTCCAGCTCTATCAAGTCAAATAAGCTTATTTGAGTATAAATTGTTTTCACTTCATGAAAATTATTGGGCAGCTTTCCCGCAATACTTAAGCCCAAATTAATCTTCGCCGGAGCTAATAATTTTAAACTCATTTGCTTAATAAAACCGTACTAAAAACCTGAATCCCCTCGCCTCTCCCAAAAGCCGTTAATCCATCCCCGCTGGTTGGCGAAATTCCCACCTGTTCTTCTTTTATTGCTAAAATCTTGGCTAAAGATTCTCTTATCGATTCCAATGTTTTTTCAAACCTTGGTATTTTGGCTTCAATCACTATTGCCACATTTTCAATCTTATATTTTTGTTTTTTTAGTTTGTCTAAAATCACCTGGAGAAAAACTTTACTATCAGTTATTCCTTTTTTAAATAACGGCGTGGCGTAAAATCCTAACGGTTTCTCCCCTATCGCCGACCCTAAAGCATTAAATAAAGCGTGTAAAATTACATCTCCATCCGAATCCGCCTCCAAATAATAATCTTTACTAATTTCCACTCCTCCCAGAATTAAGCTTCCGCCTAATTTTAATCTATGACTGTCTTGTCCCAAACCAACTCTAAACATATTTACTCCAATTCCTGATAATTTCTAAATCGGAGGGTAAGGTTATTTTTTTATTAGTCCACTCGCCCGGAACCACTTTTACTTTTACCCCTGTTTTTCTGACCAATTCGCAATCGTCCATTCCGCATATTTCTCCCCGAATTGCTTTTTCATAAGCCTGTAAAATAATCTCTTTTTTAAACCCGTGCGGTGTTTGACCTAACCAGCTTTTCTGCCTTTCCAAACATTGCTCCACTTCCATTTTTTGCGGATTGATTAATTTTACCGAAGTGGTTGTTTCCACTGCCGTCATCACTGCCTGATATTTCTTCACCGCCTGAATCACCTGGTTAATTAATTTTGTCGACACTAATGGTCTGGCCCCGTCATGAATTAAAACATAATCCCCCTGGCTGACCTTTACCCCCTTATAGGCAGAAACATACCGTTCTTCTCCCCCTTCCACAATCTTTGGAGCCAGTTTAAATTTTTTAAGCCATTTTTCAAATTTTTTTCTGGTATTTTTCCTCACCACCACCACTATTTCCCCGATTTCTTTAACTTGAATAAACTGTTTTACTGTCCGGATAAAAACCGGTTCGCCTTTAATTAACTTAAACAGTTTTTCTTTTCCGAATCTGGTACTGTTACCGGCACAGGTAATAATTGCCGAAATCATAGTCTTTTCATCTCCGTTTCAATCATTGTTACTATTTGGGTAAACTTAATTTCTCCTTTTAAAAACTTGGCTACTGCCGCCTCGTCGGCTTGGTGTAAAACTTCCCCTGCTCTTCCGCCTTTTTCCAGAGCCAAATAGCCTAATCTCAATCCCGAAAATTTATTTAAATCTGCTGCCTTAAATGATAGGCTTTTCCCTGCCAAATTTATTTGGGGAATATTTTTCACTTCCCGTCTTTGGGGATAAAACATGGCGTATTCTACATATCGCTTCATCTCCGGCACACCCAACTCCGCTATTACCGAACCATCCACAAACTCCACCATTGAATGGCATAAATATTCCGGGTGAATTAGTACTTTTATCTGTTCTGGCCGCAAATTAAACAACCACTTCGCCTCAATAATTTCCATCGCTTTATTAATACACGTGGCGCTGTCTACGCTGATTTTTTGCCCCATTGTCCAGGTTTTTCGTTGTAGCACCATTTCCGGCGTCACTTTTTCCAATTCCTCTTGAGTCATTTGACTGATTTTCCCCTGCCCCATCGTTAAATAAATATTTTTTATCTCTTTTTCTTTTCCGGCTTTTAAGCTCTGGAAAATCGCACTGTGTTCGCTGTCAATCGGAATTATTTCTACCCCATTCTTTTTCGCCTCCCTCATCACCTCTTCTCCGGTCACCACCAACACCTCTTTTGTTGCCAACCCGATATTTTTTTTGAGTTTAATCGCCCCTAGCGTCGGCTTAATTCCCGCTGTTCCCACCACTGCCACTATTACCAAATCAATTTCCGGATGCGAGACTGCTTTTACCAACCCTTCCTTTCCGATTGCCGTAACCTCCGGCTTAAATTCTTTAATTTGTGCTTTAAATTTTTCTGACTCGTGGCCGGCCGCCAAGCTCACCACCTTGAATTCTTCCGGATAATCTCTCACCACCTCTAAGGCTTTTGAACCAATCACTCCGGTAGAACCTAGAACTGCTATTTTTTTCATAAACGAAACTTAATATTTTCTTTAATTACCTCCAACTCCTCTTCTTCTCCCCCGAATCTTCCTTTTACTCCGTCAATTAACTCCCTGACCAATTTTTCCGGCACTGACGCCCCGGCCGTTATCCCCACAATATTTTTATTCTTAAACCAGTCTTCTTTTAAGTCTTCCGGTCCGTCCACCAAATAGGCCTCAATTCCTGCCACTTCTCTTAGACGGTTGGAATTTGAGCTGTTTTTCGACCCGACTACTAAAATTAAATCGCAGTGTTTGGCTAACTCTTTTACTGCCAGCTGTCTATTCGTTGTCGAAAAACAAATATCTTTCCCCGCCGGTAATTCCAGATTTGGGAACTTCGCTGTTAAATAATCAACAATTTCTTTAGTTTCCTCCAAACCTAAAGTTGTTTGGGTTAACAAAACTGCCTTTCCTGAAATTTTTAATTTCTTGGCTTCAGCCAGACTGCTGATTAAAACTGATTTCCCCGGGACCTCTCCCAACACCCCTAAGGCTTCCGGGTGGTTTTTGTGGCCCAAATAAACAATCAGATAATTATTAGCCCTAAAACGTTTCGCTTCTTCATGAACTTTCATTACCAGTGGACACACCGCATCAACCACTCTTAAATTTTTCTTTTTAGCTAATTTAAATAATTCCGGGCTACTGCCATGGGCGCTGAAAACTACCACCGAACCGTTGGGCACCTGGTTTAAGTCTTCCACAAAAATTACCCCTTTTTGGGAAAATTCTTCCACCACTTTTTCGTTATGAACGATTGCGTGTCGGCAATAAACCGAGCCTTCGCTTTTTTCTACTGTCAAATCCAAAATTTTTAGTGCCCGCTCCACCCCGGCGCATAGGCCCCGTGGTTTTACTAAAATTATTTTTCTCGCCATACCCTCATTCCCCAAAACATTAAATAAACTCCTAAAAATATACTCAGTAATAGAAAAATAATTCCCATGCTTTTTGCCCCCCAACCCCACTCTTCACTTGTTGCTAATAATCTTCTACCTGTCCAAACCACCCCTGCTCCCAAAATCAGCACGTAAATTGGCCAGCCTAAAATTAATAATTCCTGCGACCGGTCTTTTTCCCGGGAAATGCTTTTCAAAGTTTTATATGGATGGACCCCCAAGCCGTAAGTATTTTTTGCCAATAAATAACTTTCCTTAATCGTCAGTAAAAGACCAGTTTTTGCCAGTTTCTTGAACATAAATTTTTTGAAACGCCAGTCTCGCCCGGGTCAACCGCGACTCCACTGCCTTGACTGTCAAATCTAATTTTTTACCGATTTCTTTCATTGACAGCTCGTCTATATACTTTAGTCGCAGAATTTTAGAATATCCTTCGCTCAGGTTTTTTAAAGTTTGGAGAATTCTCTTTTTCGTCTCCAATTCCTGATAAGCCAACTCCGGCCCCAGCGCCTCGCTCACTAGCTCTTTTAAGAAAGGCAGCCGGGAAAACACAATTTGTTTAATTTTCTTTCGCCTGTAAAAATCGCTGATTTCGTGTTTGGCAATCCCCAAAACCCAGGTTTCTAAACTTGAATCCCCTTTAAAATTAAATTGGCTGTCTAAAATGCTGATCATCGTGTCCTGGACCACGTCTTCTACATCTTGTTGGTCGCCGATTTTTCGTCTGATAAACTTCACCAGTTTTTCTCTTAATTTTTTTTCGTCCATCTCGCCTATTTTACCACTTTTGTGCTATTCTATTCTTGATATTATGAAATTGGCTTTTGATATTAAGGATCAACTTTTTGTTCAACCTAGCACCCCTATCGGCACCACGATTTATCAAACCGGCAATGTTTTTGATATTCTCTCGGTGATTATTAAAAATATTTATGTGATTACCGGCATTATTCTTTTTTTCTTTATCATCATTGGCGGGGTGGGAATGATTCTCAGTGCCGGCGATACGGAAAAACAAAAACAGGGGTCAAAAACCGTTACCTCGGCTGTTTTGGGTTATTTTATTATGTTTGCCGCCTATTGGCTGATTAAAATTATTGAAATAATTTTTGGAGTTAAAATTCTTAGTTTTTAAACCATTATGGCTGATATTATTGGCACCATTGACAATCCCCTTGCCGGCGCCGCTGGTTATGGCGACATCAATCTGGGTTTAATCAAATTCTTAAATAATCTCGTTGCTTTAGTTATTACTCTTGCCGGTCTTTTTACTCTAGTCAACTTAATTGCCGCCGGCTATCAATATCTTTCTTCCAATAATGAACCTCAGAAAATTGCCGCCGCCGCTAATAAAATTCTCCAATCCCTTATTGGTCTCGCTATTGTTGCCATGGCTTTTATTTTAGCCGGTATTATCGGTTACATTTTCTTTCATGACTCCACAATTCTACTAAGTCCAAAATTATTTTCACTTTAACTTATGAATTTTTTGGCCGTCACACCGTTCAAGCTTAACCTGGGCACCTTTGGTCCTAAAACCCCAGGCGGCTACCAGCCTACCAATAATGTTGCCGCCGACCTCAGCTGGGTTGTTTCCAATATTTTAGGCATCATTACCGCCATTGCCGGCCTGACTTTTCTGTTTTGGTTTGTTTTCGGCGCCTTTAACTGGATTGTTTCCGGCGGCGATCCCCAAAAAGCTCAAACCGCCAAAGCCACCCTCACTAACGCTTTTCTTGGTTTAGTGATTACGGTTATTGCCTATCCGGTTGCTTTACTATTTAGCAAACTTTTAGGCATTCCTTTAGCCGAACCGCAAGAATTAATTAAATCTTTGTTTCCTTAATTTATGAATTATTCTCTGGATTTAAAAAATTTCTTTGGTTCAAAGCTGGAACCTCCCCCGGGAATCACGGCTTATGGCGAAGGGGCCGGCGGCCTAATCCTCCTTTTCAATAATATTCTCAAAATTGCTGTTTTTATTTCCCTGCTGTTTGCCCTTATCAACCTTTTAATTTCCGCTATCCAATACATTGGTTCCAGCGGCAACCCCGACTTGATTAAACAAGCCTCCGGCCGCATCACGAATTCTTTATTGGGGTTAGTGATCGCCGCCGCCAGCTTGGTCCTTGCCGGCTTGGTTGGTCTATTATTTTTCGGCAACGCGACGGCAATTATTAATCCGGTGATTTATGGCCCTTAGCACCCCCCTCCCCGCCATTTCTGGTTTTGGCTCTGGCTTTTTCCAATCCGCCGGCGATAATGCCTCCGGCCGCACCGCCCTAATTATCTCTAATATCATCGCTGTTTTAACGATCTTCGGCGGCTTAGCTTTTTTGTTTTGGTTCATTATCGGCGCCCTTACCTGGATAAATTCCGGCGGTGATCCCAAACAACTTGACAAAGCTAAAGACCAAATGGGCGCCGCCATTATCGGCTTGGTTGTTTTAGTCTTAACTTATGCCATTGTCAGTTTATTGGGCCGGCTCACCGGTTTAAATGTTCTTGACTTTGAAACATTAGTCAACCGCCTAAAACCATAATATAATCAAATTATGCCCATTACTAATCCTGCCTTGCCCAATCTTTCCCCCACTAGCGGCGGTTCTGACCTTGCCCGTTATATTGCCATTATTTGGCAAGTGTTGGTCATCATTGGTGGCATCAGTGTTCTGCTTTTTTTAATTTGGGGGGCGCTTGATTGGATTTTTGCCGGCAATAATCAGGAGAGGTTAAAACGCGCCAAAGATCAAATGTTTAACGGCATTTTTGGTCTCGTCATTTTAGTCCTTTCTTTTATCATTGTTAAAATTATCAGTTTCGTCACCGGCCTGAACATTCTCAACCCCAACTGGCCGACTTTCTAAAATTATGGCGCAATTAACCGACATTGAATCCCAAATCAATCGCTCTGGCTTTTTTAAGTACACCTCTCTCGGTCAATTTTTAAAAAATTTTTTTGAGCTCGCCTTAATTCTCGGCACCATTGCCGCCTTTTTATATTTGCTTTGGGGGGCAATTGATTTTATTATTGCCGGCGGCAACCAGGAACGGGCCAAAACCGCCAAAAATAACATTACCGGCGCTGTTATGGGCCTCGCCCTCCTGGCCGCTGTCTGGGTTGTTTGGCGGGTAGTTATCTATTTCTTAGGCTTGTCCTCTTCTTTGCTCGGTCCGGTTGAATTCCGGCTCCCTTCTCCCTAGCTTGACAAATCAAACCTATCTCTCCATAATAAATTAAAACTATGCTTAATTTAATTCGTTTTGCCTACGCCCAAGGGGACATTATTATTACTGAACCCCGTACCGGTGTTAAAGATATCGGCAAACTCTTGTCTGCCGGTATTCAGGTCGCCATGATTATTGCCGCCATCTTAGCTTTTGCCATGTTGGTTTTTGGCGGTATTCAATGGATTATGTCCGGCGGCGATAAAACTCAAACTCAATCCGCCCGCGACCGGATTACCATGGCCTTGGTCGGTCTTGCTATTGTTGCCGCCGCCTGGGCTTTAATGAAACTCATCGGCTATTTCTTCGGTGTCGACGTCTTCAACTTTCAAATCCCCACCGCCGGCGGCTAAAATATGGCCTGCATCAGTGATGTTGCTCAGCTTCCCGAATTTGAGTGTATTCTCAAAAACGTCTTCAACATCATCATCCCTTTGGCTGGTCTGGCCGCTTTCGTCACTTTAATTGTCGGCGGCTTTCAATATTTAACTTCCGCCGGCGACCCTAAACAAACTCAAAAAGCTCAAGGCGTCATCACCGGCGCTATTATCGGCATTCTGGTTATTATCGGCATCTGGTTTATCTTTAGGCTTTTGAACACCCTTACCGGTCTGGATCTTTTAAAATTTGAAATTCCTCGTTAAGCACGCTACTCTATAGTTAATGTCCCGCCTGCTAAAAAAATTCCTATTTGTTTTTATTTTTTCTCTAATTTTTTTTCAACCCGTTTTTGCTCAATCTTCTCCATCCTACCTCACCGACTATCTGGAAACTGATGTTTTTCTCAAACTCGCCCCCCAAAACATTCAGGACCGCTATAAAAATGCCATGATTATGCGGGCCGGCCCTAACCCTGATCCGCAAACCATTACCAATTTATATGGCTTTACCCCCGCCACCATCCAAATCCACGATTATCAGGTTGGCAGCCTTAAACTCTCTCAATTACAGCCCAAACCCCTCGACGACCCCCAGGCTCTGGCCGCCTGGCAACAATCTCCCACCGCCCAAGTCTGGCCAGACGTTCCTATGTTTACCCGCGAAGACACCAAAGGTTTTATCGAAGCCCCCTCTGGTGAAGTTCATGATGTCATTCACCCTCATCTGGCCCGAACCTATGAAGTCTCCAGCGCCCTAAGCTTGCTTACGCCTTATCAAAAAGAGCCTAAGCCCATCGCCAATTCTAATCCATCAATCGCCAAATTTATTACAGGCGAAGGCGACATTGCCAAAGACAGTAGTTTTGTCACCACCGTTACCAACGCCATCAATTCTCCCGTCACTTTTAAAACTTACACCCCTTTCTTAAAAGAAATTGCCGCTAATCTAATTGGCCTCTCCGGCGGTGGAATTTTTAATCTCTTTAATTCCGGACAGGCTTTTTCCACGGACATTTCCGCTCTCGGCCGCAGTCAACAAAATATTCCCAATCAATCTAAATTCTACTACCTTTTCCTCGGCTCAATTTATTGCGCCCAGCAAAAAGTTCAATCTTTCCTCCAGCCCTTCACCGGCCAAACCACCGCCATTAACCCGCTCTGCCAAACCCAACCGGCAAATATTGGTTCCTGCGATGGCACTGCCTTTGCTCTGCTCAACCCTCCCTCAACCACCACCGCTGAAGCCCAATCATACTTTACTAACTACATTCTGTCTCATTTAACCGCTGACTTAATCGACATCTACTCACAGGCTTCCGCTGAAACCGAAGTTCCCTGCGAGATTTTAGCCGCCATTCATTTTCGGGAAGGCGATAATAATCCTAATTTATCTCTGATTAGCGGCCGCCCCTTAGGCACGCCCGAACCAGACGCCGGCAATCAAGTCTTTCAAACCTTGCTGGAAACCGCTATTTATGCCGGGAATGAGCTTAAACACAAAATTAACAACAATTTAACCACTATGGACAAACTTGTTACCGCTCTTTATCGGTATAATGGCACCGGCAACGCTAACTGCCGCTTAAGCTATGGTTGCAATTTAGCCAATCACTCTACCGTCCCCGCTTGTCCTGTCGCCAACTGCTGTAACCTTGCTTGCCGCCAATCCTGCGCTCAAAGTTATAATCACACTGTTAACGATTTTGTTTATCCTATCCCTGCGGTTGGTTTCTGTCCCGGGCAATTCGAGGGAGAAGACAGTCCTTATCCGGTTAATATGTACGACAACCGCCATTTGCAAATGTATATCCTTTATTGTTTAGATGGAACTATGTGTCCCCCTCAATTAGATACCAGGCCTGGAACGGCCACGGTTTCTGTAGAATTCTATAATTATAATAAATAAACAATATGATCAAAACTTTTAATAAAAAAATTATTTTTGGTATCGCTATTATTATCTTTATCGTTCTTATCTTTGTTGTTTTTTCAAAAAAATCAAAGCCGACTCAAACTTCACCTTCCCCAGACTTTACCTCTTTCTCTAAACTAAGCCAGCCAATTAGCAACGTCACTCTCCCGTCATACACCCAGCCCCGGGACACGGCTCAACCCGCAGTTAAAACCGCCGTCAGCGCCAAACAAAAACTTCTGCCCAGCTTGCCGATTTATATTGAGAATTTTTCCACCTCTGTCGGCATTACTACCACCATCAATCTTTATAATAATCCTCTGGATGCCGACTATCTTATTCATTTTGATATTTACGGGATTGATTATCAAAACCCCACCACCGACGAAAACACTAACCCCAACATTACTGCTTTCAAAGAATCCTTTAATCACGCTAAAAATCTGCTTCAGCAAAAAGGCGTTAATCTTAAAGATCTTTATTTTATCTTCGGCGGCCCGGTATATATTCAACAAACTGCCGAACTCTGGATTAAAACCTTTTCCCTTTTAAATTAAATTATGTTAAAAATTTTAAAATTCTTTATAATTTTTCTACTCTTCACTACTCCCGCTGTAGCCGCTTCTAATCCTCTCCGCCCCAACCCCTTCGACCTCGTTCCCGAAGAGTCTCAAAAACAATTTTCCACCAGTAAAGACCAAATGACTGTCGGCACCGCCGAAGGAGGTGGTAATTTTTCCAGCTTTATCACCCCCCTGCTTTCTAATCCCAACCAACAGTCCGGTCCGGGCGGCGGGGGGGGCGGAAACAGCGACGGCTCACAAGCAATTGCCGACCGGGCCAAACAAATTACTGACAATCTTCAATCCGGCTTTAATAATTATTTTAATAAATCTCCTGACTATCCGGACCTTTGGAACGCCGCCCTTTTTGCCCAAAATCCCAATCCTACCAGCCAAAAAGCGAGCATTGGTAGTGATGACATGTTTTGGTGTAACTGGTTAGTTGTTAAATCATATGAAGTAACTGGCCAAACCGTTCCCTTTAGCTTCTCTGGCATAATCCCCTATTTTCAAGGTCAAAACAAATACATTGAAGGCGATAGTCTGACTTATCTTGACGCCCACCCCGGCGCCGCCGTCTTCTTTAAAATTCCTGCCGATTCTAGCGGTCTTGCCCATGTTGGCATCGTTTATAATGTTTCTCCTGATGGCATCGCCACGGCTGAATCCAATGCTCCCTATAAATCCATGTTTTATCCTACTGACACATCCGGGCATTTCCAAATAATTGGCAGCGGCAGTAGTACAATTAAAGTTGCCAGCTTTGGTACGCCATGAAAAAAAAACTGATAATTTTAATTAGTCTTATTTTAATTATCTTTATGATTTCTGTTTTATCTCGCCCCAAAACTAAACCAACCACTTCCCCGTCTTTCAGCCCTTCTCCCAAAAATCAATTTAATTTTAATGGGTTTAATCCCCAGGATTCTACCCAACAAACTCCGGACGATTTAAAATATAGTCAAGCCTTAACCGAACTTCACCAACAATATCCTTGGTATTCTCAGCTCCCGATTGAAACCAGCGAATATCGAATTATTTACGATTTTGATAAACAAAGTTTTCGCATCCGCTTACTCACCCAACCCTCAGAAACAATTAAACAAGTTGCGATCGATAAATTAAAAGCCATTGGCGTTGATTTAAATAAATTTTCTTATTATTTTCTTGAAAAATAGTTTTCATTGGTAATTGAGACTTAAAAATTGTAAATTATAAGTATGTCCTTCGAACCTGCCCAGCCGATTTCGGTGATTACCTGCGACCAATGCCAAGGCAAGGGTTGTCCCGCCTGCGATTACCGCGGTGTCTACGCCCTTCAGGATGACCAACCTATTACCTTTAATCTGCCTGATTTTATTGACCTGAAAACCCGGAAAATTCTTAAAAATATTTTTATTATAAAACGAGCGGCGCTGCTTACTGTCGCCTTAGTAATTATTTTTGTTGTCTGGAAAATCTTATGACCCTCAACGCCGTCGATATTAGCCCCAACTTCTCTCCTGATTCTTTACAGCTTCTCGCCAACACGCTTTTAGCCGAGGCCTCCTTCTCCCCCGACCTGAAAAAAATTATTTATCTAGCCTACTCTGAGTCTCTAATCCTCAATTCTCCTCAAGTCGAACCGGCTCATTTCTTAATTCCTTTAAATGATTTTTTAACTGATCCTTTGGATAAAAAAGCCTTACGTCAGGCAATCTTAAAAAATCCAAACACCAATCTTACCCCACTTCGCCAAGGCTCCGCGGGGTCAATGACTACATTGAAAAACTTTAGCGAAAACCTGACTCAAAAAGCCGCCACCGGCAAAATTGATGCCGTTATCGGTCGGGCCAAAGAAATCGACCAGCTCATCCGCATCTTGGCCCGCCGCACTAAAAGCAATGCCATTTTGGTCGGCGACCCCGGCGTCGGTAAAACCGCTATCGTCGAAGGCTTGGCTTTAAAAATCTCCCAAAATCAAGTCCCGGATTTATTAAAAAACATTCAGATTTACGCTCTTAATCTCACCACCCTCCTGGCCGGCACCTCTTACCAAGGGGGGCTGGAAACCCGGCTTCAGGCCTTAATTAAAGAAGTTAAAACCAGCGGTAACATTATCATTTTTATTGACGAAATCCACATGATTATGGGCGCCGGTTCGGCCGGCGGCGCCATGACTGCCGCCAACATCTTAAAGCCCGCCCTGGCCCGGGGTGATTTAAATGTCATCGGTGCCACCACTGCCGACGAATACCGCCGCTATATTGAAAAAGATCCCGCCCTGGAGCGCCGCTTTGAACCCGTCAAAGTCGATGAACCCAGCCGCGCCGATACCATTAAAATTTTAACAGCCGTTGCCGCCAAGCTTACTAAACACCACGGCGTTACTATTGATGACACCGTGATTGAGGCCAGTGTTGATTTGTCCACCCGCTATATTCAGGACAGATTTTTACCGGACAAGGCCATTGATATTCTCGATGAAGCCACTTCCGGTGCTAAGGTCAATGGTCAAGCCGCCATTACCGTTGAAGACTTGAAAACTGTTCTCTCCCAAAAAACCGGCATTCCTATTACCTCTTTAACTCAGGAAGAATCAATCCAGCTAATGAACTTGGAAACCCGGCTTCAGAAGCAAATCATCGGCCAAAATCAGGCCGTTAAAGCTATCGCTGATGTCATCAAACGCTCGCGCGCCGGCCTCAAAGACCCTAACCGGCCAATCGGCTCATTTTTGCTTTTAGGCCCCACCGGTGTCGGCAAGACGGAAACTGCCCGGGCTCTGGCCCGCGTTGTTTACCAGTCAGAAAAAGCCATGGTCCGCCTGGATATGTCCGAGTTCATGGAGGCCCACACTGCCGATAAATTAATCGGCGCTCCTCCCGGTTATGTTGGCTACGAAGAAGGCGGTCAACTCACCAACCCCATTCGCCAGCATCCTTATTCTTTGATTCTTTTGGATGAGCTGGAAAAAGCCCACCCTAAAGTTTTTGATATTTTCTTGCAGGTCTTGGAGGATGGCCGTTTAACCGACTCCCAAGGTCATTTAGCTGATTTTAAAAATACGATTATTATTATGACTTCCAACATCGACGTCTCTGATCTTCAAGGTCCGACCGACCTTAATGTATCTCGAACAGACTTAATGAAAGCCCTTTCCCATTACCTCCGGCCGGAATTTTTAAACCGCATCGATGATATTATTTTAATGAATAAGTTGGGTTTAGCGGAAATCAAACAAATCGCTAAACTACAGTTAAACCAGGTCATCAACCGCCTGAAAGCCAAAAACATAACCCTGACAGTTCCCGATACCACTCTGGATAAATTAGCCAAACTCGGCGATGTGGCCGAGTTCGGCGCCCGCCCCTTAAAACGTTTAATTCAGGAAAAAATCGAAGAGCCATTAGCAGAACTCATCATCGCCGGCAAACTCAAAAGCGGTGATAGTATTAATTGGACTGAGGAGAAAATTAAATGACCTACCAAATTCTCACTTGCCCCAACTGCAACGGCGTCGGCTGCCCCACTTGCCAAAATACCGGCAAAGTCCGGGTGGATGAACGCGAGCTGCAAAAACTAAAAACCATGCTCGGTCAAATGCCCCAAGCTCGAGCTCAATCCACCCCTGTCCCTAGCGAAGCTCCGATTGCTAATCGGAGCGTAGTGGGAACCAATCTCGCTGGCATTATTGCTTTTTCGTTCTTGTCTATCTTAGCTGCCGGCGCCGCTGCTTCCTGGTATTTTCTGAAAAACCTCAAGCCTTTTTTTGCCGGCCTAATCACTCTTTTTACTCTTGTCGGTACCCGCTTGGCCTGGAAAAGCCAATTTTTCCAATTATCCGAACCCGACGATTTCTTGAAAGCAATAAAAAAATAATGTTACTCGCCCTTGCTGGTTTTATTCTCGCCGCCGTCTTCCTCTTTCTCTCTTCTCAGGCCCTTTTATCCCGATTGTTCCGCCTTTTACCTTTAAATTTATTGTTTTTTATTTTACTCCCCGGAATTTTCTTGCACGAAATGTCCCATATATTAATGGCCGAGATTCTTGGCATTCGCACCGGCGAATTAAAGTTGCGGCCCGAACTAAAAGACAATCATTTATCTCTCGGCTCGGCCCAAATCGGCCAAACCGACCCCTTCCGTATGACTTTAATCGGCCTAGCTCCGCTTATCACCGGAGCTACGGTTTTATGGTTATTAATTAAATTTAATCCCGGCGGTTGGTGGTTAATTTTGTTTGGTTATTTAATGTTTGCTGTTTCCAATACCCTCTTCTCTTCTCCCTCCGATCTTCAATCCGCCGGCGTGCCGGTAATTCTCATTCTTCTCCTTCTCGGAATTCTTCAGCTCACCCGTCTTTCTTTCCCTATAGCCCTATTGCCCTATCTCGCTAATTTTTTCTCTTCCCTTGCCACTGTTTTCACCTACACCTTAATAATTAATCTGGTCCTCCTGCTTCCGCTTAAACTTCTTTTATCACATCACAGCAACTGAATTAGTTCTTTGGGGCTAATTTTTGTTTGACGTAAAATCAACCGCAGCGTTCCTCGGGGAATCGGTTTGGGGTGGACCGCCACTTGTGTCCAACGGCCATCCGCATGTGTCAATCTGACATGACTGCCTCTCTGTCCGCAAATATTAAAACCTAATTTTTTTAAAACCTTGATTAATTGCTTACCTTTAACATTACGTGGCAGTTTCATGCGGCTAAAGAAAAATGTAAATTTGCTGGCGGTGAAATTTTGGCTGAAGTAATAATTTGATCTTCCAAACTATCCACCGGCACTTCCTGATTCTTTTTTGCCAAACATTCAACCGCTAACTGAATTCCTTCTTTAATACTGATCAATACTTCTTCCACTGTGTCTCCATAATCAGAAATCCCCAAAGTGGGACAGTGTGCCACATAAACCACACCGCCGTCTTTGTACTTTTCCGGCTCGATAATAATACGGTAATTTAAAACTTTAGTATCCATATAAGTAAGTATAGCATAACCTCCTCAAAACTTCCCTGATTTTCTGCTAATATTTAAGTAATGGTTCTGCCTAAAAATCCCCCCACCGATACCGCCGCCGATTCTCCTCCCCCTAAACCGCCCCTACCGCCAATTTTTGATATTTCTACACCACCAGACCCATCCGAGTTGTTCAATAAACCCGTAACTATCACCTCCCCTGCCCCGCCGCCGCCAAAAGTCCAGCCGCAAACAACTCCAACCCCCGCCGATCAAACAATCCCCGTTGTTACCACTAAACAATTTGTTCAGCCTAAAACCCAGGCCGCCCCAAAAAACAACATTACTGCCGAAAATGCCCCGGCGCTCCAAAATTGGCTCAACGACCTCAAGGGGTATGTTTATGATTCTTTTGCCAAAGAAGGCTCTTCTGTTCACCGCGCCGCCGCCTACTCCCACTCTTTCACCGCTAATCTTTTAGGCAGTCTGGCGTTGTATCGCGGCGGACTAGCCAAGTTTTATTTTGACGAAGGCGTTTATGAAATGATTTTCTCCGCCCTGGGTCCGCTTGGCAATTTAATGAGCCAGGGTCGTGAAGGCAGTATTCGTCGAAAAATGGCCTGGATGAAAAATCCTCTTAACCCCAACGCCATTTATTATTATCTTAATTCTCTTCCCGCTCAGGCGGCATTTAAAGTTTTATATCTACCCGCCAAGGCCACTTTCGGCATTCTTGCCCGCGGCGGCGCCCCGTTAATTTCGCGCGTTACCTATACCAATCACCAAACCGGTACCGTTCAACAAGATTTTGTTTTCAGTCCGTTGCTGCGTGCCACCCAATTCAGCCAAAAACTGGCCGATGGTTTAGATAGATTTTCCGGCAATGTTAGCGATGACTTTCGTCAACACGGAGAGGAAAAATCACCATGGGAAAAACACGTTAATAAAAAAAATGACGAATTTAAAAAGGCATTGATCTCTCTTCAGCAAGCTAGAAAGTCCGGAGATAAAAAACTTATCAAACAGGCACGTTTCGATCTCAAGAATTTGCTTAATCAACAAGACGGTAATTTTTTTAAGGCAATCTTTGGCCGAGGATTAAACAATACTGCTCGTCGCCTCCGTCACACTAATCGCGACCCTATTTCTTTTCTTTTAACTTTAGTTGGCGGTGCCATTTGGGACTTAACCGCCGGTTTGGCTTTAAATGTTTTACGTGTTACCGCCACTAAAATTATTAACACCATTCCTGGCCTCAATGCTCTCCGTGCTCAAGCTATCGAATTTTTTAGCTCCAATCGCTATATGACCACCGCCCGCATCGGCGGCGCCTCAATCCAATCTTTTGTTAAAGGTGTTTTTAGCCCCACCACCCTGTCTTCCGGCTATTTAGGTTATCGGTTCGGCAGCCTGCTTACCCCCAATCTTTATTTTAATCTCTACGGTATTCCTATTAATGTCGGCGGCGCGATTGCTACCCCTATTTTTGCCGGCACGGGCGCCTTTTACAACACTGGCTTAAAAATGGCGGCCAACCCAACAATAATTGAATGGGTTTATAAATATGATGAGCTTCTTGCTAAGGCCACTGATCCATATTTATCTGTTGCGCAACAAAATTTTTATCGCGGGGAGTTAGAAAAAAACTTTCTTAATATTGATTCGCGCATTGCCAATTTCCGCCCGGGGCCTCTTTCCAATTTTGCTAAATGGCTCTACGATCATCCTTTTGCCAGATTGCCAATCAACGGTTTTGTTGTTGGCGACCTTTTATCGCCATTAATGCAGGCTCGCTACGGCTGGAATCCCTGGTTAACACGCGGAGTTTTTGCCGGCGCCGATTATTTGTGGCAAACCAAAGGCGCTTGGGGAAACTTATTAAATAAACAGATTTTGCAACCGATTATTAAAATTTTAACCCAACCCACTTGGACAATTTTCGGCAGAGAATTCATCAATCATTTCAGTATTCAAAACCCTAACGCCCTCGCTTTTAAAATCCGTGGGTTTTTTGGCAGAGCGTTTTACGTCGGTGACGCCTACTCTAACGCGTTGCTGGAAAGACCATGGTTAAATAGTTTAAAAAACCTTTGGAGTAAAACCCAACCCTATCTTAAAAACTTCTTCAATCCCGGTTTTTTCTTAGGCATCCAGTTTTTAGGTCCTATTTTTATGGGAATGGGGCTTCCCTTTTATTTTGCTTATCCTCTCGGTGCTTTGGCCGGCGCCGGAGCCTGGTGGGGAGCACATGCCATTTATAGCGCTATTGCCGGCAAAAGCGCGATGACTCTGGGCCGATGGACCAGTCTTGGTTGGACCGGTTATTTTGTTGGCTGGATCACTCAAGGACTATTGGGTTTATTGGGTATCCATGGTGCCTGGATGCAGTTTTTACCTTTAATCGGTTCGCTTAGTTTTCCGCTAATCAGCTTAATTCCTAGCCTTGGCGGTTTATTTTCCGGGTTAGCTATTATGGCTGAAAACGCTATCTTTATCCTCGCCCACGGATTAGGTATTTCTGCCTTTGCTGTTGCCGGCGCTATGGCCACTTTTGCCACCATTGCCTCAGTTGCCATGGTTGCCGGCTTAACAATCTTCTCTGTTTTTGTCATTTACTCCGCTTTTTGGGTGCCGATGATGGGTGAATGGCACGCCGGCCCAACTTCCACTAATTTTTCCATCAACACCAATTGCCATCAACTTTCCGATAACAATTATCAATGTTGCGCCAAATTTGACGTTACCCAAGATGTCTTCAATATCAATAATTTTCTTCGTCTAACAATGGATTTTGAGGATAGTCAATTAACCGTTGATTTGATTGATCCGCCCAAAACCACCTCTGCCCTCCGCAATACTACCGCTCTAAATTATGTCTTTGATTGGGACAATCTTACTCCCGCCAATTTTGGCCTGGCTCTACCGCCGCCTGAAGAACCTCAAATCGTGGGTGGTTCTCAAACAATGATGAGCTTACAAACCAATCTTTCCACTCCCTCTGATCAAAAAAGTAGCCTATACAACCTGCTACCGAACAACCCTAATCTCGTCAATTCTATCATTCCTTTTTTAGACATGCTGCAAAAACTCAGCCAGGATAAAATTAATAACACTAATTATTATCTTGAAGAACTAGCGGCCACAAAAACCATCCTTAAGAATCAAACAACTCTGCTGGAAAATATTTCTAACAACTTTAAATCCGCCAGTCAAAATAACGATTTAACTCAAATTATAGCTAAACTAACCAATATCCAAACCAACCTTAACGATGATTTAACTAAAAAACCCCTGGAAGAACCGAAAAATACTTGTGCGGTCGACGACCAACGTTGTCAAACCCACTTTCAAGAGATGCAGGGAATTTATAATTCCTGGAACAGTCCTCTTAACCAACTACTTTCCGGAGTCAGTAATTTATTAACCACTGCGCAAAATCTCAATCCCACTGATCAAAATTACCAACAACAATTTAGTAATTTTCAGGTTAATTTATCCGATGCTCAATCTTCTGCCGCAACACTATTTAGCAACAGTGAACAACAAACCAGCATGCTCACTCAAATTTACAACAAGCTTAACGGATTAATGACTGGTGCGCCGCCAAATTTAAGTAAAGATGATGCCAATTATCTTATTAGCGTCAATATTAATAATTTTAGTAATTTAGCCGATGCCGATAAACAAAAACTCTGGGGAATGCTCACCGCCTACTTCCCGGATATTTTTACCAACAGCCAATATTATTACATTCCCCAAGGCACAAACTATACTTTTTGTGCCGACACTGTTTATTGCCACAACGACCCGGCCATGTGCGCGCCTACTCAACCACAAACCGTCTGCAGCACCATTGAAGCTCAGACAAACATTTGGAATTCTTCCGCCTGGGCCAAACACTGTGTCACTTTCACCCCTACCTTATCCTCCCCCTAATCTCTTGACAAACCACTAATATGGTATATGATTAAAATCATGGTAAACCATATTAAGGAATTATTCCCAAGAATTGACTTAAAACTGGTAAAACTACAAAAACTTAGGCCTTTGCCGGCTACCGCCGTTAGAAAACTCCGGGAAAAATTCCAAGTTGAGATGACTTACAACTCCAATGCCATCGAGGGCAATAGTTTGACCCTAAAAGAAACTTTTTGGGTTATCAATGAGGGCATTACCGTTAAAAATAAACCCCTCAAAGACCACTTGGAGGCCAAAGACCACCACGAGGCCTTGGAATATTTATACGAACTTGTCCAGCCACAAAATCAATTAACTATTTCCGAGAAATTAATTCGCAATCTTCATCATCTCGTAATGAAAAAAACTGATGAAGACTGGGCTGGCCGCTACCGCCAAAGTAATGTTTTTATTACCGGAACTGACCATATCCCATCTGACGCTAACATCATTCCCTCTGCCATGAACAAATTTATTAACTGGTTTCGGGCCAATCGCCACCGCCTGCATCCGATTGAGCTGGCTGCCAAACTACATCATCAGTTAGTCTTTATCCATCCATTTTTAGACGGCAACGGCCGTACCGCCAGATTATTAATGAATGTCGTTTTAATGAGAAAAGGCTACCCTCTGGCTGTTATTTTGAAAAACGACCGGAAAAAATATTATCAGGTTTTACAACAAGCGGACAAGGATAATTATCAACCCCTGATTCGTTTTGTCGCCCAAGCAGTTGAACGGTCTTTGGATATTTATCTTAAAACTTTAACGCCCATTACTCAAAAGCGGGAAAAATTTTCCCCTTTGACAGAAATTGCCGCCAAAACCCATTTTTCCGCAAAATATCTGAATTTATTAGCCCGCCAGGGAAAACTCGAGGCCCACAAAGAAAAACGAAACTGGTTAACCTCACTAGATGCAATTAAACGCTACCTTGCAACAAGGGAAAGAAAAAGATAGATATTTTCTCCTTCCCCTTAATCTCTTGCCAACCCTTTTTCTTTCTGCTAATCTAATTTTAATGCCTACTCCTCTCAAAAAAATTTCTCTCGCTTTTATTTTAATTTTTTCGTTTTTCATTTTTCGTTTTCTTTCCCCCACTCCCGCCCGGGCTTCTTCTCAATTTATTGATGCCATGACCGCTCCCGGCATGAATCTCCAGAAATATATTATTGGTGAAGACGTTATTATGCCAGGTGGAACTCAAGGAATGATTTCTACTCTAATCAATGGGGTAACAGTTTTGGCGGTAGGCGCCAGAGACAAAGATGGAAAAATTATTTCCCAAGGGGCAACTGGTAACCTATTTACCTTAATGGATCAAATGTATCAACGACCGGCTGTTTCTTCAAAAGACTACCTGGCCTATTATGGCAATCGACTCAATCTTGCCACCCCGGCTTATGCTCAAGGCGGCGGCTTCGATTTTATTAAACCAATTATTGAAATTTGGGTCATTTGCCGCAACATTGCCTATCTTTTCTTTGTGGTTATTTTTGTTATTATAGGCTTTATGATTATGTTTCGCAGCAAATTAAACCCCCAAACTGTCATCTCTATTCAATTAGCCCTACCCAAAATTATTATCAGTTTAATCTTAGTTACTTTTAGCTTCGCCATCTGTGGTTTTATTGTTGACGTTGCCTATCTTGGCAATAACTTAATCTATAGCATCTTCCACGACAAACTTGTTGCTATTATCTCTGCCATTAACCCGGCAGCCAGTCCTTTTTGGAATGGTGATGCCACTCCTGTTAATCTTATTTCTGCGGCTGGATTTGGCTCTAATTTAACAACGGCCTTTGATGCCTTACTGCATATATCCACTAGCGGTCCTGCTTTATTGCTTAACCTGGTCATTGCCATTACTGTTTTATCTGTTAGTTTTAAGATTTTTTTCAATATGCTTACTGCTTATATCGCCCTCTTATTAATCACCATAGTCTCTCCGTTTGCCTTATTAACTGGCGCTATTCCCGCTGGCAATCAATCTCCTTTTAATATTTTTAAATCAATCTTGTCTTCGGCCTTAATCTTTCCCGCCACTTATTTTATGACCAATCTAGCCCTGTTCTTTTCTGCTTATGCTGGTATCGCTGGGACTAATTTTAAAGACATTGATCCTTTTAGGATTACCACCTTCCTTTCAACTAATCCTCAAATTGCCATGGCCTCTTTAGCCAGCCTTTTATCTCTAGGAGTTCTCATGACAGCGGCACAAATTCCACAAATAATTAATCAGGCTCTCAAGGCAGAATCTCCCCTAGGTGCTGGCACTGGTGAACAAGTTGGTGGTGCCTTAAGAAAAATTCCACTCATTGGTGGCTTACTTGGCTAAATTCTTCCCAATAAAGCTCCAGGCTTATTTACTAAACCCTCTCTTTTCTCAACTTTTTCCTCTTCTTCTGCATAAAAGGTATTTATAACCCTCCAGTAAGGCTCAATCTCGCTCAAGGTATAGTCGTCTCTTTTTGTTATTTTTTCCATCTTCGCCATCGCCTCACGGACCTGCGCCGGATAAAATCCCGGACTAGTCACTTCTGGCGCCGGAATAAACCCATTTTTAAAAAAGGGCATTTGAATCATCATTGCTCCTTCATAAAGATTAGCTACAAACGCTCCAGCTAAATGACTGTACGTTAACATTGAAAAATTTCTTGGGATAAGTTTTCCTGTTTCCAAAAATCTGGCAAACATATTGTCCGCTACTGTTCTTTGCTGATTTAAAAACGCCGGAGACTTAGACGGAAAGTGGTCTAAATACCATTGTTTTAAAAAGTCTCTATTTTCTGGTTTGTAAAAATCTTTAACCGCCTGGGATAAATTGGGATTCGCCTCAAGCAGTGGTAGCCATTTTTGATCCCAATCCTGAGTCATTTTTGAAAAAAACAATAATTGGTCAGCCTTACTATCAGTCAAACCATAACTGTGTAAGTCTACTCCTAACATTTCTTGACAGATTTTTATTTGTTCTGGTTGACAAAACCAACCAGGAATAAAAGCTGTTATTAATCTCGTTTCCGAATCATCAATCGCCATTGGATCAAGCATATGACCAATAATCGGTCCTTGTTGCCTATATTTTGCCAACTCCCCTTGGGCCGCGTCAAAATATGGCTTATATTCTGGTTTTAAAGTAGGTGTTGGGTTTTCGTTTCCTGTTCCGCCCTTATTCCCGTCGTTATGATGTATCAGCAACCCCGCCCCGTACGCATTTATTAAGCACCCCACCACTCCAACTCCTAAAAGGATCATCCCGGCAATCATTATTTTTCTTTTCCTCTTCTCTTCAGGAGAAAGTCCTCTTTTTTTCTTTTCTTTTTCTTCTGTCCAAACCTCACCGGCCTCTTTTTTAGCACCAGCAGTCTTTTCTTTAATCCCCCTCCAATCTGCTTTAATATTATCCTGCTCTTGTTCTAAAAATTTTTGTACCCCTAAACCGGCCGCTTTCAATATAAACTTAGCCTTAATTTTATTGTTATGAAACCAGTCTTTGGTAAAAAATCTAGGGTTCTCTGCCAATTTTCTCATGGCTTCATCATCACTCAAAACATCAGCCGCTTCTTTAAAGGCTGTAATTAAATTCGCCTGCTTGGGTTCCTGTCGTTCCCTAACCTCTCGTGGCAGAACTCTCTCAGCTTTCTCTGTTTCTTGCTTTCTTATTATTCCCTCTATTCTTGATTCTCCGGGCATATTTTTAGTGTCCTAATCTTTCTTTACAATAAATAGTTGAGTCAGAATCAGCCACACACGGTCCATGTATCCATTTATTAGTTGTTTCGTCTCGTCGCCAACCTGTCAACCAATTAATCCCTTTTACTCCCAGTGCAAATCCTATTGATACCAATTGAACCTGCCAAAAAAGACTCCAGGCCGGATTCGTAACTGCTAAAATTTTTACCCCAATGTTTATTGAATGTGAAGATAAAATAGTCGGAAGAGTACTAACGGCACTACTTATAATTTTCGTTGCTGCCGGAAGCATGCTTAAACTTAAACCATAACCGGCCGGAGTTCCTTTTATGGCTGTCAGAAAATACTGATAGCTCGTATTATTAGCCCGTTTATTTTGTTTATCAAAAAGCCCTGCAACAAAATCTATAACAGTGGCAGGTAGTGAAAACCAATCTTTATTCACTGCATAATTCAAACTAATCCCACCCTTTATATCCCGATAAGGAATGCTTAAAATTTCTTGTAAAATCTTGTCTCTAACATCTTTTGTAATTTTCCCATCAATATGATGCTGTTCAACTGATGCTCTTAATTTAAGTTTATCGCTTAAAAATACCCCTTTTTCTTTCCATCTCCCTATTTTCTCACCAATATCTTCAAGCAACCACTCGCTATAAGCTCTCAACACCTGCTCCAACACTTTTGGCGCTGGATCATCTTTTAATTTTTTTGCCATTTTCCGTCCCTCTCTTCGTAACACTCTTTCTCTTAATTCCAACTCTCTTCCCAAGAATTGATCGCCTGTTTCAGCAATTCTAATCTTAAGTTTATCAAAATAGTCACTCAAGTACTCACTAAATCCCCCTTCATACTTTTTTGCTAATCCTTCCTCGTCTAAACCAAAATAAGACAAAGCGTTGTTTCTCCATTGCCAATAAGTTTTTGGCATCTCACTCTCAGGCGTCTCCGGATCGATTAACCAACCAGTCAACATCATCTCCCTAAACCCCATCTTTTTTTCAATCTTTTTGCCATCAACCAATTGTTCTTCAATTCCTTCCCATAATTCATCACATTGTTTCTTATTTTTCCCATAGTCTTTTAAGGTTTTTTCCAATTCATTTAACGTTTCTTGATAATTCGGTTGTTTTTTGTCTAAATCTTTAATTGTTCTTTCTAGATTCTCAATTTCTTTATCCCAAAAGCCGGGGGTTTTAGCATGAACCCAAAACATTGTTGGATAAGGATATTCATTGGCGGCGGCAAATTCCACGGACACGCCTCTCACTTGCTGACCAAAATCAATCATAAAATCAATTGGGAATCTCTGTCTTTGCATAACTGTTCTTTTTGCATCAACATAATAAGTATCAAACTCCACAGAAAACAAATCGCCTAAGCCAATTTTTTCAAACTTATCATTTTCAATGCGTCTTAAAAATCCCGCTGCCACATAACTATCCATGGCCTTTTTTACTTTATCCACATCCGTATCCCCATGACTGGCTTGTTCAATCAATTGCCTTAGTGTTGCTATTGTTGCCGGATGATAAAGTTTTGCCGCTTCTCTTTCTGTTCTTGCCAACCAATAATCAGATTCATCTCGTAAAATAATTTCTCCTTCCCCTCCATTTTTCAAAATTCTTTTTACACAATGTGAATACATCCCCTTTCCCTCTCCTCCAATAATTAACAGTGTAATTATTTTCTGCAAATCCGGCATGCTTATAAAAAGTCGTTCCCATCTTGTATCCAACGCATTAGACGGTACCGCCCTTTGTTTTGCTAAAATATCGTCAATCCAGTTTTCATATGTCTGTATTCCATAAATTCTTCGCGCCGTTCCCACCACCGGATGAAAATGTTCGTGGAAAATTCTGTTGATATCAAACCTGTCGTAAAGATGCTGCTGGCTTGTTACCCAATCTCCTCCTGTTGCCTCGTACCCCAACAAATAATAATCCGTAATCATATTCCCCGCCCTGGTACTTAAAGACGTTTCCATTGCCATCCAGGGGCCGGTTAATGTCCCCTGCCTGGTCAAACCATCGTCTCCATAAGCATTGGTTAACTCTGCCATATACTTTTTAACATCCGGGAATTCCTGCTCCAAATGAATTAAGGCCATGTTCCCTAAGATTTTCCCAAAAGTGTTGTGGATTTGTTGACGGAAATCTTCCATCGTTACTAATATATGGGCCTCGTTTGCCCCAAATTCACTCTTTTCTCTAACTTCTCTGGCTAAATTTAAATTCGGATCGCTAAACCTACTGTTATTTATCCCCATATCCACATTCCAGGTCCTTTTATCCCTTAACACAAACTCCAATGCTGTAGCCAAAAACTTATTTCTTTCTTCTGGGGTTAGCCTATTTCCCGGCCTACTAAATACTTCAATTTCTTTCTTTAAATCCGATAGTTTCACTTTTTCATTTTGGCTCTCCATAATTCCTTGTCTGAATTCGTTCACTCGCCTCATGTTGTCATCCGTAAAGAGTTCCACTATCACCTCATCAGTAATCCAGCCTGGGTCCATTCCTGCTTCTGCCAAGGTTGCTTTGGCAAAATCCTTGTTTTGCAACCAATCAATTAAGGCTTGCCTGTCTTCTTGTTTTATTGGATTTAAATATTGTTTTTCCACTGCTTGTTTCCCTAGTCGCCGCGCCCAATTTCCTTCAACCCCTGTCTTTCCCTTCCATTCGTTATATAGTCCGCCGAAGCTTGCCCAGACAAACAGCCACCGGTATTGCTCCCGGTGCAAATAACTTTCTTCTAACAATTCTTTTGTTTTTGCTAAGGGTTTTTTCGGATCCTCTTTAAACAACATTTGTTTTTCATGAATTGCCGCTACAATTCTTTCATCAATCTCTTCTGGTGGCCTATAAAGCGGCGGCTCCCCCACCTTCATTCTGTATAAAACATCTTCTTGTAAAGCAGCATCGGGTATTCTCTTTAGGTGTTCCGCACTCCAATCCAAACAGGTTCCCACCACGGTTTCACTAAAATCCCGCACTTGCAACTCAAAATTAATTCTCTCCTCTCTCGACATATCCTCCATATCTATTTTAGGCATATCTTCTCGTACCCGACCACCAACTTGCGGTAAAATTTTATCAAACGTTCCGATCGGCAAACCCGTTGCCTCTTCTTCCAAACCGTATCTTTCCAAAATATTTCTATGCTTTAAACCAACTTTCCCAATCCAGTGCCCGGTTTGTAATAGTTGGGTTAAGAAAAAGGCTAAATCAACCTTACTGGAGGGAATTCCCAATAGTTTAGCTTTTTTCTTAACATTTTTTACAACATCTGTTACTTCGGGCATCGGCAAAGGCCTATTGGTTGCCGAATCGCGTTGCTGGTACCAATCCAGCATGGCTAAAATTTTACCCACATCTGGTATTTCTAGGGCAGCGGCAATAAAATGCCCGTGTCCTACTTCCGAAAGATGGGTCATCATCCCGCTTAGGTCTTTTTGAATTGATTTTGATGTTTCTGACCAAATTTCATGCGCCCGCCTAATCACTACCTCAGCCGTCCAACCCCAATACCCCTGAACCCCCTGCATCACCTGATCTTGTGCCCTCCCCACCATCATGTCTGTATCTTTTAACACCTCACAAATCTCGTCTACGTCTTTATCTGGCAAATGATCAATCACCATTCTTTTTCTGGACTCGTCAAAACTTAATTGATATGGTAATTGCCGATCTCCCGGCTCTGGTTCCTTTATTTGCCCCGTTCTCCCTTCAGCTATTTGGGTTAAAAAAGTATTAACTACCTGCCACCGTTCCAAATTTTTTTTCGTTACAATCACGTCTCTAACAATTGCCTCTGCCACATTTGGTATTTTCTGTTTTTCGTGTGGTGTAAATAAAGTTTCTTTAAATGGTCTCCGTAAATTTTTTTCTCTCAAAGACAGTGGATCAACCTCTTCTACTACCAAACTCGTCGCAATGTTTAAAATATTTTCCGCATTATTGTTCCCCGTCTTATCAATAATCTTCTTCGCCTGTTTTTTAATTACTGCCCCCCTAACATCCCCTAATAAATCTTTCGCCTCGTCTTTTTTGCCGCTAAAATTATGTTCCGATCGAAACTCATAACAAACCGCATCCCATATTTCATCTGCTGTAAAATTTTCTCCCTCAACCTGAACCTCTTCGACTCCGATTATTTTTAATATTTCTCTTAACTGCTCTTTTCTTTTATTTTGCCCTGCCACGTCTGGCCCCAAACTAAACTTCACTGAATCCGGTATTTTTTCCAAAACCGCCAACTCTTTTTTAGAAGCTTTCAAGTAAGACCTTACGTCCGCCACAGTCAAAGGTTCATTATTAAATGCCCTGTCAAAAATTTCCCCCTCTTGCCTGGTTTCCTCAAACTTAACTTCTCCGGTTTCTGTTTCTTTCTTTATTCCCGTCGGAAGGGTTGCTTCTTTTAAATGTTTTGCTGCGCCTTTAATTACCTCACTTGTTTCTATTCCTTTGTCATTCATATCTCTTTCATTCTATTTTAATCACCGCCTGTTTTCAACTATAAACAAAGGGTTTAAAAACCTAATCGTTTTTATGTAAATTTGCAGTTGAAATGCAAAAATACACACTGCATTGACAGGTATTCTATTTTTTGGTACAATTGTTTCATAACATGAAACAATTAAATTTGTCCAATAAACATTATCGAATTTTAAGCGTCTTTTTTCTAGAGAAAAAGCCTTTTTATGTTCGAGAGCTTGCCAAAAAGCTTTCTTGGCCGGCTTCAACCATTAGCCGCTTATTAAACCAACTGGCTTGTTGGGAAATCTTAAATTTTTCCATTAAAGGCAATTTAAAAATTTATTCTTTAAATCACTTCCACCCTTATCTTATTGACTTGCAAAATCTGGCAATCAAGCAATTTGGCCCAACCAAATTAATTCAAGAGGTGGTTAATAAAACTCCCAACATTGTTTACTCCTGTATTTATGGCTCCGCCGCAAAAAATAAACTAACCGCTGCCAGCGACATTGACCTTATCATTGTTGGCTCTCCTAATATCGATCGCTTAAATAAATCCTTTAATCATCTTGAAAAAGTCCTTGGCCGGGAAATTAATTATACGTTTTACTCCCCCGAGGAATTTCTTTCTGAAAAGAAAAAGGCTGGATTTTTAAAGCGCGTTTTAACTCAACCAATCATAAATATTATTAATGTTAATCGTCCATTTTATGAACCTGAAAATAAAATAAAAAAACATTATAGTTAACCTATGCAACAACACGCTGTTCCTCAGTCCATTACCACTTACAAGTTCCGCCTCGTCGGCGACATGACTTTAAAACAATTTCTGGAATTAGCCTTTGGCCTGCTGCTTGCCTGGCTGATTTTTTCTTCCCAGATAAATTTTTTGTTTAAATGGACTCTCGCCCCGTTTTTTGCTTTGTTTGGTTTTGCTCTGGCCTTTGTCCCCTTTGAAGACCGGCCCCTTGATCTGTGGCTGTTAAATTTTTTTACCGCTCTTTTCCGCCCCACCCAATTTATCTACCGCCTCCAAAGCCGGCCCTTAGACATTTTCTCTCCCAATCCTCCGCCTCCGCCGGAACCTAATCTTAAAACCAGCCAACCCGGCGATGTGGCCGAATATCTTAAAACTCTCCCGTCTTCTCCCACCACCGCCTTTGACCTGGCGGAGTCCCGCTATCTGGAGCACGTCACCAGCCTTTTTGGCGCCCTGGGTTTCTCCCCCACCGCTCTCGTTATTGATGATCGGCCTCAACCCTCTGCGCCTTTTAAATCCCCGGTTAAAGGCATCCGTGTCCGTAAATTATTAACTCCGCAAATGTGTCTTTTGCCCCACGCCGTTATTTTTACTGCCCCCCAAGAAACCAAACAGGCTGCTATTCCTTCGGGAACCGTTAAACCCATGCCTATTAAGGCTAAGATTATTACACCCCCTTCGGGCGCCGAAGCCTTGGCGAAGGCACCTAAAGTTGCCGCCCGGCCCTTTGTTAAGCCCGTACTCCCTCGCAACAAAACAGTCAGTGAAGTGGGGCCAACTTTTGCCACCGGCATAGTTTTACCCCATGTACCTGATAAACCCAACCTGATTGCCGGCATTACTTTAGACAAAGCCGGAAAAATTGTGGCCAACGTGATTATTGAAATCCGCGACAAGCAAAATCTCCCTGTTCGCGCTTTTAAATCTAATAAACTCGGCCAGTTTTTTATTGCCACTCCCCTTACTGACGGCGTTTACCAAATTCAGGCCGAACAAGACAACCAAAAGTTCGCTATAATTAAACTCGAAGCTAAAGGCGAAATTATTCCGCCTTTAAAAATTCAGGCCATATGATCTCTGCCCCTAATGTCGGTAGCACCCAAGACCATCTGGATATTGAAGATATCCGGGATAATTTGGTGCTGTTAAAAGATGGCTCCTGTTGTGTCATTCTCCAAACCACCGCCGTTAATTTTTCCCTTTTGTCCGAAACCGAACAGGACGCCACTATCTATGCCTATGCCGGTTTATTAAATTCCCTCACCTTCCCAATTCAGCTAGTGATTAAAAGTCAGAAAAAAGACATTAATGCCTACCTGGTTTTGCTTAACAGCCAAAAACAAAAAATTTCCAACCCGCTTTTGAAAAACCAGCTGGACCAGTATTACGAATTTGTTAAAAAAACCGTCTCGGAAAATGAAGTCCTGGATAAAAAGTTTTATTTAGTGATTCCTTTTTCCAGCCTGGAGTTGGGCCTTTCTTCCGCTCTTGGTTCTGTCTTGCGCTCAAAAAAAGCCAGCCCCACTCTGCCCAAAGACTATATTCTGCAAAAAGCCCGCACCAGCCTTATTCCCAAGCGCGATCACTTAATTTCCCAACTCACCCGCTTGGGGTTAAAAGCCCGCCAACTCACCACCCCGGAATTAATCAAGTTGTTTTATCTAAGCTACAACCCCGATTCCGGCTCAGTCGATTTTCCTGAAAACGCCGGCTACGACGCTCCGATTATTAGCGCCAACGTCAATCCTGAAGTTATTAAGAAGGATGGTGCCAAATGAAACTAAGTTTTGGCAAAAAAAAACCACCTACCCCGCCAACCGTCAGCCCGCAAGATAAATTCTCCCAGGGCATCACTACCGTTAAAGACATTATTGCCCCCGGCGCCCTGGAAGTTGACTTTAATCACCTTAAGATCGCCAACACTTATTTTCGCACCTTGTTTGTTTCCGGATACCCAAGATTTGTTAACGCCAACTGGTTGGCCCCTTTAATTAATTTTGAGCACTCCTTGGATATTTCCATGTACATCTATCCGGTTGAAGGCAAAGATATTATGGACAACTTGCGCCGGAAAATTGGTGAAATGGAGGCTGAAGTTCAGTCGGATGTCGAACGCGGCCGGATTGCCCAAATCGGCACCAAAGTTAAGTTGGAAGACGCCAAAAAACTGGAGGAGCAACTAGCCAAAGGCGCCGAGCGCTTTTTTCAGTTTGGCCTTTATGTCACTGTCTCCGCCAAAACCCTGGATGAATTAAACAAAATCACCCAATCCGTTCAATCCACTCTCGGCTCGTTGTTAATTATTGCCAAGTCCGCCAGCCTGCAAATGGAAGCCGCCTTCCAAACCACCCTCCCTTTGGCCCACGACCGCCTGATGATTACCCGCAACATGGACACGACTTCTTTAGCCACCACCTTTCCTTTTACTTCCTCGGAATTAACCCAAAACCAGGGCGTGCTTTACGGCATTAATGAGCACAACGGTTCCCTAATTATTCTTGACCGGTTTTCTTTGGAAAATGCCAACTCAGTTATTTTTGCCAAGTCCGGTGCCGGCAAATCTTATCTGGTTAAACTCGAGGCTCTGCGCAGCCTGATGTTTGAAACCGAAATTATTATTATCGACCCGGAAAACGAATATCAAAAACTCTGCTCTGCCGTCGGCGGCGAATACATTGATTTTTCTTTTAACTCCAAGGCTAAAATTAATCCCTTTGATTTATCCCAAATTTATGAAGAGGGTCAAAACGAACTCAGCCAAAAAGTTTTATCTCTACACTCGCTTTTTAAAGTCATTATGGGCCAACTTTCCCCCCAGGAAGAAGCCCTTTTGGATCGGGCGATTATTTTAACCTACAAGCAAAAAAACATTACCCCCGACCCCGGCACCCAGAAAAATGAACCACCCCTTTTGGAAGATTTATACAAAGTTTTAATCGGCATGGAAGAGTCAGCCGCTGAAAACCTCGCCGCCCGTTTGGAAAAATTTGTCAAAGGTTCTTTCCGGGGGATTTTTGACCAGCACACTAATATTAATCTACAAAATACTTTCACTGTTTTTTCCCTCAAAGAACTGGAAGACGCCCTCCGCCCGGTCGCCATGTTTATGGTTCTCGATTTCGTCTGGACCAAGATTAAAAAGGACTTAAAAAAACGCTTGTTAATTGTGGACGAGGCCTGGTACATGATGAAATATCCTGACTCGGCCAGCTTTCTGTACTCCATGGCCAAGCGCGCCCGTAAGTATTATTTAGGTTTAACCACCGTTACCCAAGATGTCGAGGACTTCTTGGGTTCCGATTACGGCAAGGCGATTGTTACCAATTCTTCTATTCAAATTTTAATGAAACAGTCTACGGCCTCGATTGAAAAACTTGGCTCTGTTTTTTTTCTTTCCGAGGGCGAAAAGCACCTTTTGCTGGCCGCCGCTGTCGGCCATGGCCTGATTTTTGCCGGCCAAAATCACGTTGCCTTAAAAGTCGTTGCCTCCCCCAATGAACACAGTCTGATTACCTCCAACCCCGCCGAGCTTCTGGAAAAATCTACGCCTGTGCCGCCACCAGTGCCCGCCACATCTCCGGTGTCAACACCATCATCTCCACTTTCAAAAGATAGAATTAAATAGAATGAACAAATTTCTTTGATCCTGATTCCGCCATAAAAAAGTAAGCATAATTTCTTTCATCTAAGGCAGTTGTTAAATTCTCAGTAAATTCATTAAATGTCTTTGCTTTTCCATCCCATTCTCTCTGTGCGCTCTTTATCCCATCATAGGGACTTCCAGCAACAAACACTATATGACCAGAGGTTTCGTCGTAGTCAAAACTTACAAATATTCCTTCGAGTTTACTATAGTCGTATTTTGTTAGTTCAATGGTAATTCCCATTTTTACTTTTTTACCAAGATTTCCAAAAACCCAAGCTTGATAAAGAACATCCCTAGAATGACCGCTTCCATATTGATAATGCTTTTTGGGATAACCATAGCCAGGGTCATATACCTTATCGCGCTTATTTTTACCCCCCTCGGAAATATATAAGTAATATCTCCAATTTTCATCAAGCTGAAGGCCCTCCCTTTGCTCAATCGTATTCCTAGTTTCTGTAATTAATGGAGTAAATACCGCCGGGAGACTTTCATTTAATAATGCGGTTTTTTTTCTTTCAAAAAATTCCCCAACCTCTTTTTCAAAAAGTTCATTTATTCTATCGTCGCGTTCTTTTTGAACATCTTCCTTTTTTGCCAAACGTTGCCTTGCAGCTTCTAATAATGATTCTTTATTAAACATATATTTTAGGCAGTATAAATATTATAGGGTTTTAATCTACGTCTGTCAAATTTGCCCCCGCGCTGCCACTAGTTTTCGCCTCATCTCCGGCGTCAGCACCATCATCTCCACGTCCTCGGGTTTAACTTTTCTCGACCCGCCAAATTTATCCGATACCATTTGTGAATCTAAACAATGAAATTGTTGTACTGCTTGAGGTAAAACATCCAACTTCCAAAACGGCAAACCGGTTTTTCTCCTAAACATTGGCACCAAATGGCTAATTCCCACAATTACTGCCGATTGCGCCGCAGTTAAAACCGCTTGTTGTTCCGGTTTTAGACCATTAAATAATTCTTCATTATCCATTAATCCAAAAAGTCCAATTAAATCCTGTTTTATTTTTTGAACTCTTTCCAATGGCGACATTTTGCTTAATTCTTTTGACTCTCTATTTACATGAATAAAGGCTAAAGAGTCCTGAGGCTTAATTTCCGCCAATTGCTCTCCCTGAGAATTTTTAATCCCATATGGTTCTTGCCCAGAAAATTTCGTTAAATTTATCCCTACCGCCCCAAGACTAATGCCTCTTTTACCTATTTTAGTTTCGCCTTTTACAGCCCCGCTTAGGCCATCCGAAAACTCTAAAGGATGAGACGAGGAAGAACTCATTTCAGAACTATCCTCAGAGTTGCTTTCCCTCCCACTATTAGTGCCATCCAACGACGACCAAGCGATTACGCTACTTGAAAGAAATAAAGAGACAGCCCCCCTTATTGTCGGGTTGGGAATTGCAATTTCGCTCGCCACAGAAGAAGCTTTCCCACTCCGCTCATCCATTAAACCAGGCCATGTCTGACTCATCGCATAAGAACTTGACAATACAATAGACCATCCAATGGGGGCAGAACCAGCTTGATTTAGCAATAACAATCCATATGGGTGACCCGAATCTTTAAGAAAACTAAAAAGATTTGGGTCAGCTAGGGCCTTTCTTGTTTCAAGCGCCAAATGAACCATATTTCCCAATGAACCAATTTCCTGAGCCTTTTGGCTAATTTGCGGGGCAGACTGGAGAATTTCCGGAATACCAGTCATATTTAAAATCCAAAAGCTATTATAGGCCCCAAGTCAAGTTTTTACTACGCCTGAACTCTCACCGGCATAATAATATGCAAAAAGCTGTTGTCGCCTAACGGCTTAAACACTCCCGGATTTAATGGCCCGGAAATTTCTAATTTTAGTTCTTTCGCCCCAATCGCATTCAGCATCTCAATTAAATAGCGGCTGTTAAAAGCAATTTCCCCCGTCTCTCCGGTTTTTTTGCCCGCCACTTCGACTTCATTGCCTCCCACTTGAGGCGTATTGGCTGAAATCAATAGCCCGCCGTCAGTAATTTTAAACTTCACAATATTGGCGCTGTCTTTGGCAAACACCGCCGCCGCCCTCACCGCCTGGGTTAATTCTTCGGTATTTAATTCAATTGTGGTCGTGTGTGTCTGCGGTACAATTTTGTCAAAGTCCGGGAATTCCCCCTCTAACAGCCTCGTTACCACCTCGCCTTCACCAAAAGACAAAATCAGTTGTTTTTCTTCTTCTGTTGCCTCAAAAATTACCTCTTTTACTTCCGTTTCCGCCGCCCCTAAAACCCTGATTAATTCCATTAATGCTCGCGCCGGCACAATCATTTCTTTTTTCTTTTTTATCCCCTTCAGTCCGCTGATTGTTTTAACGCTTAAGCGGTATCCATCTGTTGCCGCTAAACGTAAACCCCCTTCTCCTAATTCCATTTTTACTCCCGTAAACACCGGGCGGCCTTCGTCCGTTGCCGCTGCCACCGCCACCTGATTTATTCCTGTCTCAATTATTTCCCTGTCGATTTTAATCCCTTGCCCGCTGGTTTTTTTGTTTTTTAAACTCGGCACCGCCGGGAATTCTTCCGCGTTAATTCCGTTAATTTCCGCCTTGTATTTCCCACAGCTAATTTTTAACTTATCTGCCTCGGCTATCAACTCCACTGTCCCGGCAGGCAATGAGCTGATTGCTTCGTTTAAAATCCTGGCCGGGATCGTTATTTTCCCTTCTTTTTCTACTTTTCCGCCTAGCCATAGATTTATTCCTGTTTCTAAGTTTGTTGTGGTTAATTTTAGCTTCCCTTGATCAGTTGTTATTAAAATATTTGCCAATACCGGCAATTGTGTTTTTGTGGCTACTGCCCGACTGACTACCCCCACTCCTTTGGCTAAATTCTCCTGCAGTAAAGAAACTTTCATATCTCTCCTTATTACTAATTAGAATTAAAAATAGTAGTAATATTAATAGTCTTTGTTGATAAGTGTATTATAATCGATTTTTCCCCTTATTTCACTGCTAAAAATACCGGTTGACAACCCCGTCTTTTTCGGTGGATTTTTTTGTTGATAAACTGTGGATAAACCTATTGGTTGGTTGATAACCCTCCTTGTTGTCCACTTTGTTTATAAATATTTTTTCTGATGTTGGTAACGTCCAGCCTCAGCTGTTCGTTTGTTCCCAAATCTTTAGCAATCTTCCCCTCTCCGTGAATAATAGTGGTGTGGTCTCTTCCACCCAAAAGCGCCCCTACGGCAGTTTGCGGTAAGAACAACTCCCTTCTTAATAAATACATCGCCACCTGGCGGGCTAAAACCAACGCCCTTAGCCGGCTTTCCCCCCTTAAATCCATCGGTTTTACCTGGTAATAATCAGAAACGGCCCCTAAAATCTGTTTCGGGTTCAGTCTGTTTTTGAGTTGTTTTGCCTCCCCGTTGATCCTGTTTAACAAAGCCATGGCCAACTCTTCAGTTAAGGGCTCTTTTCTTGTCTGTTGTTCGCCGTACAGTCGCATTAATATTCCTTCTAGTCCCCGGACAGACTCGACGTTGGCGGCCACCACCTGGGCCACTCTCATTGGCAGCTCAATTTTTTTCTGCTGGGCCTTGATTAATAAAATCGCTGTTCTTAATTCAAACTCCGGCTTTTGGATATCTACGGTTAATCCCCCCTCAAACCTTGACCTTAGGCGGTCTTCCAGTCCGGAAATCTCTGTTGGCAGGCGGTCAGAGGTTAAAATTATTTGCCCCCCCTCTTTTTGCACGGCATTAAAAGTATGAAAAAATTCTTCCTGGACCTTTTCTTTGCCGGCAATAAACTGGACATCGTCTAAAAACAACATCTTAGCCTTACGGTATTTCTGCCGGAACAAGGCCGTGGTTTTATTCCGGATTGCCTCAATAATTTCGTTGGTAAACTCTTCTCCGGTGCAGTAAACCAAAGAGGTGTCCGGATTTTTTTTCAAAATCTCATGTCCCACCGCCTGCATTAAGTGGGTTTTTCCCACCCCCACCCCCCCGAAAATAAAAATTAAATGGTAAATTTCCCCGGGCTTGTTGGCTGCGGTTTTGGCTGCCGCGTAAGCCACTTCGTTTGAGGAAGAAACCGCAAAGTTTTCAAAAGTAAATCCCAACGTCAATCCGGCTTTTGCCGCTGTCCGCCGGTAGGCCTCGTCCGCCAGTTTCGCTGCATCTACGGAGAACAAGTCATTTGTTTCTCTCTTGACTTTTTTTTCCTCTTTTTGCTCAATATTCAGCTTAATCTCGCACCTTTTTCCCAGATTTTTTTCCGCCATTGCCTGAATTTGGCCTAAATATCTTTCTCCCACCTGGTTTTTATGAAATACCGATGGGCAACCCAATTCCAGGCAAAACCCGTTTTTATTAATTTCTTTTAAACCTAAACAACGAATCGGCCCGATCCAGGTCGCAAAATTTCCCGGAGACAAATTAAGCTCCATCTCTGATAAAATCGCCGTCCACAAAAAACCCTTGTCCATAGTCGTCTGACTAAAGATATAAAGTTATCCACACCCTGTCAACACCAAGATAACCCGAAAGATACAAACCAGATTGCCAAATTCATCAAAATATATTATTCTTAACCTAATGGCTAAGACTAAACGCACCTATCAACCCTCTAAAATCCGCCGGCGTCGGACGCACGGCTTCCGTGAGCGATTAAAAACTTTTTCTGGTCGTAAAGTTCTCAAGCGCCGCCGGCTTAAAGGCCGCCAGAAATTGGCTGTTTAATGTTTTCTCACGCTTATCGCCTACCAGGCCACCGCCTCCCGATTTTACTTAAATCTAAACAAAGCTTTTCTTCTCAATTCTTTACTTTAAAAATTAATTCTCGAAAAAACAACCAACCCTTAATTGGTATTATTGTTCCCGTCAAGGTCAGCCGCCTGGCCGTTGTTCGCAACCGCCACAAACGCCTGGTTCGTGAAGCCATTAGGCCATATTTAACCAAGCTTAAGCCCAACACAGAACTATTATTTTTAGCCAACACCACAATTCTTAACCGGCCGCTTTCTGTCATTCAGGCCGATCTTTTGCAGTTGCTACAATCATGCTCGCTCTTAAATTAATCCGTTTTTACCAATCCGCCAGCTGGCGGACCCGCTCCTGCCGTTTTATTCCTACCTGTTCTCAATATTCCTACGAGGCTATTGCCAAATATGGTATATTAAAAGGTGGCTTTTTGAGCCTTAAAAGAATTATTAAGTGTCACCCCTGGTCAAAGGGTGGTTACGACCCCTTGAATTAAACTATGTGGAACACCTTTTTTTATCATCCTTTAGTTAACGCCTTGATTTTTTTATACGAATTACTGGGCCACAATCTTGGCTTGGCCATTATTGGTTTGACTGTTTTAATCCGGCTGGTCTTAACCCCCCTCACTCTTCCTTCTTTGAAAACCGGCCAAAAAATGAAAGAACTTCAACCCGAGCTGGCGAAACTTAAAGAAAAATATGGCAAAGACAAACAAGTGTTTGCTAAAAAACAACTAGAGCTTTTTCAAAGCCACGGTCTTAACCCAGCCGCCGGCTGCCTGCCCCAAATTATTCAGATTGTCGTTTTAATTGCTCTTTATCAGGCCTTTA
Source organism: Candidatus Beckwithbacteria bacterium (assembly GCA_026397255.1). Taxonomy (NCBI): domain Bacteria; phylum Candidatus Beckwithiibacteriota; species Candidatus Beckwithbacteria bacterium. Next base: position 311,013 of record JAPLVF010000013.1, on the reverse strand, counting down.
ATCAGGTTTTGCAAAGTCGGGGAGACCTCGTTACTAATCTTAATAATATTCTTTATCCTGTCTTAAAACTTCCCCTGGATTTTTCTTTAAATTCCCGGTTTTTATATCTTAACCTCACCCAGCCGGACTTATTTTCTATTCCCGCCATTAAAATCCTTGGCCTGACCATTGACAAATTTCCCGGCATTTTCTTAATTGCCGCCGCCGTTGTCCAGTTTCTTTCTTCCAAATTAATGATGCCGGCTGCCAAAAAAAATGCCGTTGTTGCTCAAAAAACCCCCGGACAAGCCGACGACATGGCCACTGCCATGCAGACGCAAATGCTTTATTTGTTTCCGTTAATGACAATTTTTATTGGTTTTAAATTTCCTTCAGGGTTGGTGCTTTATTGGTTGGTTTTCTCTCTTATTATGCTGGTTCAGCAACTAACCTTAAATTATGGAAAAAAGCACTGAAAAAAATATTGCCAAACTAACCAAACAACTTTTAAGTCAGTTGGGGGTTGAACCAACCAAAATTACCATTTCTTCTCCTGAGCCGGACAGCTACTTACTAGACTTAGAGTTGGCTGATCAGGAAATGGGTATGCTGATTGGCTATCACGGCGACACCATCAGCGCTCTACAGCTAATGTTAAATCTGTTGTTGTATCGGCAAAAAGGCGAGTGGTGCAAGTTGGTGGTGAACATCGGGGACTATCGCCAAAAACGCGAAGAAACCTTGATTAAGCTGGCCCAAGACACTGCCCAACGGGTTAAGTTTTCCGGTCAGCCCATGGCTTTATTTAATTTAAATCCTTTTGAGCGGCACACGATTCACGCCTTTTTAAGCACCGATCCTAAGGTGGCCACTGAATCCGAAGGCGAAGGCCGCAATCGCCACTTAATTGTTAAACCTGCTTCGGCCGCCGTAGCTTCAGCGAAGGAGGCCCCTTCTAGCGAAGTGGGGCCCAAACAAGAATGACTCTCAATATTTATACCGACGGGGGCAGTCGGGGCAATCCTGGCCCGGCAGCCGTAGGCTTTGTCATTAAAAACGCTTCTGGAACAATTATTCACTCTTTTGGTAAAACTATCGGAATTGCCACCAACAATTTGGCTGAATACCAAGCCGTTATTGTCGCCCTGGAGTGGCTTTCTGAAAAATCAGAATTCGTTAATCATCAATCAGAAATCGTTTTTCACCTCGACTCGCAACTTGTGGTTAACCAACTGAACGGTTTATGGAAAATTAAAGACACCCAGTTGCGTCAAAAAATTATTTTTCTCCGCGAGCTGGAAGCTAAAGTTGGCGGTTCAATTAAATACGCCCACATTCCCCGCGAAAAAAACACCGCCGCCGACCGCCTAGTCAACCTTGCCCTCGACCACCTAATCTAGACCCTTTTTCTCCTTGTTTAGTTTTTTAAAACTAACTTTTTTGACTCAAGAAGATTTCATGTAAAAGAGTGCTAACGAAAAAATATTTAGTTAACAGACTAATCACTAAAAACAAATTTAGCCTGTAAAGCAGTCCTAGAAAAAAGTACTAACCGAATAGGTTAAAACGATTCTCCGCAAATAGCACCTTGTTCTTGGGGCAATTATCCGCTAACATGAAAGAAAGAAGTTTTATCCTGCCTATGCCTAAACAAAAACTTCAGTCAGTTCCTCATCTTCCCTCGGCCTTAGTTGCCGGTGCCGCTGGTTTTATCGGTTCCCAACTTTGCGAAACTTTATTAGCCCAAAACTGTCGGGTCTATGCTGTTGATAACTGGATTAGTGGTAAAAAGGCCAATCTTAAAAATCTTTTTCATCAACCCAACTTTATTTTTTTAGAACAAGATTTAGACAAACCGTTTTCTGCCACCATTCCCAAAGTGGATTATATTTTTCATTTGGCAGGGTTTGAAGCCTATGTCTCCGGTCGTGACCTCAGTCTGGAAACTCTTTTAGTTAACTCGCTTGGTACGCGGGAGCTGCTGGAAATTGCTAAAAAACAATCCAGTAAATTTTTACTTGTTTCTAATGCCGATCTTTTTTCCGGCTTTCTTTCTTCAACCGACTTAGCTCATTATTTTGGATCTAACCAAACCAATGAAGAAATTTATTCTCATCACGAAGCCAAACGGTTTTCCGAGGCCCTTGTTTTTGAATATCTTAATCGTTACCAGCTTGATGCTCGGATTGTCCGTCTGGGCTTTGCTTACGGACCGGGGATGAACTTAACTGCTGACGGTGAAATTAACCGCCTGCTTTTGGCCGTTAAGCAAGCCGGCCCATTAAAAATTTTTGGCCAGGGCCTTCAATCGCTTTACCCGACCTACATCACTGATATTGTTTACGGCCTGACCAAGGCCATGTTTTCTCAAAGCTCTCAGGCTAGAATTTTTACTTTAATTAATCCCCAAAAAACCACCGTTTTAAATTTAACTTACAAATTAAAACAAGTCTTGCCCGATAAAAACCTGTCGATTGAATTTGTTCCGGCCCACCAAGAGGAAACTGACGTCAATTTATCGCCGGAAATTTTGGAGTCTCAGGAAGAACTTGGTTGGACGCCTAAAGTCAGTTTTGACCAAGGCATTTTAGCTACCATTAAATGGTTGGAAGGCGGTCAAGCCTTTCAGGCGGAAAAACAAAAATCCTCCGAAGAAACAATTTCCCCTGAGCCGCTTTATACTCCCGAAGAGTTGGGGATTAAGCCCGCTCCGCCCCCCACTAAAACTAAGCCTGTCAAACCGCCTTTTAAATTTCCTAAAATTACTTTCCCCAAAATTAACTTTAATTTTTTTCGTCCTAAGAAAGCCATCAAATTGTCTTTACGGCCTCATCCGATTCATCTTTCTCGCCGCCATAAATATTTATTATTATTTATTGTTCTCCTTGTGTTGTATTTTTTTGCCCCGCCAACTCTTTTGCTTATTTCCGGAACGAGGGCCGCCTCCAGCTTGAAACAAATTGCCGCCCTGCCAGACTTCAGTCAGGTAAACCAAATGACTAAATTAAGTCTCCGGGCCCAAAAAAACTTTGACGCCAGCCGCAGTTATCTAAGCCATTCCCGGTTGCTGGCTTCAATTATTGGCGGCCCAAAATTAATCTCCAACCTTGACGGCCTATTGTTTATCGGCAGCAAACTTAGTCAGGGGGCCGTTCATTTAGCCAAAACCGGCGAAGCCGGGACGATTTTAGCGCAAATCATTTTTCAACATCAGGATGGCAACATCAGCCAAGCCCTTAAAGACATTCAGCTCAATCTTGATCAGGCATATACGGAATTTTCCTTTGTTGAATCAGAGCTACAGTCAGGCAGAGAATCAGCCTCAGCCTTATTAACCCCGCTGACGCTTAAACTTCAAACCTTAACTACCAGCCTGCCATCTATTCGCGATCAAATTAATCAGGGACGGACACTTTTACCTTTAATTCCGGGTTTTATTGCCCAGGATTCTAAAAAAGTTTATCTTTTGCTTTTTCAAAACTCCAGCGAATTGCGGCCCACCGGCGGCTTTATTGGCTCTTACGGGTTATTAACTTTTGAAAAAGGCAAACTTTTGGACTTTGTGGTTGAAGATATTTACAGTGCCGATGGCCAGTTAAAGGGGTATGTTCAACCGCCCCAGCCGATTGCTAAATTTTTAGGCCAAAACACCTGGTATTTCCGTGATTCTAACTGGGATCCGGATTTTCCGATTTCTGCCCAAAGAGCCGAATGGTTTTTAGGTAAAACCACTAATCGTAACGTTGACGGCGTTATTGCCGTCAATCTTCCGGCAGTCAAAGAAATGCTTCGGGCCACTGGTCCGATTACCCTCCCTGACTACAACGAAGAGGTGACTGCTGACAATCTTTTTGAGCGGGCCGAATATCACTCGGAAATTGATTTTTTCCCCGGCTCGACTCAGAAAAAAGACTTTTTAGGCGCCCTGGCCCGGGAAATTTTTACTCGCATGAAAAATTCTTCTCCCCAAGATTTGCTTAAATTTAGCCAGGCATTTGAAAACTCTTTGGCCCAAAAGCAATTATTAATTTATCTTCACGATGCTGATAGCCAAAAGCTGTTGCTGCAAGAAAATTGGTCCGGCGCGCTTTATTCTCCTCAGCTAAATTTAGCCACAAAATTGCCGGTGACCAGCGACTACTCCTACTTAGTCGAGGCAAACTTAGGCATTAATAAGGCCAATTATTTTCTTAAACGGTTAATCCGGCAGGAATTAACTATTTTAAAAACCAAAGAAATATTAGCCGTCACCAGTATTGATTATCAAAATCAAAGTCCGGCCGATGCTTGGCCTGGTGGAATTTACCGCAGCTACTTGCGGGAATACTTGCCTCAGGGGACAGTCCTCATCTCCGTTAAAATGGGCGATAATAAATTAAATCTGAAAGACGTTGACCAGGAAACAATTAATGATAAATTTGTTATTGGCTTTCCGGTTACCGTGCCGGTTAAAAACTCTTTAAAAGTGGAAATAACTTATCGTTTAACCCAACCGCTTAATTTAACTAATCGTCAGGGCCGGCTCGCTCTCGTTATCCCGAAACAGCCGGGGATTATTGATGATCAGCTGGAAGCCATCATTAACTACCCCAGCTTTTTGTCAGTTACGAGCATTAATCCGGTCGGGCAAATTTCTCCCCAGGTGGTTACTTTTAAATCCGACATGAGCCTGGACCGCATTTTTACCGTCGACTTTACCGAGAGGTAAAAAATGGGAAAGGTGACTCCTTTACGAATGTGAAGGCGTCACCTTAATGGAATTTTTGTATTTATTATGTTATTATCCTCGTTATGCCAAACAATCTGAAATTAAAAGCTGAACCAAGAAAAATTTCCGGCCGTAAGGTTAAACAACTCCGCCGCCAGGGGATTATTCCCGCCAATATTTATGGTAAAGATGTTAAATCTTTATCCATTCAAATTCCTGCCAAAGAATTTAAGGCGGTTTTCGCCAAAGCCGGAGAAACCGCCATTTTAGACCTGGAAATAATCAAAGAAGCAAAGCCACGCCCGGTCTTAATTCATTCAGTTCAACAACATCCGGTTACTGACGAAATTTTACACGCGGACTTTCACCAGGTTGACCTGACCAAGAAAGTTGTTGTCGCCATTCCGGTTGAGGTTAGCGGCATTGCCCCGGCCACCACCAAGGGCGGCGTTCTCATTCAGCTAATTCATGAGACAGAAGTTGAAGCCCTACCCCGGGACTTACCGGAAAAATTCATGATTGACGTTTCTAAATTGGCAGAAATCGGCCAGGGGATTAGTTTGAAAGATATTAAGGTCGATACCGCCAAAGTTAAAATAATGTCCGAGAACTTAGATGAGTTGGTAGTTAAGATTGAAGAGCCGACCAAAGAAGAAGTCGTTGCCGCGCCAGTTGTCGAAGCCGCTGTTCCGGCTGAAGGTGAAGCCAAACCCGCTTCGGGCGCCGAAGCCTTGGCGAAGGAGCCTAAGCCTGGTGTCAAACCTGAGCCTAAAAAAGAAGCTGCCAAGCCTGAAACTAAGTCCGAGCCTAAAGCTGAGAAGAAATAACCTCTCCGATTTTTTGCACTTCTAAATTATTTGGATCTAGATAATTTGCCCGATTCCAGTACTCTTTTGCTTTTTCCGTCTCCAAAATCTGGTAATTTAATAGCGCTAATTTTAATAAAACATCCCGGTATTCCGGTTTTTTTTCTAGCTCTTTTTCCAATGAAACAATTTCCTGCTGAATTACAGTTTTTTGTTTTTGGCTGGCCTGGAACGCTCTTTTCTCCTGCCAATATTGATAGTTGCCGATCATTCCGACAATTAACAAAACCACCAACAAATAAACAATTTTTATTTTTTTCAACAGGGGATCCGCCAGCTGGCGGATCGGTTTTACCGGCCGGTAAACACTTTTGCCTAGAGTTATTAAATATTTTAAAAGGAGACTCCTTTGCGAATGCGAAGGTGTCTCCTTATTGGAATTTATTTTGGCCATCTTGAATTTATTAACAACTTTTCTTTATTTCCCGGCAATTGTTGCCAAACCGCTTCGGTCACAAACGGCACAAACGGGTGGAGGAGTTTTAAATTTGTTTGCAGAACCTCAATCATTAATTTTTTCCCGATTAGCCCTTTTTTTGCCAACTCAATATAACGGTCGCAATAAGTATGCCAAAACCAATCATAAATCCACTCTGCGGCCTGTCCAGGTTTTAACTTGTTTAATCTACCAGTAACAGTTTTAATATTTATTTTTAAATTTTCTTTCAATTCTTTTTCGTATTTCGATTGTCCTTTTTGCTCAGGCATATTAAGCACATATCTTGTTGCATTCCAGATCTTATTTGTTAAATTTCGCATTCCCCGGATTTTTCCTTCACCTACGGTGCTATCTTGTCCGGCTGTCGTGCTCATCACTAAAGCCATTCTTAAGGCATCGGCTCCGTATTTTTCTACCACATCCAGCGGATTCATCGCATTCCCTTTACTTTTACTCATCTTTTGTCCTTTTTCATCTCTTACCAAGCCATGTAAATAAACTTGTTTAAATGGCACTTTTTCGGTTAAATGCAAACCCATCATTAACATTCGCATTACCCAAATCGGCAAAATATCATAACCTGTCTCCATTAAGCTGGTTGGATAGAAACGTTCAAAATCATTCTTGTCAGGACTTGCCCTAAGTGTAAGGAAGGGCCATTGAGAAGAGGAAAACCAGGTGTCAAAAGTGTCAGTTTCCGCTTCGAATTCAGTCGCCCCACACTTGGGACACTTTTTTGGCCTTGTTTGACTAACCACAAAACACTGACCCGGATCATTAGTCTTTTTATTACAGTACCAAACTGGAATAGTAATACCCCAAACAATTTGTCGGGAGATATTCCAGTCGTCTAAAATAGCCAACCAGTGACGAAGAATTTTTTCCCTGCCTGATCCATAAATTTTTACCTCACCCTTATTCAAGGAAGCCAAGACTTTTTTGGTTAAAGGCTTAACTTTAATGAAAAACTGGGCCATGGGCAATGGTTCAATTGTTCGGCCGCAGCGGTAACACACAGCCAGAGCATGCTGATAATTTTCATCAATTTTTACCATCAATCCTTTTTGTTTTAGATCTTCAACAATCACTTTTCTAACCTCATTAATTTTCATCCCTTGATACTTGCCGGCTAAAGCATTTAGCTTGCCATTAAAGTCGATTACTTGTTTTGGTTGAGGAATTTCGTTTTTATGTCTTTGCCACACCTCATAATCATTAAAATCATGGGCTGGCGTAATTTTTACTACTCCTGTGCCAAACTTCATGTCGACATAATTATCACTAATTACTTTTAATTTAAATTTTCCCGCTAGTCCCTCGACCTCAATTTGTTTACCAATCCATTTTTGATAACGCTTGTCTTTTGGGTTAACTGCTACCGCCGTATCCCCAAATTTAGTTTCCGGTCTGGTTGTTGCCAAAGTAAATGGGCCGTATTTTAAGTAATAAAGTGGTTCAGTTCTCTCGATGTGATTTATTTCTAAATTAGAAAAACCTGTTCCGCATCCGGTACAATAATTAACGAGCCTCAAGCCTCTGTAAACCAACCCGTCTTTATATAATTTAATAAATGCGTCCAATGCCTGATCGACAATATCTTTATCTAAAGTAAATTTTAGCTTGGTCCAATCAGCGCTTGCCCCCAATTTTTTCATTTGATCAATTGCTGTAGTTTTATTTTTCTGCACGTAATCCCAAATCATTTGGTATAAAGTTTCCCGGTCAAAATCAAAGCGGCTTTTGCCTTCTTTTTTCAGTTTCTTTTCAAACACATATTGAGTTTCAATTCCGGCATGATCGGTTCCCGGCAGCCACAAAGTTGCTTCACCCAACATCCGATGATAACGGATAAAAATATCTTCAATTGTCACGAACATTGCGTGGCCTACGTGTAACGGATCATTCGCATTCGGCGGTGGCATAATAATCGTGTACGGCTTACCCTTCGCTGTCGGTTTAAACGCGCCTGACTTTTCCCACATCTGGTAAATTTTTGCCTCAAACTCTTTCGGCTGATACTGTTTATCCATAAATTCTATTTTACCATTATAATTATCTTATGCTTATTTTAGGTGTTGATCCCGGTACAGCCAGAATCGGTTGGGGAGTCGTGTCCGAAAAAAACAACGACTGTCAGGTAGGCGATTACGGCTGTTTGGAAACCAGCCTTAAATTGTCCGAATCTCAACGGCTCTTAAAATTATTTGCCGGCTTTACCAAAATACTAAGTAAAATTAAACCCGCTGCCGTGGCCGTCGAAAGCCTGTTTTTCTTTAAAAATCAAACTACGGTCATTAAGGTAGCGCAGGCTAGGGGGGTTATCTTGCTTGCGGCAGAAAAGCTTAATATGCCAATCTTTTCTTACACTCCTCTGCAGGTAAAAATGGCTGTCACCGGTTATGGCCGCGCCGAAAAAACTCAGGTCCAGCAAATGGTTAAATCAATTTTAAAATTAAATACTATTCCTCAACCCGATGACGTCGCCGATGCTCTGGCGATTGCTCTCACCCACGCCTTTAGTAATAAGTTGGGAAATAAGATAAAATAAGTTAATGATCGCCAAACTTACCGGCAAAGCGGAAATTTTAGACAGCGAATCGATTATTCTTGACGTTAACGGTGTTGGTTATAAAGTTTTTGTCATTCAAAAACTTCTTGAATCACTCCGCGCTCCGTACTCCGAACCCCGCACTTTATTTATCTACACCCATGTTCGTGATGATGCTCTGGATCTTTATGGTTTTGCCACCAAAGACGAACTTCAATTATTTAAATTAATTATTTCTGTTTCCGGTGTCGGCCCCAAAACTGGCATTCATATTATGGACAAAGGTGTCAACGCCATTACTCAGGCGGTTAATCAGGCCGACGTTGATTTTTTTACCACTGTGCCTCGCCTGGGCCGCAAAAATAGCCAAAAAATTATTATTGAATTAAAATCCAAGCTCGGTAGCTTAAAAGAGCTGGACTTAACCAGCGATACCAGCGTCACTAAAGACGTGGTTAATGCTTTAACCAGCCTGGGCTTTTCCCGGCAAGAAGCCCGCGAAGCCTTGAATCAGGTTAGCGACCAACCCACCTTAGAGGCGAAGATTTCTCAAGCCATTAAATTATTAGGCAAAAAATAATTATGGATAAACAAGATTTATTTCCCAATCTCCGGGTCGACTCCTGGGATACTTTTGTTGGCCAGGGGAAAATTAAAAAAGCTTTACGGGTGGCTTTATCTGCCGCCAAAAAAAGAAAAGAGCCGGTTGAGCATATCTTGCTTTACGGCCCGCCCGGTTTGGGCAAAACCTCCCTGGCTCACTTAATTGCTAAAGAATTAAATGTTAATATTCGTGCTTCTTCCGGGCCGGCTTTGGAGCGGGCCGGGGACTTGGCCTCAATTTTAACCAACTTAAACCAAGGTGACATTTTCTTTATTGACGAAGTCCATCGTTTACCCAAAATCGTTGAAGAAACGCTTTATCCGGCGATGGAGGATTATCACTTGGATATTATCGTCGGCCAGGGTCCGTCCGCCCGAACTTTAAAACTGGATTTACCCAAGTTTACCCTTATCGGCGCCACCACCCGGATCGGTTTAATTGCCGCTCCCTTGCGTGACCGCTTTGGTATTGTTCACCGCTTAACTTTTTATGAGCCCGAAGACTTAATGCAGGTGCTTAAAAACGCCAGTCACAAACTCAAAATTAATCTCGATTCGGCCGCAGCCGAGAGTTTAGCCCGCCGGGCCAGAGGTACCCCTCGGATTGCTTTAAAACTTTTAAAGCGTTGTCGTGACCTCGCCCAAATTCAAGGCGAATCGGGGATTACCAAAGCGGTTTTAGATGAATCTTTGGCGCTTTTGGAAGTTGATGAAATGGGCTTGGATGCCAACGACCGTCGGCTTTTAAGGGCTTTAATTGATAAATATCAAGGCGGTCCGGTTGGCCTGGAAACTTTAGCCGCGATTATTAGTGAAGATAAAGAAACCATCGAAGAGGTAATAGAGCCCTATTTAATGCAGATTGGATTTTTAAAGCGTTCCCCCCGCGGCCGTTTTGCCACCCCCAAAGCCTATTCCCATTTTGGCAAAAACCCACCGGCCAGTCTAGAACAGCAAAAGCTAATTTAAATTTTTGTCCCTCTTAAATACACTGCCTGCCAGGGTTGGTAAACAGAATAAAAAGTTTTTTGGCGCAAGGTTTCGCCATTTCTTGCCACTTTCCAGTCAAACGCCGCTTTCGCTCCCCAGGCGGCAAAGTCCACTTGTTTTACTTGCCCGGCCGGTAACGTCGGGTCATCTTGATAAAGCGGTTGCGGCGGCGGCGTTTGGTCCCACAATCTGATGTTGCTGATGGTGACTGTCCGGCCGTCATTGGTGCCGTACAGTTCCATTTTTAAATACAGTTTCTCCGTATCCGTCGTGGTTTGAATTAAAACATACGCCCCGGTATCATTGGTAAATTTAAAGTCCGGCGATGGAGCGAAAACAGTGGCGTCAAATCCCGGAGCGGAGTTATTTTCATAATAACCAACCCGGTAAGCATGGGCCCGGCGCTCGACAATCTCCAGTCCAGCATTCAAAACCGCCCTGAAGAGGGTAGTTGAGTCCTGACAAACTCCGCCGCCATCGCCCAGCACTGTCCGGCCTTCTTTAATAATGTAAGCCGCTTCGTAACCGGTCGCCGCGGAAATATCACCCACGGTTTGGTTAAAAGAAAAAGTTTCTCCCGGCGCGACTAAAACCCCGTTTAATTTGGCAGCGGTCAAAGCGATATTGTGGATGCGGCCGGGAATCGAATGATAAAAATACGATTCACCCTTGCCGATTAATTCTTTAATCCCCAGGTCATTAGCTTGTTCTGTTTTGATTTTCGGCTCCTCTGTCTCGACCGCCACCTCTACCGGCTGCCAAGTGTTTAAACTATCAATAATTCGTTTCCGTGTTTCTGCTTCGTTAACTTTCAGTCCGGGTAGCGCTGGCTTAAACTCTGTCACCCGGTTGTTGGCAAACTGAAACATCGCGTTTTGTGCCTCACGGTTTATATCCTGCCCCAAACTATTAATTATCTCTGTTATTTTTTCTTCATCCCAGTCGTTATGCCAGCTGATTAAATTAATTAGCTCTTGTCCCTTGATCTCTCTGGAAAAGTCGGCATATTTTAAGGTTAAGGTTTTATCTTTTATTGCCTCTGCTTTTATTTGCGCTTGGCTTAATTCTTCTCCGGAAACATCGATTGTAATTAACTTGATCGGGATGGCCACGTTATTAAAATTTAACCGCCCGATTTGATTTAAAATTGTTTGTTCCAAAATATCTTTTTCCACCAAGCGGCCATTCTTGCCCGGGACTAAACTAATTTTTCCATCGTTGTTTAAGGTTAATGCCGGCATTATTGGTTTTTCTTCCACGGCTTGGGTGACCACGTCGATTAATTCTTGTAACTTTTGTTCGTCAACTGAATAATTCATGGTTAAGTTTTTCGGCTTAAACCACTGTTGCCATTTTACTGTCGAATCTTTAACAATTCCTTGACCCCTACCTCTTAAAAACGCTTCTTCTGCTGTGGCCTTTGGATCATATTTAATTTGCGTCTCCGCCAAATTTATCGGCCATTCCTGGTTGCCAAAAGTTAACTTAATCACGGGTATTTTTGAAGGGGAAAAACTGGCCAGTCTTTTTTCTGCCTGGTCCAAAGTTAAGTTAGAAATATTTACTAAGCCGACTGAGACGTAAGGGTAAATTTTATTCAGGTAAGCCAAATGATATAAAGAAATAATGCCGCTTAAACCAATTAATATTCCCGCCCAGACATAAACTAATTTGCTTCTCATAATCGCTCTTGTTAAGATGATAACATAATGTCTAGCGACGTTGTTGAACCACCCTTTCCGATCTCAACCGCCGAAGCTCCTGGCGAAGGAGGTTCGTTAACCGCCCCGGCCTTGCCCGTCGAAACCTCTGGCGAAGGAGTGCCGTCCACCCCGCCACCAGGCGAGCCGGCCGCCCCTAATCAGGTTTCCGAGCCGTTTTTCAAGCACATTTTCCCGTTATTAATCGGTGCTGCCCTCTTATTTTTACTCTTTCTTTTAGTCACCAAGGTGATTTTGCCAAAATTTCAAAAACCCAAAGTTCCGGAGACAATTACCTTGCAATATTGGGGTCTCTGGGAGCCGGAAAATTTAATGGCCTCCATTATCAGCGACTATCAATCCACTCACCCCAACGTCACCATTCAGTACCTGCTTCAATCGTCTCAGGACTACCGCGAACGGTTGCAGTCCAGCCTGGCTAAAGGCGGCGGCCCGGATATTTTCCGCTGGCACAATACTTGGCTGCCGATGTTTAAAACTGACTTGTCCCCGATCCCGGACACCATTTATTCTCCTAATGAATTTGACACGACTTTTTACCCGGTGGTTAAAAAAGACGTTTTCTTTAACGGACATTACTACGGCGTCCCTTTAATGTTTGATGCTTTGGCCTTATATGTTAATGAAGATATTTTTAGTCAGGATTCCTCTTTAAAGGTGCCGGCCACCTGGGATAACTTGCGCCAAACCGCTTTTAATTTAACCACTAGAGATGCCCGGGGGATTCCCACCCGGGCCGGCGTCGCCTTAGGCGCTGCCAGCAACGTGGATAATTTTTCCGATATTTTAGGCCTGATGATTTTGCAAAACGGCGGCAATCCCGGTAAGGCCGATACAGAAGCCGTCACCTCTGCCTTAAAATTTTATACCCTTTTTGTCACCCAGGATCGTTCTTGGAGTGACGCCTTGCCCAACTCTACCCTGGCTTTTGCTACGGGTAAGGTGGCCATGATAATTGCCCCGTCCTGGCGCGCCCTGGAAATTAAACAGACCAATCCCAAATTAAATTTTAAACTTTATCCTGTTCCTCAACTGCCCGGCACTAATGTTAATTGGGCCACCTATTGGCTTGAAGGAGTTTCCAAAAAATCCGCTAATCAGGCTGCCGCCTGGGATTTTGTTAAATATTTAAGCTCCCGTGAGGCATTAATTAAACTCTATAACTCTGCTTCTCAATCTAGGCTTTTCGGTGAACCCTATCCTCGTCAGGACATGGCCAGCCAGCTTCAAGCCGACCCGTATTTGGGGGCAATTGTTGCTACTGGCTTAACCGCCCAATCTTGGCCGATGGCTGCTAACACTTCTGATAACGGTTTGGACACTAAACTGATTAAATATTATGAAGACGCCATTAATGGTTATCTTAAAAACCAGTCCGAAACCGATATTACCAAAAACTTATCTCAAGGAGTTTCCCAGGTGTTGTCGCAATATGGCGTGGCTAACTAATCGGGGAATTTTAGCCCCCGTTGCCTATGCCGATATTTTTGACTATCCCTTAACCAGAGAAGAAGTCATTAAATTTTCCCCCATTAAAGGAGACTCCTTTGCGAATGCGAAGGTGTCTCCTTATTGGACAACTTCTTCCTATTTTCATCTTCCCGGTCGGCAAAAACTGGTGAGTTTAAGAAAAAAACGTTGGCACTTTAGTCAATTAAAGTGGCAGAAACTTAAGCAAATTAAGTGGCTTTTTTCCCTGATTCCCTGGATAAAATTAGTTGGTGTTACCGGCGCTTTAAGCATGAATAATAGCATTGAAAATGACGACATTGATTTATTAATTATTACTAGTAAAAACCGTCTTTGGTTAGCTCGTTTATTATTAACTGCTTTATTATTTTTTCGTCTTCGCCGCGGCCACAAAATTAACAACCGTTTTTGTCTCAATCTTTTTTTGGACGAATCCGCTTTAATCTTAGCCCAACAAAACCTATATACCGCCCATGAGCTTTGCCAATTAAAACCGCTGTATAATCGTGACCAAGCCTATCAAAATTTTTTAACAGCCAACTCATGGTACAAACAATACTTACCCAACTTTTTCCAAGGCCCCTCCTTTCCTCAAGGTCCGACCTTAAAAGACAAATCTGAAAAAAGGTCGGACCTTATTGGATTATTAATGGATTTTTTTGAATCTTTAGCTTTTAAATTTCAATACTTTTACATGAAGCGAAAAATTACCCACGAAAAAATCGGCCGTCACTTTGCTTTTTTTCATCCCCGGCCGACCGGAGAGATTGTTTTAAAAAAATATCATAAGGCTACAAAAATAATTCTCGTTACCGGCGTTTTCGACATCTTACACATTGAGCATAAAAAACTGCTTTTGGCCGCAAAAAACCAAGGCGGTATTTTATTAGTTGGCGTCGAAGCCGACCAGCGTGTTCGCCAGCTTAAAGGTCCCGGCCGGCCAATTAATAAATTAGAAGTAAGAATAAAAAATTTACAAAAATTAAAGCTTAGCGATGAAGTTTTTCCTCTTCCGGAAAAATTCGATTCTGACGAAGACCATAGCGCTTTAATTAATCAAATTAAGCCGGATATTTTGGCTGTTTCTAGTAGCACTCCAAACCTTGCCGTCAAGCGCCGGACTATGCAGTGCTCCGGCGGCCGCGTCGTCATCGTCCTGCCTCACAACCCCCAAATCTCCACCACCAAAATAATAAAATCTCAATAATATTGGAAACTGCCCTTGACAAGAAATCTTTACGCCCTTAAAATAGCACTTGTTATAATAGAGTGATAATCCGCCAGCTGGCGGATTTAAGGAGGATTTTTATGGCTAAGCCCAATTTTCAGCCCACTGCCGGCTATATTTTAGTTGAACCGGTCGCTCAACAGAAAAAAACCGCTTCCGGTATTTATCTACCCGATTCCCACGACGAAAAACCCCAGCAAGCCAAAGTTTTGGCGATTGGACCCGAAGAAGTAACCGACTCCGGCGCTAAGCGCCCCGCGCCTTGTAAAGTCAACGACACCATTATCTACAAAAAATGGGGCGGCAACGAAGTTAAATTAGGCCTCACTGACAAAGACGAAATCTTATTTATTGAATTTAAAGACGTATTAGCCATAATCGTCAAATAAAGGAGTCGAAGTATGTCAAAACAACTTATTTTTTCCGATGATGCCCGCCAAAAACTTTTAAAGGGTGTCAACATTTTATCTAAGGCTGTGGTTATCACCTTGGGCCCCAAAGGCCGCAACGTCGCTTTGGACAAAAAATGGGGCGCTCCCAATATTGTTCATGACGGCGTCACCGTTGCCAAAGAAATTGAGCTGGAAGACCCATTTGAAAATATGGGCGCTCAGTTAATTAAAGAAGCAGCCAGCAAAACCAACGATGTTGCCGGTGACGGCACCACCACGTCGACACTTTTAGCTCAGGCAATTGTGTCCCAGGGAATGAAAAATGTCACTGCCGGCGCCAACCCGATGCTCATTAAAAAAGGCATTGATAAGGGTGTGGAAGCCATTGTCGCCGAAGTTAAAAAGATCAGCAAGCCGGTTAAAACCGACCAGGAAATTAAACAGGTGGCCACTATTTCTGCTTCTGATGCCAACATCGGCGCCAAAATCGCCGAAGCGTTAAAAATGGCCGGCCGCGACGGCGTGGTCGAAGTCGAAGAATCTAAGGGCTTTGAGATGACCATTGATCACAAAGAAGGTATGGAGTTTGACAATGGTTATGTTTCTCCCTATTTTGTCAGCAATGCCGACAAAATGGAGGCGGAAATTGATGACCCGGTTATCTTAATTACCGACAAAAAAGTCACCGCGATTGCCGACCTTTTACCTTTTTTGGAAGGCGCGGTCAAAGTCACCAAAAACATTGTGATTATTGCCGACGAAATTGAAGGCGAAGCCCTAGCGACCCTAGTCGTTAATAAATTGCGCGGCGCCTTTAATTTACTGGCCGTTAAGGCCCCGGGCTTCGGCGATCGGAGAAAAGCCATGTTGGAAGACATTGCGATTTTGACCGGCGGTTCCGTGATTTCCGAAGATACCGGCCGGAAATTAGACAGCGTTACGGTTGAAGACTGCGGTCGGGCGGATAAAGTCTGGGCTGATAAAGACAATTGCCGGATTATCGGCGGTAAAGGCATCAAAGCCGCGATTCAGGCCCGGATTGCTTCGATTAAAAAAGAAGTCGACCGGACTACTTCGGACTTTGATAAAGAAAAATTGCAGGAGCGTCTGGCTAAACTTTCCGGCGGGGTCGCCGTCATTAATGTCGGTGCGGCCACGGAAATTGAGCTGAAAGAAACTCAGGAACGTGTCAAAGACGCCGTTGAGGCCACCAAAGCCGCTGTGGAAGAGGGTATTGTTCCCGGTGGCGGGATTACCCTGCTTCGGGCCGCTAAAGTCCTGGATAGCGTTAAGACAATCAACGACGATGAAAAAATCGGTCTGGATATCTTAAGGTATGCCTTAAAGCAACCGGTTCGACTATTAGCCGAAAACTCCGGCGTTGATGCCGGCTGGGTGGTTAAAAAAGTCGAAGAAGGCAAGGCCGATTTTGGCTTTAACACCCTCACCCTGGAATTCGGTTCCATGTTGGCCCAGGGAATTCTGGATCCGGCCAAAGTTACCCGGACGGCTTTGCAAAACGCCGCCTCGGTCGCCAGCATGATTCTGACCACCGAGTGTCTGATTTGTGACAAACCCAGTGAGGACAAGAAAAATACCACTCCGGGCATGGGCGACATGGGCGGTATGGGGATGTAATGTACGCTTTTTAATATTAAACTCCAAACCCCGGTTTTCCGCCGGGGTTTTTGGTAGAATAAACTATGTTTGTTAAAGATTGCCCTCACTGCGATCCTCATTCATCAGCCCTAAGTCATCTTTTAAAAACTACCAAAAACTTTTATGTTGTTTGTGACATTCACCCTTTAGTAGAAGGTCACATTTTGATTATTCCTAAAGACCATTTTCCCTGCGTTGGCGCCTACCCTCAAAAACTATTTGAAGAATTTTTAAACTTGTATCATAAGGCCTCCGCCTTTCTAAAAAAAGAATATCAAGTCATGAGTAGTTTTGAGCATGGGGTGATTGGCCAAACCGTTTTTCACTCCCATGTTCACCTGCTACCTTTTCAGGGAGAGCCGGAGATAATTGTTCCAGAGGGTCAAACCAATTTGATACCGATAATCCAATTAGCCAGCTTACTTAAAACCTTTAAAAAAGAGGGAAAATATTTGTTTTTTTCTATCGACAGAAAAATGTGGCTGGTTCAAACTAGTTTAGGCGTTCCGCGCTTTTTCCGTGACAGATTTGCCCGGGCGCTGGGAACACCAGAACGCGGGGATTGGAAACAAATGGAGCAGAACCAGGAAATTATGAAACAAGCGCAAGAGGATATAATTAAGCTCGAAAAGAAATGGAAAAATTTATATGCTTAAACTTTCCAAACTCCAGCAATATCTTTTATCCGCTCTGGCTTCCATTGTTTTTTTCCTGATCGCTTTGGCGGTTTTGGCCATCTCTTTAATTTCCGCCAACCAACAAGCCGTCGGTATTAAGGTAATTTTCTAAGGAAATTCCGGCAGCACGCTTTGCGGATCAATCGCTTTATCATATTGGTAGGTTTCCAAATGCAGATGGGGCCCAGTCGTCCAGCCGGTCATACCGACAGTTCCTAAAACCACTTCTTTATCAACAGCTTGTCCTTCAACAACGTTGATATCTCTCATATGGGCATAACGTGACTTCAATCCCTGTTCATGTTCCACTACCACCGTATTGCCCCAGCCAATCCGGCCAAAACTAATCTCAATCACCTGGCCGCTATTAATTGGCCTAATTTCCGTCCCAAGCGGTGCTAAAATATCTATACCCTTGTGCAGACCATGAAAGCCTTGAGCAAGTACCCCCTTAATTGGGTGTTGTAAAGACGTTTTAGTTTCAATCTGGCTATCAGGACTGACCATCACCGTTTCGTCTGTTTTTAAGGGTTCATTAGCCGCCGCAATATTACTCATTAACCCGGAAAACATGAGGATTATGGTCAAACCCGCCCCGACCACCTGCCTGGTTTTTTTGTTCTCAAATGTATGCCTAAAAAACTTGGAGATTGGGTGGCTGCCCGGCCGTCCTCTCCTGGTAGCCGGCACAAACACCCTAAATATCTGATAGGGTAGCATTAATGCCATCAGGAGCATTGACCAGCACAGCAAAATCAGCCTTTTTAAAATCATAAAAAATCCTCCAATACTTGGAGGAATAGACGCATTATAGCACTTTAGGCCTATAAGTCAAGTTAGAGCTCCCGGTATAATTTAGCCGTTTCTTGGGCCACTTTTTTCCAGGATAAATATCTGACTTTACTTAACATTTGTTTTTGCGTCTGTAAGTTCTTTTTCTGCTTTAAACTGAATATTATCTCTGATGCCAGGGTTAAAGGATTGCTGACAGGGATAATTAAATTGCGCTGTTTGCCGATAATTTCCGACGCCCCCGAAGTATCGGTGGTAATCACCGGCGCGCCGCAGGCCATTGCCTCCAGGGCAGTCATGCCGAAAGTTTCGTAATATGACGGCATCACTACCAGATCGGCGGCGTTGTAATAAAAAGGCAGCTCTTTCTGTTTCTGCTGGGAAACAAACTTGACAATTGAACCCAAACCTAAAGTTTCTTGTAAAGACTTCAGTCTTTTTAACTCCTTACAGTTAAAATACCGGCTTCGGTTATTCCCCCCGACAATTAACAGGCGGAAATTGACTGTCGGCCGTTTTTTTAAACAGATTTTCAAAGCATACATTAACACATCCACTCCTTTTAGCGGCTCCACCCGGCCAACAAAAAGAATAATCTTACTTGTTTCCGGTTCTTTAATAAATTTCAGGGCTTTTTCTCTGGCTATCGGGTGGAATAACTTTATGTCTACGCCCGGAGCAATCACTCTGATTTTTTCATCCGGGCAGTTATAAAGCGTACTGATAAAGGTTTTGTCGTTTAGACTAGAGGCAATAATTTTATCCGCTATTTTAACCAGTTTAAACTCACTTTTTACCCGGTATTCTGACTCTCTTTCGCCTTCGTCTCTGGCCACCAGATTTTTCATTAATGCCAGGGTGTGGAAGTGCATGATTAAAGGTAAATTCGGGAACGCTTCTTTGATTAAATTCGCCCCGATTAAACCGGACATAAAATAGTGAGCGTGTAAAACACGGTAGCTGATTTTTTCTTTGTGGATAAAATTAATCACTTTTTGGGTAAATTCATCAATGTAGCGGGGCAGCTCTTTTTTAGAAATATACCCTCGAACCCCGGCGCTTAAGTGAATTACCCTTAGGTTTGGCCGGAAATTAACGATTTTACTGCAATTTAAACCTTGCGCTCTGGTAAAAATATCCACTTTCCACCCCTGTTTCGCCAGTTCTTTTGATAACTCCAGCACATAAACATTCATTCCGCCGGTTTCTTTACCTTCCTCGGCTGCTAAAGGGCAGGTATGGTAGGAAATCATCGCAATTTGTTTTAGCATAACCTGTATTTTATCAGATAAGCTATAATTAGTAATGTTAAAAATTAAAGACGAGGGAATAATTTTAGAGAAAACCCATCGGGAATTTGAAGCCAAAGCTGTTCTCAATCCGGCCTGCATTCAGGTTAATGACGTTACCCACATGTTTTATCGGGCAATCAACCAAAATGACATTTCTTCCATTGGCTACTGCCAGTTGGTCAACAACAAGGTTGTTAAAAGACTACCCAAGCCAATTCTCTTTCCTGAAAACGAATACGAAAAAAAAGGCGTGGAAGATCCCCGGATTACCTTTTTTCAAGGAACATATTATCTTTTCTATACTGCTTATGATGGCCAAAACGCCCGCATTGCTTATGCTACCAGTCAGGACCTTATTCATTTTGCTAAACACGGCCTGATTTCGCCGGCAATCTCTTATGATAAGGCCGAAGACATTTTCCGTGAGTCAAAAATTAAAGAGCGGTATCGCATGTTCGAGATGTTCTACAAAGAAAAAAAAGGGCAAGATGTTTTACTTTATGAAAAAGACGCCTCTCTTTTTCCCCAAAAATTCCATCATAAATTTGCCATGCTTCATCGGATTCTGCCTGGAATTCAAATAATTTACTTTAAAGATTTTTCGAAGTTATCAGAACATTTCTGGCGTCATTATTTAAAAAATTTAGGCAATTTTATTGTCCTTGAGCCTCTTTTTTGGTATGAAAGCCGCAATGTTGGCGGCGGCTGTCCGCCGATTAAAACAAAAGACGGTTGGTTAATTATCTATCATGCGGTTGAAGATACACCCTTGGGGAAGATTTATCACGCCGGCGCCGCCTTGCTTGATCTTAAAAATCCCACTAAAGTTCTCGGTCGATTAAAAGAACCTCTGTTTTCACCCCGCATTTATTGGGAAAAAACCGGCACTGTCAATAACGTTGTCTTTCCCACCGGTGCAGTCGTCAAAGACGGGACTCTTTATATTTATTATGGCGCCGCTGACAACCGTATTGGTGCCAAATCAGTCAAGCTTGCCTCTCTTGTGGCCGCCATAAAAAAATCATGATAAAAAATTTAGCCAAGCGGATTATTTATGTATCCTCGTATATTCCTCGGCACTGTGGCATTGCCACTTATACTAAAAACCTGACTAATGCCGTTAATCTCTTAAATCCTTATCACTTAGCTAAAATTATTGCTGTCAACCGGGGACAAGAAAGTCTGGATTATCCCAAAGAGGTTAAGTTTGTTTTAAACCACCTTCAGCCCCACGACTATCTTAAAGCGGCCGAGTTCATTAATCATTCCGGGGCAGACTTAGTTTCTCTTCAGCATGAATTTGGCCTTTTCGGTGGCCAATGTGGTGATTATTTACTGCCATTTATTAATGCTTTAAAATTACCTCTCGTCACCACTATTCACAGCCTTTCCGATGACCCTCGGTCTCGCCACGGCCTGATTCTGAAAAAGATCATTGCCAAATCACAAGCGGTTACGGTCATGATCAATCAAAGCCGGCAAAAATTAGTTAAAGATTATGGCATCCCGACACAAAAAATTGTGGTTATTCCTCATGGTATTCCGGACTTAGCTTACTGCTCCACAGACAAATATAAACGAAAAAAGAAATTGGCCAAGCGTTTAATTTTAGGCAACATCAATCTGATTACTCAAAGCAAAGGAATTGAATATTCTTTAAAAGCGGTCGCCATCATCAAACAGCACCTTCCTCAGGTTTTATACCTGGTTATCGGGAAAACCCATCCTGTTGTCCTTCAGCGTGACGGCGAAGCTTATCGCCAATCCCTTAAAAAAATGATTAAACAATTAGGCATTAGAGATAATGTTAAATTTATCAATCAATATCTTTCCCTCGAGAAGTTAATTTTATGGTTAAGAACAATCGATATTTATGTCACACCTTATTTATCGCCTCAACAATCTGCCTCCGGAGCCTTAAGTTATGCGCTTGGAGCCGGGAAATTTTGCATTTCCACGCCTTATCTTTATGCCCGAGAAGTTCTTTCCCATAACCGGGGGATCTTAGTTCCTTTTCGTAATTATCAGGCACTGGCCCAGAAAGTAATTTATTATTGGCAAAATCCAAAACAAAGGCAGGAAATAGAGAAGAATGCTTATAGTCTTGGTCGGTTAATGACTTGGCCTAACGTTGCTCTTCAGCACCTTAATCTGTTTAAGCTGATAATCAATCGCCATAAGGCACTTATTGCTTTTTAAGTACACTTAAATATACTCGATTAACATCCTTTGTAATTTTTTTCCACGTAAAGTATTTTTTAACCAGTCGTTTTCCTTCTTCTCCCATACGCTCACGTAGCTTGTTATCTCGGAGTAATTCTAGTGTATATTGTGCAAATTTATTAATGCTATTATATCTACCGACGGTAAGTCCAGTTTTTCGATGTCGAACAATAAAGGGTGTCCCGCCAACTCTGGTCACTACGACTGGAACTTTTAACATCATCGCTTCTCCAAGAATAATTCCAAAAGCTTCATAGCTTGTGGGGGAAATGAGGACGTCACTCATTTTTATTAATGCCACTTTTTCATCCTCAGATACATAACCAAGGGTTGTGACGTTTTTTTTACAAGGCAAGGCATCCATTAGATTTGCAATGTGGTCAGCCTTCTTTTTATACTTCCAGCCAACGATTATAAGTTGTGTTTCAGGAATTTTTTTATTGATTAGGTCAAAAACCTGGAGTGTACGATCAACTCCTTTTCGAGGATCAGTTTTTGTACCAAAAGCGATAAGATATCGTTTATTTTCTGGAATATCATGGTGCTGGCGAACCGCTCGTCGCGACACAACAGAGGGGTAGTAAAAAGCGTTAATTCCATTGGCAACGACATGAATTTTTTCCTGAGAAAGCTTACGACGCACAACTAAATAATTTTTTTCAAATGGAGAAACTGCAATCACTGCCGATGATTCCCGCATAATTGGAATAGTAAAAGTTTTTTCGTAAGCCTCTCGTATATAACGGTATGGCCTTTGTTCAAAGAATCTCCATGGGTGAAAGTGTGGTGTAAAGACAAAAGGAATTTTCTTAGTCTTAGCAATAGTCAAACCAACAAGAGACGAATAACACATTGCCCCATGAGCATGAATAATGTCGACATTATTCATTTGTAGTAACTCTTCTCCTAAATTTGGGAACAATAGTTGGTTTGTTGGATATTTTATCTTTATGGCTTTACTAATCATGATATTAATATTTTCATGTAATTTTAGGTCTTTTTTGAAAATATCAGAAGCATTGATATCAGAAGTAACAATAGTAATTTTATGCCCCAGTCGAGCTAACTCATTAGAGAGATTATATACATGTATCTCTTGTCCATGACCATAATAGAAACGTTGACAAATTTGAACAATATGCATAAGAGGCCTGGGCGGGATTTGCACCCACGTACGCGGTTTTGCAGACCGCTTCCTAGCTATTCGGACACCAGGCCATAACAAACCTTATTTGTATTTTATCAGATTTATTGTTAAAATTTTCCCGATGCTGAAAAAATCACTACTTACTACTTGCTTATTGCTGTTTATAGTTTTTTTCTCCGGTTGTACTTTCCCCGGCCGGAAACAGGCTGCCCTTTCTGTTTCTACTACTCCCCAGGCGACTGTTTTTCTTGACGGCCAGCATTTAGGCCAAACGCCTTATTATAACGAAAAATTAAAATCCGGCGACTATGTTTTAAAAATTGTGCCTGAGTCTTCCGGACAAGCCCTGAATCCTTGGGAAGGACGGGTTACTTTAAGCCCGGGCATTCTCACTGTGGTTGATCGCGAATTAGCCTTAACTGCCGACTTGTCTTCCGGCGAAATTTTGTCTTTTGAACCAATTGCCGATAAAAGTTCTAGTTCCATCTCTGTCGTGACTACTCCCGACGGCGCCGTGGTTAATCTGGACGGCGAACCCCGTGGCTTTGCCCCGATTTCTTTAGATAAAATTTCCGAAGGTGACCACGTTTTATTAATTTCCTCACCTGGGTTTAAGGATAAAACTATTAAAGCCAAAACCGTTAAAGGGAATAAATTAATTGCTTCTGTTCAGTTAGCTCGTTTGGCGGAGATTGCTCCTCAGGAAGAAATACCTGAAGCCACCCCGGCGGCCTCGCCTAAAGCCACCCCCAAGCCCTCGCCCAAAACCGCCACCGGTTCAGCTGAACTGGCCCGGCCCTACGTTCAGATTAACGCTCCTGATACCGGTTGGGTAAGGGTCAGAAGCGAGCCGTCAACCAGCGGCGAAGAACTAACCAAAGTTGACCATGGCCAGAAATTTCCTTTAGTTGATAGCCAATCCGGTTGGTACAAAATCGAATATGCTACCGGTAAAGAAGGCTGGATTTCCGGCAAGTACGCCGAAAAATACGAGTAAGAAAACACGATTTATTAATTTTCCTGCCCAAGGAGAATAGTATGGGATTATTACTAGAGGAAGCTAAGGCTTTCAATCAGGAAAATCAACCAAAAGTTGAGAAAATAACGGCTCTTACCGCGCAAGCCAGAAAGTTATTACTAGATCATGGTCAACCCATCCCTGATGAACGGAATTTTGGGGATAAACTGCTATACGGGTTGCTGTCACCAGTTGCTAGAGCCAAATACCCCCTCCTTCATAAACAAATTAGTAGACAGCATAAACAAATTAGTAGACAGATAGATTGAATAGAAGTACAAATATTTTCCATTGCTGGCATAGAAGAAGAGGCAACTCCTATAATTGTTTCAATTCCGGTCTCTGGGAAAAGCTTAGCCCTAAAAGGAGAAAAATCTATCACTCAAGATGAGATAAATAATCCTGACTCACCAAAATCACTCAGCAGAATATCTTTAGATGACTTAAATGCATGGGAGGTCGTGATTCAATCCGTCGAAGATTCATTTCGATTTAATCAATAAATCTTTATCCTAACCCGTAAAGAATTCCGATTGTCATCAATCCCCAAATCACTACCGTGATTAACATTCCTTTGTCTGAAGTGAGAATTTTTTCCGGCGATTCGCCTTCATTACGCTCGTAAATCAATTGCAAATAACGCATAACTCCGTAAATTACCAGAGGAATTGTGGCCATTAGCCATTTTTCTGAGCGGAAAGTGTGGGGTAGGGTTGATAACAAAGTTAGGACTCTGCCCTTAAATTCAAACGCCGGAAACATAAAAGTAAATAGAGCGTAAGTCAACCAGGTGGTATTGGCGAACATCGCCGTATACAAATCCAGTAGTTTCTCTGGGTATCGTCCTAAAACCAGGCGGCTGGCCGACTGCCCTTGTAATAAAGTCAATTCACTTCGCCTCTTTCCGATCGCCAAAAATAATGAGAAAGAAATAATACATAAGAGCAGCCATACATTCAAATGGGCGCTGATCACCAGGGCGCCGCCGTAAACCCTGATCACAAACCCCATCGCAATCGTCATCACGTCAAGAATAGGCTTATGTTTAAAACTCAAAGTATATAGTAGCTGCAATCCTATATAGCCGATCATAATTAAAAATAAAAAATAAGACAGTGACCAACCCAAGGTTAGGCTGATTAATATTCCCGCCAGACTAAAAAATAAGGCGATGGGAATCGGCAGTTTACCGCTCGCCAAGGGCCGGAATTTTTTAAACGGATGGTTTTTATCAGCCTTAATATCAATAATGTCGTTGAAAATATAAATCGACCCGGTCAGAATTGAAAAAACTACAAAAGACATGGCCACTATCCAAAACTTTTCCGCGATAAACAGCCATCCGGAAAATATTAAACCGGTGAACAAGGCTAAATTTTTCAGGATTTGTCTTGGCCGGGCTTCTTTAAGAAGTAGGTAGCCATATTCAACCATAAAAGCGCTCCTCCGATAATTACTCCTAATAAAATCATTGTATAGAGTTTATATTGACTATTCAATTTCAGGGCTAACCAACCCAAAACCCCGGATACCAGCCAATAAAATACAGCAATTCGCCTTTTCCCCCAACCTAAATCCATTAATTTGTGGTGCAAGTGTCCCCGGTCGCCCCAAACCGGAGATTTTCCGGCCAAAACCCGCCTTAAAACACTGTAAATCGCATCAATCATCGGTACGCCTAAAACCAAAATTGCCGTGGCCACTTTTGCTCCTGATAAAATCGCCAACACTGCCAAAAAATAACCGGCCAAAGCCCCGCCGCCGTACCCCGGCATAATCTTCTGCGGATAAAAATTCCAAACTAAAAATCCTAAATAAGCTCCGGCCAAAATCAAAGCCAAAACAATTACCGGCCATTGGGTCACATCCCCGGCAAACTTTAAGCTTAACAAACCGACAATAATTCCGGCGATCACCACAATTCCCGGCAACTGTCCGTCTACCCCCTTAGCCCAATTGACAAAATTCATTGTTCCTACAATCCAGATTAAAGCCATGATGTCAGCTAAAACCCAGATGGTTCTTAATTTTCCGAAAAAGAAAACCTGGACTTGTGGTTGGGATAAATCAATCACTGCCCCGGCCTTCAAGGGGTTGGAAATATAAGGTACGCCAATGCCGGCCGCTACCACTATGCCGGCCGCGACGAAACCCCAAAGTAACCGTTTATATGGATTTAAGTTTTTTACATCGTCAATTGTCCCCAAGACTGCCAAAACCACTGTTCCCAAAAGAATACCGGTCAAATGTTTATCTAAGGGCAGAAATAATAAACTGCAGCTAATAATGGCCAAAGCAATAGCTAAACCGCCACCCCTTGGCACCGGATATTGATGCACCACCTTAGGGTGTTTTTGTTTTTTGGGATCATCCAGCCAATTCAATTTTTTATAAATTTTAATTACTGCCCCGGTACTTAGCCAACTTAAAATTACAGCCACAATTAACGGTTTAATTAATTGAATCAGGGGCATAAATCAGGTAATTAAAAAAACTATTTTTACCAAAGCAATTAACATCATGGTCGTTATGATTGCCGCTATCCACACTAATATTTGCGCCAGTAATTTGTCTTTTTCAATTAAATTTCCTGCTGCTTTAATCGAGATTAAATCAACTAAGAGCATCAAGGCCGGCAACAACCATAATTCCCATCTGTCGGCCAGCCGGCCCTCACCATAAGCCAGGCTATAAAACAACGGCACTTCCGGCGGTAATTTATGCCACCAGCCCCCTAGCCATAACCAACTCACCCCCAGAGCCGCAAAAAGCAGCCTTAAACCATTTTTTGCAGCCTTGTCGGAAGCCAAAGTATCCACTTGTTTTTTTACTGTCTTGAAATCCAGCTTCAGTGTTTTCATTTTGTTTCGACTCGGCGGTAAATTAATGCCTGGTTAATTTCACTAGTTAAAACATAATTAGTGCTTAGTCGGCTATCCATTTCCGGAAATTTTTTGCTTTCATATTCCATTACCACCACCACTTTCGGCGGTTGTTTATCCCATGCCTCTATGGTTTCTTTAAAGCCGTTAAAATCAATTATATGATAGGCAACCGTGTAGCGGCCAATGGGCAGCCTTTCCGCTAAGGCGTAAATCCCCGGTTCGTCTCCCCAAATAAAAATGCGCTCTTCTTTTAAGGTTTTTTCCTTTATCTCTGCTGCCACTTTATAATTCTGATTAACTTTTGCATCAAACCAATTCCGATAATCCTCGGTTGATTTTTTCTTTAAAACGTAATTACCGAAATTTTTATAATAGGCCAAAATCGGGTAACCCCAAAAATGGATTTGCCAATATGCCAAAATCGTGACACCAGCCAAGCCCAAAATCATCAGCCTGACAACCCTCTTTTGGCTAAAAATAAACCAACTGATTAAAATTGCTCCCGGTATAGCTGGTTGAATTAAGTAATGTGGATATGGTCTGGCTGATAATAATGCCCCAAATAAAGCCATCACCGTCCACATCATTGTGAGGCTAAGCTTGGTCTTTAGTTTGAATTTTTTAGCTAAAATAAAGATTATCCCCAGCAAAACGATCAGGATTAGTGCCCGCCCGCCCAGACCGGATTGGCTATTGTTCCAGGAACTTAAATAGCCGATATTTTGAAAGAGCGCCGAACGGACATAAGGCTCCAAGCCGCCGGCAATTGCGTAATACCCCATCGTCCCCAAAATTGGCAAAATAAATCCCAGTGACAGCCGGAAAACATTTTTAAGTCTGTTTTTTTCAAGTATTATTAGCCAGAGCCAAACCGCCCCAAAATCAAATCCTGCCGGCACTTTAAATAAAAACGCCATTGAGAAAAAACAGCCTGCCGCTAACAACCGTCTTCCCCCAAAAACCAACAGCAATCCGATAATTGTGGGTAACGCCATAAAAATTTCCGCGTTGGCAATATTTCCTTCAACCAAAGTGATTAAGCCAATCATCATCAAAGTTGACCAATACCAGGCCGCTTTTTTGCCAGGCAGCATTAACTGCATTAATCTGAAGAAGGCCACCACCGTTGCCTCAAACCAAACCAGCAGAATTAACCTAAAATAAAATAAATTACCGGCCATAGCCGCCACTAGGTAAAGCATCGGCGGCTTATTATCGTGAATATCCCGGTACCACACCAACCCCTTTCTTAACGCTTGCCCTAAGGTCAGGTAAATTCCCTCGTCGCCGTACCAATATGGTTCGTATAAAGAGGGGATCCGTAAAATTATCACCAGCAATAAAATTAAAATTAAGCCCTCATTTTTCTCAATCCAATGAACAAACTTCTGCCACATAGCTTATTGTACATTACCCCTACACTTTTTCTGTTACCCGGTACTCCAGATATCTTCCCAAAAGCAGTCGCGTATGTGCGTCTAATCCCGGCAGGGCGGTAAAGAAAAATCCCACCACCGGCAGCAAAACAAATTCCAGCGGGCTGAAAATCTTTTTCCACAAGGCTAATTCTTTGGGGGCTTTTGGTTTTTCTTGCCAGTCAACGAAAAATATTGCCGCAAAGGCCACCAAAGACAAAGTTAATATTCCTGAAGACACTTGCGGTAAGGTTTTCCCGATAATCGTTCGCCCAAACTCTTTATTCAAAAGTGGAGGAATATTAGCCCCCAGGGTAATCGCGAACCAGTTTACCGGCCACAAAATATGATCCTTAATCACATATAAAGACCTAATTGTTTTTTCCCAAAAAGGCATTTTCGGCACCGTCAGCCATTTATAAATAATGTAAGCATCGTCGCTGACCCCCCAAGACCAGCGTTTCACCTGTTCGTATTGGTTTACCATTGTTTTCCACCAGCTGGTTGATTCGGCCGCGTCGCAAAAAGAAGGTAAAAAGATTGGATCTACTTCCACCTTACCCCTAATTGCATAAAAAATCTTAAAAAACATCCGGTAATCTTCCGGGATGACGTCCACATCCCAATAGCCGACTTTATCCACCAGTTTTAAACTGATGGAATAGGTGGAAAAATTCATCAGCCGGTCACGCCGCATTAACACGCCCGTCTGAACCACGCTGGACACCCGGTTGTAGGCTCGGGTGATTGCCGGCAATCGCCAAATATTGTTATAAAACTGTATGGCCGATTGCCAGATTTTTTGATACCGCCTCGGGTCATCTAAAAATTTAAAGGTTAAGTAGGCAAAATATTGTCGGTGGAGGATGACGTCGGCATCATTGGAAGTAATCGTCACATAATCAATGTCCGCTTTTTGCTTATCCACTAACATTTTTTTGGCTATTTTTGCCCCCCAGGCTGTATTGGAAGATTTCCCTTTAACTTCGCCCCTGATATCCGGATGGAAAGTTATTAAAAAATTTCCAAATTCTTTTCCGTAAGTTCTTTGCAAATGTTTTGCTTTTTGTCTGGCTTCTTCTCCTTCTCTTTCCTCAAAGGCCATGACCACCGTTAAATTTTCTCGTGGGTATGTTTGTTTGGCCAAAGCCGTTAAAGTTCTTTCCAAAATATGCCCGGGTTCTTTATAAGTCGGGATTACCACAATGTGATGAACTTTCCGCCAATCCAAAAACGACTTGGTTTCCTTTAACCAGTCAAATTCCTGAGCTGCTTTTAATCTAAAATGGGCCAACAGTGACATCATGGCTGTCCAAATTGACCGGTAAAGCCAGTAAACATCAAAAGCAATAATATAATATGCGACCAGAGTCGGGACTAAAAAAGCCCCCCAGATAGGGAAGATAATCAACGACCAGGAAATTAACCCCGGCATCATTTCTAAAGCCCGCAAGACTTTTTTTTCGTGGTTTACTAGCCAACCCCTCATAACTTAAACAGTTTTTCTGCGTTTTTAGTGGTTTGCGTCTCAATTTGATTAATTGAAGTGCCTTTTAGTTTCGCTAAAAACTGTGCGACTATTTTAACACTTTGGGGAAAATTCCGGCTGCCGTCGTGTTTGGGCGATAAATATGGTGCGTCAGTTTCCAGTAAAATTCTGTCCAGGGGCGCATTTTTGGCTAACTCCTGCACTTCTTGGCTGTAAGTAATATTTCCATCCACGCCAACAAAAAATCCCATTTCCAGAATTTTTTTCAACAACTTTTTACTGCCGGAGATACAGTGAAATACACCCCGGGGGTATTTGCCGTCATTCTTGCAAAAATGATTTAAAGTATCCAGGGTTTCCTCCCCGGCCTCGCGGTTATGAATAATGAGCGGTAATTTTAACTCTTTTGCCAACTGGGTTTGCATCCCGAACAATTGTTTTTGCAAAGTTTTTTCCTCTTCAGTTACCTCCGAAGAATATTTTGTTTTCCGATAAACATGATAATCCAGACCGCACTCACCAATAGCCACCACTTTTTTATTTTTCCCCAGTTTTTTTAATTGATCAGTAATTTGGCAAATTTGGACTCGGGCGTAGGCAAGACCGACCAAAGACTTAACGTGATGGGGATGAAAGCCGATGGTGGCGTAAAGCTCAGCCGTTTCCCTCGCCATCTCGATGGCTTTTTGACAGGTTTTAATATCTGTCCCGACCAGGATCATTTTTCTCACACCTGATTGCTTGGCTTCTTCCACCACGCTCTGCCAGTCTTTGGCAAACGCCTCAAAATTCAAATGGCAATGCGTATCGACAAACATGCCTTAATTATATCTTATCTAACCTAATTACTTCGTTTTATAGCCTTAGAAAAAGACCTTTTTCTATTTTTATTTTACTCCCGCTGAATATTTTCTCAATTTTTTTGGCTGTTTCCGGCAAAAATATCTGCAGCTGCCAGGAAAAGCTTAATAACTTTTTGGAGTGCTCAATTAACTTATTTTTTCGCTCGGCAGCCGTTTTCTTCCATGGCTCAAACCGAGAAATTTCTAAGTCTAAACTTCTTAATTCTTCCCACAATTTAATTAATGCCTGGTTAAATTCATAACGATTAAGGTCATCGCTAATAGTGATTTTCTTCACATAATCTTTAATTCCGCTCAAACCGTCTTTTTCCGCCATTTTGGCCACCCGGGAAACCAAGTTCCCCAAACCATTAGCCAAATCAGCATTATATATTTCTTTAAATCTTTCGTGAGTAAAATCGCCGTCAGATTGAGTGGGAATTTCTTTAAGTAAAAAATACCTAACAGCATCCACACCGTACTGGTTTAAAACCTCTTCCGGATCAATCGTATTGCCTAATGACTTAGCCATTTTCTGGCCTCCGGAGGTAATGTAGCCGTGGACCAAAACCGCTTTCGGTAAGGGGAGCTTAGCTGATAGCAGCATCGCCGGCCAGTAAACCGTGTGGAAGCGGTAAATGCCCTTACCAATCACGTGGACATCCGCCGGCCACCATTTGTCCCATAACTTTTGGTCATAGCCCCAACCCACCGCCGTCATATAAACTGTCAAGGCGTCAAACCAAACATACATTACCTGTTTTGGATCATTTGGAACGGGAATGCCCCAGCCGCTCAAGCGCTCTTTTGGTCTCGAAACCGAAAAGTCTTCCAGGCCTTGTTTAATAAAACCTAAGGTTTCATTTTTGCGGATTTGCGGAAACACCTTTAATTCATCATTTTTAATTAAATCTTCCAATTGTTTTTGATACTTGGATAATTTAAAAAAATAATTTTCTTCTTCAATTAATTCCGGCACCCGGTTATGCTCCGGACATTTACCGTTAACAAGCTCGTCTTTGGTGTAAAACTGTTCGCAGCCAACACAATAAAGCCCGCTGTATTTTTTCTTGTAAATATCTCCGCTTTTAATACATCTTTGCCACAACTCTTTGACCCCCGGCCAGTGGAGTTTTTGGTCAGTCGCCCTGCGCCAGACATCAAAATGAACGTTTAAATGCTTGGCATGATCTTGAAATCTTAAAGTATTTTTATCCGCTAATTCCTGCGGTTTCAAACCCTCTTTTGCCACCGCCTCTAAAATTTTTTGCCCGTTTTCATCTGATCCGGACACGCAAAACACCTCTTTACCTAATAGTTTTTGGTATCTTTGAATGACATCAGTAACGATAAACTCCAAAGAATGCCCCAGGTGGGGAAATCCGTTGACGTAAGGAATCGCCGCGGTCACATAAAATTTATCTAGCATCAGCCTATTTTAGCTGATTATTTCTTAAAAATCTTTTTTACCGACTGCTTGACTTTATTGGCCATCTCTCCGGCCCACTCGTCTGCCTCAATTGCCTTAATTGCCAGCTTTAAACCCACACTGTCTTTTTCTAGCCAGCTTCGGACCGTGGCAATGGTCGCCGAAGACACTTTCAAATCTTTCCGGATCAGGTCGTAAGACATCTTTTTATTAAGATACCAGGCAATTCCCAACCTTTTGGCCAAGACCGTTGTTTCCGTTTCGCTCAAAATATCGCCTAAAAATTTTTCTACTTCGTCCGGTTTTCTTAAATCTGCCAACACTTGATACAGCGATTTAAAAATTCTTTTTTCAACTTGTTTGTTAACGTTCTTTTTTGATATCTGCATGCTTGGCTCGCCGAAATTTATATGAAGACGGCTCTTTAATTAATTAAACTATGTGGACAGATATCTGTCAACTGTTATTATTATTCCCGAAATTAAAATTATATTCAGCCAATTATCCAGTTGATAAACTTTTAAAATTAACCAGGCAGTTATTCCAATGGCCAACAAAAGCCCCCTCAGGCTGTTGTTAAAAATTATTCCTAACGTTAAACTGCTCGCCGGAAAAAACAACAAGAAAAATGGTAAATACAACCCCGGTATTAAAATATCCTTTACCATTGCCGGCTCGACAAAATAAAGCATTAAACCCAATAACGCCCACAGAATTAAAACTAACAGCAATGTCGGTAGATAGTTTTTACGCCTCTTAATCATTCTAATCTTTAGTATATGTTAGAATTAATCATGACTCCAGAGATTTATTTAATTACCGCCTTAATTGTTATCGGCTTTGCTGTCGTTATTTGGTTTTTAACCAGAAAAAAAGAGGACCTAACTTTAATGGAATGGGCCAAATCCACCCAAAAAGACATTAAAGATTTACAAAGAGTTTTGTCCGATTCTTTGCAAACTTCCAATCAGCACATGATTGACACGCTTCAACAATCTTCCCACACTTTAAATAAACGCTTAGACAAAGCTGCGGAAGTGATCGGCGGTTTGCAAAAAGAAGCCGGTGAGTTTACCGAGGTTTCCCGCTCCATGAAAGAATTAAACGAATTTTTACGCTCACCCAAATTAAGGGGGAATATCGGTGAGCAGGTTTTAAAAGACTTAATTTGCCAGATGTTTCCCAAAAAAAGTTTTCATTTGCAGTATTCTTTTAAGTCCGGTGACAAAGTCGATGCCGCCATTCAAACCGATGCTGGTATTTTGCCAATTGACTCCAAATTCCCCATGGAAAACTTTCAAAGAATTGTTAAGGCTAAAGATAAATCCGATCAGGAAATAGCCCGCCGGGCCTTTAGTGCCGATGTTAAAAAACATATTAAAGCCATTTCCCAAAAATATATTTTGCCGGAAGAAGGCACCATGGATTTTGCCCTGATGTATGTTCCCTCCGAAGCGGTTTATTACGAACTAGTTAACTTGACTGAGGTGATGGATTTTGCCAAACGCAATCGGATTTTTCCGGTTTCCCCCTCGACCCTTTATGCCCATTTGCAGATGATTCTTTTATCTTTTGAGGGTAAAAAAATCGAACATAAATCCCGGGAAATTTTTAGCCTCTTGCGGGCCATCCAAACCGACTATGAAAAAGTGGAAGAAAAACTGGTGACTCTTGGCAGCCATATTCTTAACGCCCACAATAAATTTTCCGAGGTCAATTCTGCCTACAATTCCATTGGCCAAAAACTTCGTACCAGCCGTGAATTAACTCCCGATGACGACATCCCCAAATTAAAATGAAGCTTAATTCCTCTCAGCAGTTGGCCGTCGACACAATTGAAGGCCCGGTTATGGTGATTGCCGGTCCGGGAACCGGCAAAACTCAAATCATTGCCGAGCGGATCGCCAATATTTTGAAAAAGACCGATACTTCCCCCGATGCGATTTTAGCCCTAACCTTTACCGAATCCGGTGCCAAGGCCATGCGTGAACGTCTGACACAAACCATTGGCCCGACTGCTTATTACGTTAATATTTTTACCTTTCATTCTTTTTGCTCTTCAGTAATCCAGGAATTTCCCGACCATTTCGTCATTTCGCCCCAGATGGAACCTTTGTCCGATTTGGAGCGCGTGGAAATCTTTCACGAAATCTTAACTTCCCACAACTTTGATTATTTAAAGCCTGTCAACACACCTTTTTATTACACGCCGGCCTTAATTAAAGCCATCCAGGATTTAAAGCGGGAAGCGGTCTCCCCGGAAAAATTTAAATCAATCATTTCCAGCGAGAAAGATAAAAAATTGCCGGAGCTGTTAAAAATTTATTCTTTGTATCAGCAGGCTCTAATCGATCGTGGCCGCTATGATTTTGAAGACATGATTAACCTGGTTGTCGCTGCCTTTAAAAGCGATCAAACCTTGCTACGTATCTATCAGGAGCGATTGCAATATTTCTTGGTCGATGAATACCAGGATACGAACTCAGCCCAAAATCAAGTCGTTGATTTATTGGCTTCTTACTGGGGGGATCAAGCTAATGTTTTTGTCGTCGGCGACAGCAATCAATCCATCTTTCGCTTTCAGGGTGCTTCTCTGGAAAATATTGTTTCTTTTACCAAGACTTACCCTCAGGCCAAAATTATTAGCTTGGATCAAAACTACCGTTCGACTCAGACAATTTTGGATACCAGTTTTCATTTAATTCAAAAAAATCATTTAAAAATCGAGGACGTAGTAAAAACCGCTAAATCCAAGTTAATTAGCCAAAAAGTTTCTCCGGAATTACCAATTAATCTAGTGCGTTTGCCTTCGGAAATAGTCGAGCTTTACTGGGCCGGCCGCCGGATTAAAAAATTAATTAACCAAGGAGTTAAACCGGAAGAAATTGCTGTTTTATACCGTCATAATGCCGACGCCCTGGACATTGCCGATCTTTTTTCAAAGTTGGGCATTCCTACGGACATTGAGGGCGGCGGCAACGTTCTGGAGGATCCGACCATTGTTAAGTTGTTAACTCTTTTAAAAGCGATTAATTTAAGCCCCAAAAACTTGGAAGACCTGGACTTATTCACCCTGCTTCACTACGAATTTTTAAAATTTAACTCTCTTGATATTCTTAAGCTCAGCCGTCGTGCCAGCAAGGCCAATTTGTCTTTAGTGGACGTGATTTTATCCGACAATTTTCACTCTTTAAGCTTGGCTCAACCGGAACGTTTAATTGAGTTTGTGAAACAATTAAGCCAGTGGCAGGAATTAAACAGCCAGTTAACTTTTTCTCAGTTTTTCGAGACGGTAATTAAACAAAGCGGTTTTCTTGATTGGATTTTGAGCCAACCTGACGCCACCGCTAAATTAAATATTCTTAATTCTTTTTTCAGCGCCATTAAGCGCCTTAATAATGCTGATCATAGTTTAAAGCTGGACTCATTTTTAAAATCATTGGAGTTGATGGAAATTAATCACTTAAAAATTTCCGCCGCTGATTTGGATATTAAAACCAACGCCGTTACTCTGAGCACCGCCCATAAAGCCAAAGGCAAAGAATGGAACTATGTTTTTATTATTAAGGCCATTGATGGCAAATGGGGGAATAATCGGACCCGTGAATTAATTAAGTTGCCCGCGGGAATCTTAACCCATTCGGATTTAGAAAAAAAAGAAAAAAATGAAGATGAACGTCGTTTATTTTACGTCAGTCTTACCCGGGCCAAGAAAAAAATCTTTATTTCTTTTGCCGAACGCTATGCCAATAGCGGCCATGTCAGCGAGGCTGTCCCCACCATGTTTATCTCAGAAATTCCCGATAAATTTAAAAAAATAATTTTGCCAAAATTAAATCAAGATCAAGCCAGAATTTTGCGTCAATTTTTAGAGCCGGTTAGTCAGCCAACTCTAACTTTTTCTGAAAAAGAATTTTTAGCCAATTTGGTTAAAAACTTTAAGCTTTCTCCTACCGCTTTAAACACTTTTCTTACCTGTGCCTATAAGTTTAAACTTAATAACTTGATTCGCGTTCCCCGGGCCAAGGCTTCTTTTATGTCTTTTGGTACGGCCGTTCACAAAGCCTTGGAAAATTTTCACCGTCAGTTTATTCTCGACGACAAACACCCAAGCAAACAATTCCTCTTGGATAAATTTACTAAAGCCTTGGAAGCAGAAGTGTTGGATAAAAACGAATCTGCCAGCCGCTTAAAACAGGGGGCAAAAATTCTAACCGCTTATTATGATTATTATCAGGATGATTTTATTAAAGCCATGTTTACTGAAAAATTTTTTGGTTACGGTTGGTCAAAGACCTTTTTGGGAGATATTCCTTTAACCGGGAAAATTGACCGGATTGACCCGCTTGACATGGTTAATAAAACTGTCCGGGTGGTTGACTACAAAACCGGCCAACCCCAAACCCGTAACGCCATTATGGGCAAGACTAAAAACTCCCAAGGCGACTATTACCGCCAGCTGGTTTTTTACAAGCTGTTAACTAAACTTGATCAAACTTTCCGCCTGGAAGTGACCGAAGCAGAAATTGATTTTGTCGAGCCTAACCGACAAAGCGGTAAGTTTCGGCAGGAATCTTTTAAAATTTCCGATGATGACTTAAAAGATTTACGCGCCACCATTATTAGCGCCATGAAAGAAATTCGCGCCCTTAACTTTATTCGCACCACTGATTACCACCAGTGTGTCCGCTGTGAATTTCAGCGCCACTGTTGGCCCGACGGCCTCCCCAAAACCAAACAGCTGGAGTTAATCAAGTGATATAATACAACAACTTATGACTGAATTAGTTGAAGCGATCTTTCAGGATATAAAAGATATTCCAGTTGAGCAACGGCCAGAAATTAGGTCTCTTTTAGTTTCATTAATCGGGACTCATCACGAGGCTAATCATAATCTTAAAGCTGCCATTCAAGCCTGGATAGTAAATGACGGGTTTTTACAGGAAATAATTTCTAAAAATCCTGAAGAAGCCTTTAATTTTGGTGTATCCTTAGCTACTTTGCCTAAGTCAGAAAACCCATCGACAGAGCTTTATAAAGGTTATCTTAGAGGTAATGGTCTTAACATTCTTTTTGACGAAAGACTGCATGATCGTTTAACTCAACACCTAAACTCAGTAGAAGCAGGCGGAAAATTATCAGAAAAAATTGAAGAATTTCTAGGACTTGACGTTAAAGGGTGGGATGCAGACAAAGCATATAGTACTCCTGAAGGGTTTAATTTATTATGCGCTTTAAATGTCGGCACGAGCCTAGAAGACAGTCCAGAAGAATCTATGGGGAGAAGACTTTTTGAAACAGCTACAAAACAACTAGAGAATTCCGATGTGAGACAACTAATTGGTTACTTTAAAAAATCACCAGACACCAGTGCTATTGCTGCTAAACTTGATCCATATCTACAAGCATCTGCCTAAGATAATTCCTGCCGCGACGCTGACATTTAACGACCCTTTTTTGCCCAACCGGGGGATTTCCACAACTTCATCGGCCGCGGCCAAAACTTCCTTACTCACCCCGTTAACTTCATTACCCAGGACAAGCACTGAATTTTTCTTTGGCTGCCAGTGGTCAATCGCCACGCTATTTTTATCCTGTTCAATCGCGATTATTTTTAATTTGTTATCCCGACTAAACTTAATTAATTCTTGAGAATTTTTTAAAAATTTAATTTCCAGATCTTTTTCCGTTCCTAAGGCCGTCTTTTTCACTTTTTCGTGCAACTCATTAAGACCAGCCGCCTTTCTACCCGAATACCCAACCAATAAAACATGTTTTATCCCAAAAAAACTGGCTGTCCGGAAAATCGCCCCGACATTATAAAGACTGCGGATATTTTCCAAGGCTAAATACATAAATACCATTTACTTAAACTACCTCTATATTCTATCTCTTTTCCGCCGAAACTTCTTTTAAACCTGGTAAAGCCGGGCCAGCGTTTGTCATTAATTCCTTCAAAATCAAATCTTTTTAAACACAATTTTTTCGCTAACTTAATTGCCTGCCAAATTAAAATTGTCGGCGCAAATTTTTGTCTGCCTTCCTGAGTGCTGGCATTATGGGAATAGTAAACCACACTGTTGTGGACTAAAATAATTAACCCACCTAAGTTTTTTATCGTCAACAAATAACTTTTTAACTTAAACGCCTTTAATAAACACTTTAATTGATTAAAGTTTAACCCCCAGAATTTTTGTTTCTGGTAATTTTTTCTGTAAATCTCATAAAATTCCCGTAGTTGATTTTCTGTTATTTTATCCCCACTTATCATTGAAAACCTGTCCGCCAGCTGGCGGATTGAAAATTTCTTAATGTTATATCTTGTTTTGTAATGCATTTCTTTCAATAATTGCCTTTCGCTTTTGGTTAAATCCAGCCAAGTCGTTTTTGTCGGCAGCATCGGTGAATTATCCGGCCTAAAACCAAACTTACCGTAATCGGTTTTATCACCCCAAGGGGGCTCAATTTTAATTTGCAGCGCCCGATATTTTTTCGCCATTTTATCAAAATCGATTTTCCGTTTTTGCCGTTGAATTTTAATAAATGACCAGGGGACAAATGGTAGTTTTTTAATCAATGCCCCTGCTTCTGTCTGCCAGCCCAGTGCCTTCATATATTGAGCATATTCCCGGCTTTGTCTTAAGTCCGTTTCCTTCATCTAATTTTTGCTTTTAATCTCAGGCCTAGCCAGCGTAATTCTTCCGCTATTCGGTAAAGCCCGTAGGCCTTTGGCCTAAGCACCAAATCATAACTTCCCAAGAACTCGATCAAATTTGTTCCGTACCCTTGTTTAAACCGATGAAAACCATACCAGGGGTCTTTGGGGTTTGGTTTCGGCCCCAATGCTCCCCACATATCTAAACTTTGACAATTCAATTTTTTACCCAAACGGATTGTTTCCCACATGACTAAATTCGGCGCCATTAACTCTTTGTCCTCGCGCGTGGAAGCGCCGTAAGGGTAATAAATTTTGTTGTTAAAGACAAACACCATAAAAGTTGCCAAAATTTTTCCCTGATATTCTGCCCGCAAAATTTGTGCCATCCCCGTCGGTTTTAACACTTGCCACATTTTGGCAAAATAGTCGGGCGTATGGCTATAAAAACCCTGCCGCTTGACCGTTTCTTCAAACAGTAGCTTTATAAACCACTTAAATGACTTTTGGGAATTGTCGGCCACCACCTTAACGCCCTTTCTTTGTGCCAAGTTAATGTTATAGCGGGTTTTTGGATGCATGTTTTTCAAGAGCGTTTCCTCGGATTCTTTGAGATTTAATTCAAAGGTATATTTGGTAAACATCGGCCGGCCTTTTTTGCAGCCGCGGTCAAATAAAAATTTATCGATCGCCTCCGAGGCGCTAGCCCGGGGAACATTTGGCTCCAGCTTAATAAACAAGCACCGATTTTCTTCCCCGATTTGCCTTAAAACCTTAAGCTGTGTTTCATCCGGCATCGGTCCTTTAGGAAAATAACCAATATTCAAGTTTATTTTTGGCAAACCTGCCTGCGCAGGCAGGGGATGAATGGTTACTTGCATTGGGGTAATTAATTTTTTCCCTTCAAAAATACCTTTTCTGATTACCTTCACTCCGGTTAATTCACGGAATTGCCCCCATTCATAGGCTTGCAGCGGATGCCCGGCTTTTTGATTAAAAGCGTCTTTGTCGGCTTGACTGATATCTCTAATAATCATTAATTGATTCTAGCAAATTTTCCTCAATATCGCCCAAGAAGCGGCTGACGGCGTTACTGCCTAAGAAACCAAAATATAGTCTTTTCCGGGCATAAGAAAAAAATAAATTTTCTTTTGTCCTGGTCATCCCCACATAGCAAAGCCGTCTTTCTTCCTCCATTTCGTCTCGGTTCATCATCGACCGGGCGTGGGGGAATAGGCCTTCTTCCATTCCGATCATAAACACATTTTTAAACTCCAATCCCTTAGAGGCATGCAAGGTCATTAGGGTGACAGCGTTTTTATTTTCTTTTATTGAATCTCCCTCTTCCACCAAAGCCGTATTTTGCAAAAACTCATTTAAGTCGCTGTATTCTTCCGCCACACTCATTAATTCTTTAATATTTTCTAGTCTTTCTAAATCTTCTTCGTCTTTCTCGTCAAATCTTTTTAAATATGCGGTAATTTCTAAAATTTTTTCTAAAATTTTCCTGGTCGTTAAATATGTTGGCCTTTTCCATTCCAGAAATTTGTCCAATTGTTTTTTCCCCAGTTTAACAATTCGGTCAAAACTAACCTTGTCTTTTGGGTTCACCAAAAACCTTAGATAAGCCAAGCAATCTTTAATTTCTTTTCTCGAGTAAAATTTTACTCCGCCCACTAAAACATAAGGAATGCCAATTTTTAAAAACGCCTCTTCAATTGTTCTTGACTGGGCATTGGTTCGGTATAAAACCGCGCAATCTTTATATTTTAATTTTTTTACTTCTTTAGCAATAAACGCCGCTTCTTCCTTTTCGTCACCAGCCTCAAAAATTCTTATTTTTGGGCCCTCTTGGCTGTTGGCCCAAAGTTTTAAAATCGGGTGGGATTTGTTTTTACTGATTACTTGATTAGCCGCGTCCAAAATATTTTTAGTCGAGCGGTAATTTTGTTCCAAGTTAATAATTTTTAAATCCGGAAAATCAACCTGAAGATTATTCAGATTTCTAAAATCTGCTCCCCGCCATGAGTAAATACTTTGGGAAAAATCGCCGACCGCCGTTAAATTACGCCATTTTTTTACCAATGCCTTGGTTAATTCATACTGGGCCTTGTTGGTATCTTGGTACTCATCTACTAACACGTATTGGAATTTTTCTTGGTATTTTTTGGCTACCGGTCCGCTTTCTTTTAATAGTTTTACCCCTAACATTAATAAGTCATCAAAATCCAGGGCTTGATATTCTTTCAACAGTCTTTGGTACTCACGGAAAACCTTAGCCACCGTTTCTCCAAAAACTCCGCGGGCTAATTGTGAATATTCAAGACTGTTAATTAACTCGTTTTTGGCTGCCGAAATACAGGCCTTAATATTGTTTTTCCGGTAAAGCTTATTGTCTATTTTTAAATTATCCATTGCCTGTTTAATTGTTGCCAAAGAATCATCTTCGTCAAAAATTACAAAATTTTTTGGTAAGTTTATGGCCTGCCCGTCAATTCTTAATATCCGGGCGCAAAAACCGTGGAATGTTCCTGCCCAGGGCAGGTTAGCGCCGATTAATTTATTGACCCGTTCTTTCATTTCCTTGGCGGCTTTATTGGTAAAAGTCACTAATAGTAATCGTTGGGGATCAATCCCTTTTTCTTTAATTAAATAAGCCGCCCGATAGGTTAGTGCCCGGGTTTTCCCTGATCCGGCCCCCGCTAAAATTAATAAGGGACCGTCCTTAAACTCCACTGCCTTTTTTTGTTGCTGGTTTAGGTTCATGTTAGAATCATAACATGTCTTTAGTGCCTAAATTAAAACGTCGTACTTACCAATTTATTCTCTTTCTCCGGCCGGTTTTTTATTTAGCGGTTATTAGTTTAATCATTCTATTTTTTATCTGGTTTATCCCGAAAACCAAGCCGCTGACTAAAATTTTTTCTCTGATTAATCCGGCCATTACTCAGCTTAATTCTTTTCGCGGCCGCACCAACTTTTTGCTTCTGGGTATTGGCGGCGGCGATCATCCCGGCGCCGACTTAACCGACAGTATTATGTTTATTTCTGTTAATTTAACTCACTCGGATACGGTTCTTATTTCTTTGCCGCGCGATATTTGGATAGAATCCCTATCCGCTAAAATTAATACTGCCTACGAATTTGGTGAAGCCAAGCAGTTGGGCGGCGGCCTGGTTTTGGCTAAAAGTGCTGTTTCCGAGATTATTAACCAGCCGGTCCATTACGCTGTTCTTCTGGATTTCTCCGGTTTTGAAAGAGCCATCGATATTGTGGGCGGAATTGATCTTAATGTTCTTCATGGTTTTACCGACCCGCAGTATCCGGTTCCGGGCAAAGAAACCGCCGAACCCGAATCCAGCCGCTACGAAGCCTTAACCTTTTCTCCCGGCCAACAGCACATGGATGGTTCTCTGGCGTTAAAATATGTCCGTTCCCGCTATTCCCAGGGAGAGGAAGGGAGTGATTATGCCCGGGCCCAACGCCAGCAATTGGTTTTATTGGCCTTCAAAGACAAAGTGTTATCACCCTCCGTTTTATTAAATCCTGCCAAGCTTAAAGCTCTTTACCAAGAATTTAAGCATGCTGTCAAAACCGATCTTTCTACCTCTAGCTATATTGATTTAGTTAAGCTGGTTTTAAGAGTTAAATCTTCCAGTCTGCGCACCGGGATCGTTGACCAAGGCAGCAGCAGCGAAGATATTCCCGCTCTTTTATACAATCCGCCCAGTAGTCTTTACGGCCAGTGGGTCTTGTTGCCGGTTAACAATAACTGGCAGTCTGTCTATTCTTACGTTTCCGAACTTCTTTATCAGAATAAAACGCAATAATCTTTATCTTTTTGCGGACATTCGTCTCGGGTAATCACCCATATCTCACCAGCTTTAACTGCCTTAAACTTAGCTACCGTAAATGGAGTCTGATGTTTTGTCTGCCAGAGCCGGGGATCAGCTTGGGTAAAAAACAAACCCTGAATATAAGCTTGCTCGATTTTACTAGATAAAAATAATGGCTTTTTTTGTTCTTGGCTTTTCTGGTAAGCCGTTTTAATGGCTGGGCCCAGTTGGCTATCAAAACCATCCCACGGTTGACTCACCCGTTTTGGATAAAAATAAATTAAATCCCGGTAATAACGGCCGAACTCCAACCCGATAATTATCAAGGCCAAAATAATCAACAACGGCTTTTTTAATTTTATTATTCCCCAAGCAATTGCCAGGCTGAAAAATGGGGTCGCTTGTAAAGTTCTGGTGGCAATCGGGCTGGTTTGGGTTAAAGCCGCCGCTAACGGGAATAGGCCGATCATAATTAAGGTCAGCTGCCAAAAAGGTTGTTTGCGGCATTGTTTTATTAGCATGATTAAACCAATGATTAACCAGGGGGCAAAACTTAACAGCATTTCTGAGCTGATGCCGCTGGAGTGACGGATGGTTGTGTCGCCCCGGGAAAAAAGCCAGCTGAAAGTAAAATGGCCGGCATAGGTCGACCAAAAACGTTGCCACATTTTTTGCAAAGGGGGCTTATCTGCCCAAATGGCAATTTGATTCATCCGTGCCGTTAAACTATCCGGAAATTGTCTAAGCCAGATCAAAAGCGGTAAAAACATTATTAGCAGCGAATCAAAAACAACTATTTTTTTAGTCAAACTCAACCGTTGTTTGCGAAAAAGTATTAGTAAAATCAAACCCAATAGCGGCATCCACAAGCGGGCAGTGGTATAACTGTAAAACATTAAAAATAAACTTAGCGCCAAAGCGATCCCCGCGAGAATTTTTTTATTTTTTAGCCATTTAAGAAATAACCATAAAGATAAAAGCATTAAGGTTGGCAAAGTAATCGCTTCAAAACCTAGCCGGCTGTAATGGAGGTGCCACGGCATTAAGGCCAAAACTACTCCAGCCAAACAGCTTAAAGTAAAGTTTGCCGTCGCTGCCCAAGCCACCGCCATTAACAAGGGAATTGCCAGACTGCCCCAGATAGCCGCTCCCAAGCGGATTGTCTCTGGTTTTAAACCATTTAGCTTGATTAGCGGCGCCAAAGAATAAATAAATACCGGATTTTTATAATCACCAAAGGCCTGGAAAAATATTGGCCAGGCAACTCCATGTTCATCCTTCCCAGTTTTCAAGATAGAGTAGGCATTGTAACCGATGGACGCCTCATCGGCATACAATCCCGGCGGGCTCAAACTCAATTTATAAACTCTCAACCCCAAGGCTAGAATAAAAATCGCGATTACAATAATCTTTTTCATGCTAGAATTTTAGTTATGCTTAATATTTTACTCAGAAAAAAATCAATTTTGTTGGGAGTTTTAGGCTTACTTGTTTTTCTAGCTCTTTATTTTCAGTCGCAAAATCCGCTTTGGAATGCCCATTTACAGGTAGATGTTTGGGTTTGGTATACGCGCTTAACCGCCTTTTTTAAACATAATTCTTTTGGAAGCTATAAAGACAATGAACTGCTACCGGCCACTCTTTTTTATAATTTTCTTCCGGCAATTTTTTCCGGCTGGTCTAAGCTCAACTACGCCTTATATTTAAAAGCAGTCATTTGGCTCAATTTATTAATTATTTTTA
Source organism: Candidatus Beckwithbacteria bacterium (assembly GCA_026397255.1). Classification (NCBI taxonomy): domain Bacteria; phylum Candidatus Beckwithiibacteriota; species Candidatus Beckwithbacteria bacterium. Next base: position 266,967 of record JAPLVF010000013.1, on the reverse strand, counting down.
TCAGTTTTTTGCTTTCCCGCCGCCGATGGCAATTTTTAATCTTGATTTTATGTTTCGGCCCAATCAGCTTATTTCGCTTTGATACTTTTGCCGCTTTCTTAATAATTTTAGGCCTAATTTTTTGGCAGAAGCAGAAACTCTCTTTTTCGGGCTTGGCTTTGGGTTTGGCCACCGGTATTAAAATTTACCCAATAATTTTTTTGCCCTACTTATTTCTTCTTTACCGCCATCAGCTGCCGAAACTAAAAAAATTTATTTTATTTTATTTAGGCGCCATTATTTTACCGGTTTTAATCTTTTTTGCTTTCGGAGGGCGATGGGAACAGATAGCTGAAACCTTAGCCTTTCATAAAAATAAATATGTCAGCATCGAAAGCGTGCCTGCAAGCCTTTTAACTGCAACCTCTTTATTAAAATTTCATCAACCACCGCCCCCATTGGGTGGTTATGGAGTTTGGGGAATTAACTTAAACTTTATTACTAGCCTAAAGCTGCCGTTTTTTAATTCAATCTGGTTGCTGCCGGTAGGTTTATTTTATTTATTCTTGTGGTTTAAAAGATCTTACTTTAAACAATTCAATTTTGCCATTATTTTTTGCCTGACTTTAATTTTTCTGGTTTTTTCCAAAAATCTTAATCCGCAATATATTTGGTGGTTTTTATCTTTGTTTCCGTTTTTAGAGTTCAAAAAAAACAATAAGCTTAAATATTTATTAATGTTTGTTTTATTAGCCTTTATCGCTATTTTTGACCAGTTAGTTTACCCTTTGTTTTACACCCAATTTATTGAAAATTTTTATCAGCACAATCAGCAGTATGCGGTTTTTTACTGTCTGCTGCTGCGTAATCTTCTTTAACTGCTGTCAGTTTTCAGTTGATTTGGTAAAGTTTATTCTCTCTGTTCAATTCAATTACCGGAAAATTCTTGTTAAACCAAGCTTCATTTACCCTAAATTGACGGCGTTCTTCCGGCCCGATTAACACATAATTAACTTTATATTTCTCCAGCAATGATTTGCTCCCCGTTTGATACATTAATTTTACATCTGCCTCTCTTTGTTGGTAATTAACGCCATAGGACCATAACCAGGCGGTATAACCTAAAACAATTTTTCTCCCGGTTAAAGTTGGCAGCCAATGGTTATGATTACTGGCGGTTAAAACCACTGCCTGCGGGGGAATGTTTTTTTTACCCACTTCGGCTAAAGCCAGCTCTTCATTACCGAAAAACAAATATTTATTTTTTTGGTACTGGTTAAATTTAATCGTTTCCGCCAAACCTGGCCAAATCATTAAACCAAACAAAATTCCTGCCCCAATTTTTAACCACCAGGATTTTTGCCACATTTTTTGTAAGGCGAGGCTGGCTAAAATTGCCAGCATTAAATACCAATGGTCAAAAATCTTGGTATTGTCCCAATCAAATGGCTGGAAAACAAATAAACTAGCCAAAATAAATAATCCCCAAAAAGGCAGAACAAATTTTTTAAGTCTTTTATCCGCCTTGATAAAACCGATCAATCCTAAAATTATCACTAAGCCTAGGTCTAAACCTAACCACTGCGGGTTAAACTTAATTAAATGTAATCCCAGAGAATAAAAACTTAATATCTGGGGTGTGGCCAACAAAGCCAATGGTAGGAAAAAATACAGCCACTGCCGGGAGAAATTAAATATTACTAACCACCCGGCTACAAAAATCACTGCCGCCAATGAATGTAAATGAATTAAGGGTAGGCAGCCGGCAATTATCCCGGCAATTAATAAATATTTTTTTTGCTTTTTTTCCAGCCACTGCCAAAACAATAAGTAAATAATTATCCCTAAACTCATGCCCAACAACCAGCCTCTTTGCGGCATTAATTGGGCTACCACAATATTTAAAAATTTCTTGCCGCCGTTAAATAAAAAAATCAATGAGGCCAACCGGCCCACCGCCAAGCTGCCGGTTAATTTTTGCCCCAATCTGACAATCAGCCAAATCAAAATTAACGATAGAATCCAGCCGGGGATAATTAATGCCCATCTTAAATCCAAGCCCAATTTCACGAGTATGGCTGACAACCAGTCGATCAGAAACGGATAACTGAATTTGTGGCCGGCCATTATCGGCAGTTGTGGCGGGAAATTGTGGCCGTAGGCAAAACTGGTCGTATAAGCCAGGTGGGCCGACCAATCGCCCCAACAATTGGCGCAACTTGACCACCAGCCCGCTGCCTCTTTCACCAGAACATGGCTCCAGGTAATCGTAAAAAACCCAACCCAGCCAAGCCAAAAAACAAAACTTGCTACAATAGACAGCATGAAACCATTTTACACGAGAGCGTTATGGTTGTTGCTCGTTGTTAGTTTTTTCCTGCGGGTTTTCCGCTTGGGTGTCCCGGCTGCCTATGTTTTCGACGAGGTTTATCATGTTCCGGCCGTGCGGGCGATTAGTCAGGGGAACCTTGATGCCTATAATCCCTTTGCCAAAGCGCCCGAACCCAATACCGCCTATGATTGGCTTCATCCGCCTTTAGCTAAATTAATTCAAGCGAACTCAGTTAAGATTTTCGGCGATAACAGTTTCGGTTGGCGATTCCCCAGTGCCCTTTTTGGGACAATCTCCATTGCCGCCCTTTATTATTTCGCCCTGACATTATTTAAAAATAAAAAAATCGCTTTAATGGCTGCCGCTTTTTTTGCTTTTGACAATCTTCAGTTGACGATGTCGCGGATTACCATGAATGATATTTTTGTGACTACCTGGATTATTTTTGCCCTCACTTTCTTTTGTCGATTTATTAAAGGAGACTCCTTTACGCATGTGAAGGCGTCTCCTTATCGTAATCTCTTTCTTACTGCTATTTTTACCGGCTTGGCCGTGGCCACCAAACATTCTGCCGTCTTGCTTTTTCCGATTTACCTAATTTTCTTTCTGATTAGATCTCCCAAAAAATTTTTGTTTACAGTTTACATATTACTTATTACAGTGATTATTTATTTTCTCTCTTATTCTCAGTTATTTCTCCGCGGCGGCAGCTTGACCAGTTTTTTTGATCTTCACAAGCAAATTATTTGGTATCAAACCCACCTTACCGCCACTCACTCTTATCAGTCTTCTGCCTGGCAGTGGCCGTTTCTAATCCGGCCGGTTTGGTTTTATGTTGAGTATTTTAAAAATTCTGTCGCCAATATTTATAATCTTGGCAACCCGTTAGTTTTCTGGGGCGGTTTAATTTCCTTAATTTTCTGCAGCAATTTATTTCTTCTGATTTGTTATTTCTTTCTCTTTTTTCCTTTCGTTTTTTCTCCCCGGATTATGTTTTTACATCACTATCTGCCCGCCCTGCCCTTTTTATGTTTAATTTTAGCTCAAGTGGTTAACGCTCTGCCAGCCAAAATTATAAAATTTATAATATTTATAACGATTATAACTTTTATTTTCTTCTACCCCTTAAATACCGCAATACCACTACCTGTAAACTTACTAAAATATTGGTTCTGGTTACCTACCTGGCGCTGAATTTAAAACAACAACAACCCGGCCAGCATCAGCAACAGTCCGGCTGAAACCCCTAAAACTGCCGGTCCGGAAATACCCGCTTGCGGTAACACCGGCTGGCCGCCCTTGGTTTGGGGTGGAAGAGTTGGTGAAGCGTAGGCGATAATTGTTGGGTTAGGCGAGGAAGCGATATTGCAGTTACAGTCGGTCTCGTCCGTGCAGTTAGGGTTAACACAGCGCTTATCGCCGGACACAGTCATACACCTCCACTCAGAATTAGCCACCTTACATTCATCATCTGTGCTGCAGGTGTCAAAACAAACGTTTGGTTGTGGTGACGTCCCCGGACTCGGTGAGGGTGAAGGTGACGTCCCCGGACTCGGTGAGGGTGAAGGTGACGTCCCCGGACTCGGTGAGGGTGAAGGTGACGCTGTCACCGTAAAGCTTAGCTCACAGACACCAGCCGTACCCGCTACATTTATTTCCGGAACTTGCGGTGAGGCGACTGGTTTTGGCGTCGGCAAGGGCTGTGTTGGTTTCCTTAACTGCAGGAATAAAATTATTGCCGTTATCAGCAAGATAGCCGTAAAGCCAATCAGTCCCCACAATAGCCATTTATTATCTTTTTTCATAGTTAATTTGCCTGCCCCCAAGCAGTACAGGTAGTCGCCGCCGCGCTGGTACAAATGCGGCATTGGACAACCCAGTTGCCGATTTGGCCAATAGTAATCGTATAATAGGCTCGGTAAGCGCCGGGATTTATTACTACGCCGTTCGTAGGTAAACGGTCGCTGTAAGTTGAACCGCCGTTGGTGCTGTATCTAAAGAAAGCCACGAGAGAAGGTGAAGAATAACCTGCATTGCAAACAAAAGGCACAGCGTCATTTAATTTAGGGTTGGCCGTATTTTTCGTTAATTCCACGCAACTGATGGTTGTTGGTGATGTGACAGTGCCTGTTAATTTACACGCTTGGGCATTAGCGCATAAGTATCGTGGTGGACCATCAACACAGTCAGCCCGACACTCAGCTACACCATCGTTCCAGATCCTGCCGTAAGCTGTAAACGAACCTGCTTGGGTAGGAGTCCATTTAATCGTGTAAGTCCCCGGACCAGAAACAGTCTGTGGAGTATATGTTTTAAGATTATTCGAACAACTACTACCATAAACAGACATTTCTACGCTAGTAATTGGAGCAGTACCTCCGGCTGTTAATTGGAAAGAATATTCGGTTCCTACTTGCAAATTATTTAGATCAGCAGTTGTTATTAAGCTTGTGCAATTTGGAATAGTTGTAAGTGACGACGACGGGCTCGGGCTGGGTGATGAAACCGACGGGCTCGGACTAGGTGATGCCGGTTGTTCGCTCGGTGACGGACTAGCGCAAGGCCCCTTATGGCGATTTCTATGGGGATGATCCGTAACGCCCTGGCATATTAAATCGATTTGTTCAGTACCACAATCTTGAGAAAAAACCGCTTCTTGAACCCGATTACCAATTATTTGGTAACCACTTACAGCTTCGCCACACACATTTGGATCCCACGAAGCTCCTCCATTAGGACACCAGTAATGCATCACAACACAAAGAGGACTAACTCCGTTATTCCAGTCAGCGTCGCTGACATGGCAGCCGGTTTCGAAACATTCTGAATTGGCAAAATGTCCGGTCGTTGGGCTTTCACCGGGGCAAGGGCCATCAGATTTATCTTTACAACCAAATGTACAACAGTATTGTGTGTCCTTATTACAACATTGGGCCCCACAGTCAAGTGGGTGAGTATACGGATATGGCGAAGGCGATTCGCAAATCGTGGCGGTTGCCAATTTCTCTACACTAGTTTTTTGCCCGATTAAGTTTTTCCCTAACACTAATCCTCCCACCAAAAGCGCGACTAAGAGTGTGCCGACTGCTAACTTCGGCAAAACTTTTTTGGCCTTTTTCGCCCTTTGATTATGGGGCGGTTGGATTATTGGTTGTTCCGGTTGCACTAGTGGTTGTACTGGTGGAGTGGCTGGTGGTGCTGGTGGCGTCGTCGGCGGAATCGGTGGAAGAGTAACTGAGGGTCTTTCTGGTGGCGGAGTGAATGGTGGCTGCAGGCCGATATTGTCCATAAGTTTATTTATACAATATTTTTAATTTTTAAACTACCGATAATTAATCCTAACCCTGTCAACAGCATTAGTAAAGAAATCTCACTTGAGCCGGGGTGAGGAATACCGCTGCCGGTTGCCGGCATTGAGGTTCGGGGAGCGGGACTAGGGGAAGTTGTTCCTCCCGAAGGGGTCGCGGTAATGGCCGGCACGGTTGTTTCTCCCGCCTGGGCAATCACAAAATTACGGCTGATTGTCGCCTCTTTTCCGTCAGTTCCGATATAGTTAATTGTGACCGTATGCTCTCCCGGGGTTAACCCTTTCGGTGCGTTAAATTCCCATTCCCCGCTGCTGTTAACCGTGGCCGAGCCGGTATAGGTTTGCGTGGAGTGAATCTCAATTGCCAAAATTTTCCCTGCCGGCCCGCTGCCCATAAAAGCCGGCTGGGTGGCATTAATCACCTCGCCGTCGTAGGCAGGATTGTTCAAGGTCACCTCGCCGCTCTCGGTGGCTACTTGGGCCACCAGCGGATTTAACAAAAATCCGCTTTTTTGTCCTATTTGTCCGCTTTCCGTTGCTCCGGCGTCGCCTGCCGTAGTCGAAGACGAAGGCATGGCCTGGGCCCGAAAATCCTCGGACTTACCCAGACTGATATCCGGCACCGGGTTATCATTAGTGGCGGTCGTAATTGCCGAAGCCGTTCCCAACTTTCCCGCTTGGACTAAAAGATTTATAATTGTCGCCTGGGTGTCGTATTTTAAGAAGCCGCTTAAATCTGACGTTCTGGCTGTGGCTAACGATAACGCCCAGTTGCCGTTAGTTTTTGTTAGAGCTGATAAGGGTGCGGCATTAGCCACATTTATATAAACAATCACTCCTTCTGCCGCTGTTCCTGATTGAGTTAAAATCGTGCCGTAAATTGGGTCAGCGCTGGGAGCATTAGTTAAAGTTGGGCCCGTGACGACCTCAAACGGTTTGCCGTTGTTGTCAAACTGTTTGCCGCCCGAGTCAATTTTAAAATAATATTTAGTTGCTGGCATTAAATTTTTACTCGTCACATAATGCACTTCAAACTTCCCTTTTTCTCCTGATAGTTGGTCCCGGTCATCCAGGGTTGATTGGCTTAACTCTGTTTCTTTAGTGCCGTATTTAAGAAACCCTTCTGTCTGTTGATCTGTCAGCCAAGACGTGGAAAAACCATTATCAGTCACGTTGGTAATTCTTATTTGACTGGGCGTGGCTGTTTCTTGGCTCTGGTTGGTGTTTACTGTTCTGGTTTTGGCAAAAAACACGCCTAAAAATATTGCCACTAATAAAATTAACAAGCCTAAGGCAGTGGGGAAATGAACTTTATTCGTTTGCATGGCTGCTGGCAGTCGCTTCTTTGGGCACCGCTAAAATTTCCGGCTTTACCGGCGTTAGGCTGCCCCAATCAATATTAGGAGTAACCTGTTTTTGTTTAATCCTTTCCATTGTGTCAATGTCGAGGGTTGGCGTCAAGGGTAAAATTGCCTTGGCTACATCCGGTTTTATCTGGCTTTTGGTTAAAGCTTGGTAAGTGGCCAAGCCGATCCAGACGACCACGGTAATTAATGTCATTATTGACAATCTGAATAAGTCTTTGCGCCAGGATTTTTGCACTCCGCTGAGCATTTATTTTCCCTCCTTAGGTAACCAATAGGCAGTTAATTTTAAGTTAGCGGTTAAGTTCAGATTATTTTTTAGATTATTTGAATTCTTACTGCCGAAATTTACGTCGCTAATGGTGATTAATCGGTCAAAGCCGGTTAAGGAGACGAAATAATCCTTAATGTTTAAATAGGGGCCGCTGACCGTCAAATCAATTTCCAGGGTTTGTAAACCGGTTTCACTGGGCCCGACCAAGTTGAAAGTGTTAAAAGTGCCGCTTGTCAGCTCTACCCCTTTTTGGCTAGCCAGCCAGGCTATCTGCCAGGACAGGGTTTCAAACTCTTCCCTTTCCGGCATTACCCGATTTACTAAACCTAAATCATTAATAACTTTGTCATAATTTGTTTGAGCGGCCTGCAAGCTAACGGTTTTTTTATAAAGTTGACTGTCAATTATTTGGCTGTCTTCAATTTCTTTATTAAGTTTAGCGATTGTTTTAAAGGTTGGCATAATGGCAAAGATACCAAAGAAGGCGACCGTAAAAAAGGTTAGGGAAATTAATCCGGAAATTCTCACTATTGGTTGTTGTGCCCAGCGTAAATAATCTTGTTTCATTTTTTAGCTAAAGTTAAGGTCATTTGAAAATTTATTTCTTGGCTGTTATTTTTTCCGGAGGTGACATTTTCTAAGTTGATGTCTGAAAATTCTTTCCGGGCTTGGGCCTGGGTCAGCAAGGTGGCTAATCCCACTTCTGATAAAACCCGGCCCTGTAACTCAACCACTTGGTTATTAATTGTGATTGATTCATAGACTGTTTCTGTGGGGGTAATCTCACTGATAGTATTTAAAATCAGTCCAATCGGGATTGATTCATCTTCTTTTATCTTTACTTCTTCTAACTGTTTTTGTACCTGTCTGAATTTATCTTCAAAATCACCGTAGCTTTCGACTACTGTCTTTTCTTGTTTTATTTTTTCATTCAAGTCGGCTAATTTTTTATCCAAGCTAAATCGGTATAAAAAACTGGAAATTACAATTAACTCGGTAAATACGACTACGTAGCGGCCGACCGATAACACCCAGTGGATTAAATTTCCTAAAAAGCCTTTTTCCCAAGGCTCTTTCGGTAGCAAGTTGATTTCTTTTTTGATGGCAGGCATTAGTTAATTCTACTTCTTTTTTGTCTTTTTGAGAAGTCGTGTCAATCTCGACTTGAGTCGATTGGCTTTATTTTTATGAATGACTTTCTTTTTTGCCGCTTTATCCAACGCCGCCGCCGCCAATTTTAGCGTTTTTAGACTGGGATGGATTCTGGCCGTTTTTACCGCTAACCGGTATTTTTCGCGATAAGGCTTATTCACCTTGGTTCTTTTTTTATCCTGCTTTAGTTTTTTAATGGCGGATTTTAGTATTGGCATGGTTTGGATTTTATATTTTTGTTATACTCGCGTCAAGATGAGAAATCGTTGGCTTCGGCCACAGCCAGACACTCTTTCTGCCGCCAGTACTCTGATGTTTGCGGTTTTTTTGTCCCGGATTTTGGGGTTGTTGCGGGACAGATTTTTGGCCGGCGCTTTTTTTAATCCGTTAAGTTCTTGGCAGTTGGATGTTTATTTTGCCGCCTTTCGGCTGCCGGACATGATTTTTCAGCTTTTAGTCGTTGGCGCTTTTTCCGCTGCCTTTATTCCGGTTTTCTCCCACTATTTAATTAAAGAAAAACATGAAGCCTGGCATGTCGCTTCCAGCGTTATTAACATCGGTCTGGCCTTATTTATGATTTTAGGCGCTGTTTTATTTATTTTTGCCCGGCCCTTAAGCCATTTAATTGCCCCTAATTTTTCCGTCGATCAGCTTAATCTGATGACCGTCTTGACGCGTATCTTATTGCTGGCCCAAGCTTGTTTTTTGGTTTCTAATTTTTTAACCGGCATCTTGCAGTCGCATCATTATTTTTTAATTCCTGCCCTTTCCCCGATTGCTTATAATTTGGGAATAATTTTTGGGATTCTGGTTTTGGGACCTATGTTTGGAATCTACGGTCCGGCGCTTGGCGTCATTCTCGGCGCCTTTTTGCATTTTTTAATTCAGGTGCCTTTAGTTAAGAGCTTAGGTTTTAATTATCGTTTTAGTTTTGATTTTCGACATCCCGGGGTGAAACGGATTGGCCGATTAATGTTTCCCCGAACTTTAGCTTTAGCGGTCAGCCAAATTGAGCTGACCATGGCTGTTTTTCTGGCCACTTCTTTGTCGGTCGGCTCTTTAGCCATTTTTTATTTTGCTCAAAATTTAAACAACTTGCCGGTCGGTTTGTTCGGGGCCACCATCGGTCAGGCCGCCTTGCCCACTCTGTCTCAGAATGTTTCCCGGGATTCTTTGGATAAATTTAAAACCCTGCTTTTATCATCCCTTAATCAGGCTTTATATTTAAGTTTGCCGGCCGGAATGATTTTGCTGGTCTTAAGAATTCCGGCCGTTCGTCTGGCTTTCGGTGCTCGGACTTTCCCCTGGGAGGCGACGATTTTAACCGGCAAAGTGGTTGCCCTCTTTGCTATTTCTGTTTTTGCCCAATCTGCTATTCAAATTCTGGTCCGCGGTTTTTATGCGCTATCCAACACCCGTACCCCTTTATATCTGGCTATTGCCGCCGTTTTTACCAATGTTGCCTTTAGTATTCTGTTTATTTATCAGTTTCATTTCGGTGTTTTAGGTTTGGCCTTGGGAGTTTCCCTGGCTAGTTTTTTACATGCAGCCTTGTTGTTATTTTTTCTCGCCCGGTTGACCGGCGGCTTTGACCGCCACTTATTATTTATTCCTTTTTTAAAAATGTCTTTAGCGACGATTTTAACCGGCTTCAGTCTTTGGATTCCTTTGCGTGTTCTTGACCGGTATATTCTTGATACCGCCCGGACCCTTGATTTGATTATTTTATCGATTATCACGACCTTAATTGGCTTGACGGTTTACTCAGTTTTTTCCAAAATTTTAAAAATTAGAGAGCTGGATAGCTTTACGGTTTTAATTAAACGCTTTACTCACGATGAATCTCTACCAATCAACTATTAGAAATTTTTGCGTTATCAGTCATATCGATCATGGCAAAACTACTTTAACCGACCGATTTTTGCAAGCCACCGGTACGATTGCCAAAAAAGATTTCGAGGAACGGTTCTTGGACTCTAATCCGATTGAAAAAGAACGGGGAATCACCATTAAACTCGCCCCTGTCCGCATGCGCTATTTGCTAAATGCTAACTCCTATATTCTAAATTTGATCGATACCCCCGGTCACGTTGATTTTTCCTACGAAGTTTCCCGGTCGCTCAATGCTTGCGAAGGCGCCATTTTATTAGTTGACGCTACCCAGGGAATTCAGGCCCAGACAATGGCTAATGCCAATTTAGCCATGGCTAGTCATTTGGAATTAATTCCGGTGATTAATAAAATTGACCTAGCCAATGCCGAAATTGATCGGGTTAAGCAGGAATTACAGGATTCATTCGGTTTTAAAGCCTCGGAGATTTTATTAGTGTCTGCCAAAACAGGCGCTGGCGTACCGGAATTGCTTAAAGCTGTTATTGATCGGATTCCTTCGCCCGCCGTAGCTTCAGCGAAGGAGGACAGCCCCCTGCAAGCTTTAGTTTTTAACTCTTTTTATCATCCCCATCACGGCGTTATTGCTTGCGTCCGTTTAGTCAACGGCCAAATTACTGCCTCTACCCAGCTTAAATTTTTTTCTAACGCGACCGTCTTTAAAACTCAGGAAATCGGTTACTTTTCTCCTAGCCTAAAACCGACGCAGCAATTAACCTGTGGCGAGGTTGGCTATCTGGCCACCGGCCTGAAAGATATTTCTCTTTGCCGCGTCGGCGACACGATTGTTGAATCAGGCTCGGCCGTTTCCGCTTTGCCGGGATATCAGGAACCCTTACCGGTTGTCTTTATGGATTTTTATCCAATTGACAACCAAGACTTTATTAAATTAAAAACCTCTTTGGAAAAATTTCATTTAACCGACTCCAGCATTACTTACAATCCCGTCAACTCGGCGGTTTTAGGCAGCGGTTTTAAAATCGGTTTTCAGGGGCTGTTGCACGCCGAGATCGTCCAGGAGCGTCTGGAAAGGGAATTTGATTTAAACCTGATTACTACCAGTCCGTCGGTTGAATACCAGATTGAATTGAAGAAAAATCACCAACTTATTTCCATCCTTAGCCCGGCCGATTTTCCCGACCCCTCGTTAATCAACCAAACTCTGGAGCCGTATATTGATTTATCTTTGTTTACCCCGCTTACTTATCTGGGCGGGGTGATGGATTTATGCCGCGAGTATCGGGCCGAGCTGAAATCCCAGGAATTTTTTGGCAGCCAGGTCAAGCTGGTTTATTTTATGCCGCTCCGGGAATTAATCAGCGGTTTTTTTGATCGTTTAAAATCGGTTTCTTCCGGTTTTGCCAGCCTTGATTGGCGTTTTTCCCGTTTTGTTTTAAGCGACATCGTTAAACTGGAAATTTTACTTAATCGTCAGCTGGTTGAACCCTTATCAGTTTTAACTGTTCGCCCTGCGGCTGTCAGCTTAGCCTTAAAATTAGCGAAAAAATTAAAAGCCGCCATTCCCCGTCAGCAGTTTGAACTACCAATCCAGGTAGTTTTGGGCGGTAAAATTTTAGCCCGGGAAACGATTAAAGCCTACCGCAAAGACGTCACGGTTAAACTCCACGCCGCCGATTTAAGCCGCAAAGCCAAGCTTTTAGCCAGTCAGAAGCGCGGCAAAAAACGGATGAAGCGGGTGGGTAAGGTCAATCTCTCTCAGGAAGCTTTTTTAGCGGTTGTTCGGCGTTAAGCTAACTCTGGTGCTTTGATTTGGTTTTAAGTTAACCGAGTCAACGTAGGTGCCGGCGGTAATCGTTATTATTTTAGTTTCCGGTTTCTGTCCGAACCACTCGGTTGTCACCTGATATTGTCCCAGTGGTAAATTTTTGACGATTATTGGGACTGTTTCTTCATGCTGATTAGCCGGGTCATAATTCACTAAATAAATCTGAATGTCGTTTTCTTTCTTAGCGGCAATGCCTCTTATAAACCCATTTTCTCCGGACAATAATAAGCGGTTTGTTCCCAGATCGTTCAACCAGAGCAGCATGTTATATCTGGGCTTAATTAATAGGCCGGTTGATTCATGGGTTAAGAGTCCCCACCGGCCCCAAAATGGTTGACCCTTCGGGTCTTTGCCGTCTTTAATTTCAAACAAAAAAGCTTTTTGAATCCGATTAAACATTTCCCTGACGCTGGCTAAGATATGGGCGGCTCCAAACGCGCTGTCATAACCGGAGTTGTTTTTCGGATCAAATCCCCACTCAGAAACAATTCTTTCCGCTTTGATTAATTTAGGATATTGGCCGATTAAATTGCTAATTTCATCAGTATCGGCCGAAAAATCACTCGGGTTGAGGCCGTAACGGTGCCAGGAGATAAAATCCAATCTTAGACTTTCTTTGTCGATTAAATTAAATAGCGCTTCCATCCAGTTGCGGTACATGCCGGTCGTGGCTGGCCCGCCCAACTTAAACAGATTGGCATTGGTGATTTGATCGGCCCCGACCGCCGCCAACCGGTACAGGTCCAAATAATTTTTTTCGCCGGAAATTTTCCAGTCGCCGAATAAATCCGGCTCGTTCCAAACTTCATAATAAACGTCTGTCAAATTTTTCTCATTCTTGCCGGAATAATGATTGATGGTGGCCTTAACGATTGCCTGCCAGTCGTTTAACCCGAAGCCTTGCGGTAGATAAGATAAAGATAAAAACGGTTTTGCCCCGGTTTGTAAAATTGCCTCAATTTCTTTATCTAATTTCGTCCAGTTAAAATTTAACTGTCCGTTTTCTTTTTTAATCGTGTCATAAAAATCATATATATGGTCAAGGCGGATATAGGTGGGTTTTAATGGTTTGATTTTGCCAACGGTTTGGCTGAGCATCCCGGTGGATTCTTCACCGCCTTGGGCTAAATTTGTCCAGGGGCGGGGCAGAGGCCCTACGCTTTCATCTGCCTTGACAATAATATTAGCCGGTTGGCCCGCCGCACCGGGTAGCAGTCGGGTGGCCCTTCTTCCCAAGCTTAAGGCGATGATTAACCCTCCGACTAAAATTAATAACCCGACCCAGGTCTTAAAATTTCTCATAATTTTATTCTATCACGCCGCTTTTTTTGAAGAACTTGGTAAAATAGTGTAGGATTATTTTAAGATGAAGTTTGCCTGGAAAAAACTTTTGTGGATCGGGGTAATCGTAGTGACTGGCCTAGTCAGCCTAAATTTATCGATGCGGACATACCTATCCAGTCTGAATCGGCAGGAAGCGTTTATTGCCCAAGCGCAGCCGGAAGAGTTAACTAGCGGCACTAACCCAACCACGTTAAAATTTCCTAAAGACGGCGAGGTCCGGATCTATTATTGGCGGTTTGACTCCTGGACCAATAGAAAGTTTGAGCTAACTTACCAAGAAACTCCGAATGTTTTTGAGATAAGCACCGGCAACTATAAAGATACCGGAATTAATATTAAGGCTCAAGAAAGCCTAACGGAAAAAATCTCCGCGAAAGTCAACGATGTTTACCAACCCGACTTTAATTGGCAAACGCCGATTAATGACGGAAAACAATGCGGCGTTAGCGGTTTGGCAGACCCACCGGTGAATATTGAGGCCTATGTTAAGGAAGTAAATGACAACGGTGAACCGATTGTTTCCACTCAATGCTGGTCAGATTGGGATACGGCTGGTGAGCCAGCCTCAGACTATAATGATTTTTTAGTGATTTTTTCCTATAAACCCACCCCATCTTCTAATAAAGCCTATTTTCAAATCCGCAAATTTAATGATTTAAACGGCGACGGTGACAAAGATTCTAATGAAGGCAGTCCGAATAAGACCTGGTCGTTCCAATACAGCATTAACGACGGCGACTGGAAAGCGATTAATACGGCCACTGCCAGCGGTTTATCAGCTAAGACAACCATGAACAAAGGAACCAAAGTCGAAGTAGAGGAATTTACTAAATCCGGTTGGAAGATTACCACTCCTAAAAATCAGACACAAACATTAAGCCAGGCGGGACATACTTATACTTTTGATTTTGGCAACCAACGAATTTCCGCCAGCCCTTCACCCGAACCCGGTTCCAGTCCCAGTCCCAGCCCATCGCCGGGAGCCAATCAACCCACTTTTGTTATTGAGAAATTTTTAGATGCTAATAAAAACGGGGTTAGAGAAACCGGGGAAGGTTCGACTAATCGGGCCTGGGAATTTACCTATCAGGTGAATGGCGGGCAAGAAGAAAGCTACACGATTGAACCGAATGGAGACGCCGGAGACACCATCACGGTCAATATCGGTGATAGAGTTAAGATACAGGAGTTGGGTCAGGAAGGGTGGTTAAATACGACCGGAACGGTAGTAGAACAAACTCTGAATCAAAGCAAAAACTATAAGTTTTATTTTGGCAACTATCCGGTTAACGGTATTAACGGAGCCAGTCCAACGCCAAATTTTCCGCCCAGCCAGCCTTCAACCGGAGCACCGACTTGGTTAAGCGTTGGCAGTGCCGGTTTGGGAGCAACTTTACTATTAGTGAAATTATTATTTGGGTTTTAGTTTATGAAAAATAAAAAATTAATCATTTGGGGGATTAATTTAAGTTTAGGGCTAATTGTGGTAATTTTAGCCTGGATTTTCGGTCCGAGCGTCATCACCGAAGCGCGTTATCAGCAAGAAGTAAAAGCCGCGTCAACCGGTAAACCAACTGTTGGTTTTTCAGGCATGATGGTATCAATGTCCGGTTTTAAACAATTGGCCAACGCTGATGTGGTCAAGCCCTTGTCAACCCAGTTTGGTTTGGTGATCCCGAAAATTTTTGTCAACGTGTCGGTGACGGAAAATGTTAACCCCGAGGATGTAAAAGCCTACCAATCGGTGTTAAAACAGGCGGGTGGAGTCGCCCATGCGGTCGGGACGGCGGTTCCGGGAGAAAACGGTACGGTTTATATTTTCGGCCATTCGACTGACGCGACTTTTGATGTGGAACGGTTTAATGCGGTTTTCTATCTTTTAGGAAAACTGGAAAAAGGCGATAAAATTATTGCTTACTATAACAATGTTCCTTATAACTATATTGTAGCGGAGAAAAAAGTGGTTGACCCGACGGACATTAGCGATATTATCGATGTCACCGGCGAAGAACGGTTGGTATTACAGACTTGCTGGCCGCCGGGAACCACTTGGAAAAGATTGTTGATTATTGCTCAGCCGGAACAAAAATAGCCCCCTTGACAACCTATTAGCAGTCGTGCTACTCTACTGCTAATATGAATTTAACTGATCGCCAGGCCCAACTTTTAAAAGCGGTAATTGAAGAATTTACCACTACGGCCGAACCGGTTGGCAGTGTCACGCTTGAGAAAAAATATAATCTCGGTGTTTCTCCGGCGACCATCCGCAACGAAATGATGGCCTTAACCAAAGCCGGATTTTTAAAACAGCCACATACCTCTGCCGGCCGGACTCCGACACCCATGGCTCTAAAATACTACGTTCATGAACTTCTAAAAGAAGATGAAATGTCCGTCGCCGAAGAAGTGGCTGTTAAAGAAAAAGTTTGGGATAACCGCTTTGAATCAGGTAAATTTTTGAAAAGCATTACTAAGGCCTTAGCCGATAAAACCAAAGCCTTGGCGGTTGCCTGCACTTCCGGTGGCGACCTGTTTCATTCCGGCGAAGCTCACCTTTTGGACAACCCGGAATTTTACGACATTGATGTTTGCCGCGAAGTTTTGTCTTTAATCGACGAATTTAATCTGATGCACTCAATTTTTGCCAAAGTTAGCACCGAAGAACCGGTGCATATTTTAGTCGGCGACGATTTTGACAACGTTATTTTTGAGCCCTTAAGCATGGTCTTTGCCGACTTTTCTACCCCTAATCTTTCCGGTTCTTTGGGGATTATCGGTCCCAACCGCCTGCCATATCAGCGAATAATTCCCACGGTTCGCTATTTCGGCAATTTAATTAATGAAATTGCCAAAGGCTGGTAAAAATTTATGTCCAAAAAAACTTTAGAAAATCAGTTGAAACGAACTTTGGCTGACTATCAAAATTTAACCAAGCGGGTTGAAGCCGACAAACAAGAATTTGTTAAATTTGTTTCCGCTTCTTTAATTGCCAAGCTTTTGCCGATCTTAGATGATTTGGAGCGGGCCCAGGAACACCTGAAAAATGCCGGTCTGCAATTGACCATTGATAAATTTAAATCAGTTCTGCAAGCTGAAGGGGTTAGTGAAATTAAACTTTTAAACACTGTTTTTGACCCCAAAACCGCCGAGTGTAGTGAGTTGGTGGCGGGTCAACCAAACTTAATTTTGGCCGTGGTTCAACCAGGTTTTTACCTTCATGATCGGGTTTTACGGCCGGCCCGGGTTAAGGTTGGTAAGGATAATATTAATATAATTAAGGAGGATTCCCGAAGCAAGATCGGGGATAAATAATATGGCATCCAATAAAATTATTGGTATTGATTTAGGCACCACTAATTCGGTGGTCGCCGTGATGGAAGGCGGTAGTCCCAAAGTGATTCCGACTGCCGAAGGCCGCAACTTGATTCCTTCAATAGTTGAGCCGACTAAAAATTTGGTTGGTGATATTGCTAAACGTCAAATGGTTCTTAATCCCGGCAACACGATTTATTCCATTAAACGGTTAATGGGCCGCAAAATGGGTGATGCCGAAGTCAAGAAAACTCAAGGCATGGTTGCCTACAAAATTGTCGGTGGTAAAGGGGATATGGCGATGGTGGAAGTTGACGGGAAAACTTACACTCCCCAGGAAATTTCTGCCAAAATTTTACAAAAAGCCAAAGCCGATGCCGAGGCTTATTTAGGCGAATCCGTTGACAAAGCCGTCATTACCTGTCCGGCCTATTTCAATGACGCTCAGCGTCAGGCAACCAAGCAGGCCGGCGAAATTGCCGGTCTTAAAGTCGAGCGGATTTTAAACGAGCCGACCGCGGCCGCTTTGGCCTACGGCCTAGAAAAGAAAAAAGCCCAAACCATCTGCGTTTATGATTTGGGCGGCGGCACCTTTGATATTTCCGTCTTGGAACTAGGAGATAATGTTTATGAAGTTAAAGCCACCAACGGCGATACCCATCTAGGCGGCGACGACTTTGACCAAAAAATTATTGACTATATTACCGCTGAATTTAAAAAAGAAAACGGCGTTGACCTTAAGGCTGATAAACAAGCTTTACAGCGGATTAAAGACGCTGCCGAAAAAGCCAAAATGGAGTTGTCTTCCTCCACGGAAACAGAAATTAACCAACCGTTTATTACCCAAGGCAAAAATGGTCCCTTGCATCTGACCATGAAGTTGACCCGGGCCAAACTGGAAAATCTGGTGGATGACTTAATTCAAAAAACCATTCCTCCGGTTAAGGCCTGTCTTAAAGACGCCAAGAAAACCGTGAAAGATATTGATGAAGTCGTCTTGGTTGGCGGTATGACCCGCATGCCCAAGGTTTACCAAACCGTCAAAGAACTTTTTGGCAAAGAGCCGAATAAATCTGTTAATCCGGATGAAGTCGTGGCCATTGGTGCGGCCGTTCAGGCTGGTGTTTTGACCGGCGACGTCACTGATGTTCTACTCTTGGACGTTACCCCGCTGACCCTAGGCATTGAAACTTTAGGCAGTGTCGCCACGCCTTTAATCAACCGCAACACCACGGTGCCGACCAGCAAATCGCAGATTTTCTCGACCGCCGCGGACAATCAAACTTCGGTGGAAATTAATGTCTTGCAAGGAGAACGGCCAATGGCCAACGACAACAAATCCCTAGGCCGGTTTATTCTGGATGGGATTCCTCCGAGTCCGCGCGGCGTGCCGCAGATCGAAGTCACTTTTGATATCGACGCCAACGGCATTTTAAATGTTACCGCCAAAGACAAGGCCACCAATAAAGAGCAGAAGATTACCATTAAAGGCTCGACTGGTTTGTCTGATGACGAAATTAAGCGCATGACCCAAGAGGCGGAAAAACACGCCGAAGAGGACAAAATAAAGAAAGAGCGCATCGACGCCCGCAACCAAGCCGATACGCTTATTTTCACCAGCGAAAAAACTTTAAAGGATGCTGGCGATAAAGTTAAAAAAGAGGATAAAGCCGATGTCGAAAAGAAGGTTAAGGCCTTAAAAGACATCTTAGAATCCGGCAGCAAAGACGAGCTGGAGGCCAAGACTAAAGACCTCTCCGAAACCATCCAAAAAGTCGGTGCCGCGATGTACGAATCGCAGAAGTCCGAGCCTAAGGCCGACGGTGAAAAAAAACCCGACGACAAAAAATCCGATAAGGATAAAGTCCAAGAAGGCGAAGTGGTGGAGTAAAATAAATAAATGACCACCAAGCGCGACTTTTATGAAGTTTTAGGCGTTTCCAAAACCGCCAGCGCGGCGGAACTGAAAAAAGCCTACCGTCAGTTAGCCTTAAAATATCATCCTGATCGTAACAAATCCGCCGATGCCACGGAAAAATTCAAGGAAATTTCCGAAGCCTACGAAGTTTTATCTAACCCGGAAAAACGCTCTACCTATGACCAATATGGTCACGCTGCTTTCGACCCCAGCCAGGGTTTTGGCGCCGGCGGTCCGTTTGGCAGTGGCACTCAGTCTTACCGTCAGGGCCCATTCACTTACACTTACACTACCGCTGGTGGCGGTGGTGGCTTTGACTTCGGCGGCTTTAGTGACCCGTTTGAAATTTTTGAAAGCTTTTTCGGTGGCGGTTCGCCTTTTCATCAGCAGCAAAGAATCCCTCGTTATGGCCTGGCCATCGATTTTATGGAAGCGGCCAAGGGTACAACCAGAACCCTGGTTCATCAGGGCAAAGAATACACCATTAAAATTCCCGCCGGTAGCGATGACGGTACCCGTATCCGCTTTGAAAAATTTTATGTGACCATCGAAGTCCGACCGGACAAGCATTTTAAGCGCGAAGTTAACGATGTTTTTATTGATGAAATTATCAGTTTTTCCCAGGCTGCCTTAGGTGGAGTGGTTGAGGTGCCGACGATTGACGGCGACCTGAAATTAAAAGTTCAGCCCGGCACCCAATCCGGCACTTTAATTCGTCTTCGCGGCCAGGGTATGCCGATCCTTCGCGGCCGCGGCCGCGGCGACCAGTATGTCCGCCTGATTATCCGTGTCCCCGATCGTCTTTCCCGCCGCCAGCGCCAACTGTTAGAAGAATTTGAAAGTGAAAGCTAAATCATCTCTATCACATCTGCGAGGTGTGATAATTTATCCCTGCCCGAAAAACCCGTTCCCAATGGTGTCAGTGTCGGGTAGATTATTAATGTTAGTCTTTAAAGATTAAACCAAATGTGCTAAAATAGACTGTTATTAAGAAATTTAGGCAAGAGGCGGCATTAAGACCCGCCTTTTTAATTAAAATATGGACTTAACCAATTTACCTAAATCTGC
The DNA here is from genome assembly GCA_026397255.1 of Candidatus Beckwithbacteria bacterium. NCBI lineage: Bacteria > Candidatus Beckwithiibacteriota > Candidatus Beckwithbacteria bacterium. Next base: position 247,241 of record JAPLVF010000013.1, on the reverse strand, counting down.
CCGGACCGAATTTACCTCGGCCCTTAACCAAATCTGCGCCGAGCGGGGTATTTCTCCTCAGACTATTTTAGAAACCTTAAAGGCTGCCCTCGTGGCCGCTTACCGCAAAGACTTTGGCGCTAATGAAGACTTGGACTACGAAGTGATTGTTGACGAGATTACCGGTTCGGCCAAGATTTTTGAGTTCGCCACAGCTAAGCCGGACAAAAAGAAAGAAGTTACTCCTCCGGGTTTTGGCCGCATCGCCGCCCAGACTGCCAAGCAGGTAATTTTGCAAAAAATCCGCGAAGCCGAAAAAGACGCCATTATTACCGAATACTCTGACAAAATCGGTAGCCTGGTGAGCGGCATGGTTTTACGTTTCGATGGCCAATTTATTATCTGTGATATTGGTCGTGGCCAAGCCCTGATGCCGCCGGAAGAGCAAAGTCCGAATGAACACTATCATCTTAATCAGCGCCTGACTTTATATATTAAAAATATTGGCGACACACCTAAAGGCAAACAAATTGTTGTTTCCCGCGCCGATCCCCAGTTGGTGATTGAGCTTTTTAAACGCGAGGTGCCCGAGGTTAATTCCGGCGCCGTCGCTATTAAAATCATTGCCCGCGAAGCCGGCAGCCGCAGTAAAGTGGCTGTTGCCTCGACTCAAGCCGGCGTTGACCCGGTCGGTTCCTGTGTCGGTCAAAAAGGCGTCCGGGTCCAAGCTGTCATTAACGAACTGGGCGGCGAAAAACTGGACATTATTGAGTATTCGGAAGACTTGGATAAATTTATTACTGCCGCCTTGCAGCCAGCGGAACATTTGGAAATCAAGCTTAATGCCAAGAAAAAAGAAGCCAATATTACTGTGCCTGAAGACCAGCTGTCTTTAGCCATCGGCCGCGACGGTCAAAATGTTCGTCTGGCCGCCAAACTAACCGGTTATAAAATTAATTTAAATGATGACAGACCAAAAAAAACCAAGACTAAAAAAACCAAAAAAGATTAACCTTGTTCCTCGGCCGCCGGTAATTACCGTCATGGGCCATATTGACCATGGCAAAACCACCCTCTTAGACACCTTAAGAAAATCTCACGTTGCCGAACACGAGTCCGGCGGCATTACCCAGCACATTGGCGCTTATCAGGTAGAGTTTGCGGGTCGGAAATTAACCTTTATTGATACTCCTGGCCATGCCGCTTTTTCCGCCATGCGTTCGCGGGGCGTTTCCGCCACCGACTTGGTAATTTTAGTTATTGACGCCGTCGAATCAGTTAAACCGCAGACCAAAGAATGCCTTCAATTAATCAAAGCCAGCCAAACTCCCTTTTTAGTCGCCATCAACAAAATGGATTTACCCGGCGCTTCCGTAGCCGTTGTTAAAAAAGACTTAGCCGATAACGGTGTTATGGTTGAAGGTTATGGCGGCGATGTTGTTTGTTGCGAAATTTCTGCTAAAACCGGCCAGGGCTTAGATCAACTTTTGGAAATGGTCTTGCTTTTAACAGATATGCAGAGTTTGAAAAATGAACCGAATACTCTTCTTGAAGCCGTGGTTATTGAATCTTCTTTGGACAAACAACGCGGTCCTGTCGCCACCGTTGTTGTTAAAAAAGGCACTCTTAAACTAGGGGATAACTTAGATTTGGCCGGGACTACCGGTAAAGTTAAGGCTTTATTTAACGAAAAAGGGGAAAGTCTGACTGCCGTTTTTCCCGGTTGCCCGGCCCAGGTTTTAGGTTTTTCCACTGTGCCGCCTGTCGGCGCCAACACTATTACTAACGCGGTTAGTGATAGCGGCTTAGTGACTAAATTAAAAATTATTCTTAAGGCCGATGTTTCCGGCACCTTGGAGGCCATTACTCAAAATCTTGGCCCGGATGTCGCTTTAATTTCTGCCGGCATTGGCGAAGTCAATGAATCCGATGTCGCTTTAGCCCAATCAACCGGGGCCAAAATTATCGGTTTCCGGGTAAAAACCACCGCCACGGCCATTAAACTGGCGGAAATTGAGTCGATTTTAATTAAAAATTACTCCCTGATTCATGAGCTTCTGGATGATTTACAGGCCCAGATTTTAAAACTCTTAGAGCCGACGATTGACGAAGAAATTCTAGGCCAAGCCAAAGTTTTACAGGAATTTTCTGCCAAAGGCGAATCTATCGCCGGCGTGGAAGTTTTGTCCGGCAAATTAAGTAAAGGCGATTTGGTCCACCTTATCCGCAATAAAGTTACCGTCGCCGAAAGCAAAATCAAGTCCATTCGTCAGGGCAAAGAAGAAGTTGATAAAGCCAAAGCCAGGGAGCAGTACGGTCTTTCTTTTACCGGCGTTCTTTCCTTTCAGCCCAAAGACAAACTTGTGGCTTACAAGAAAGTTTAAACACTATCCTATAGCTTTACTTTCTCATACTTTTTTGGTATAATCGCGACAACTATGCCCAAAACCTACAATATTGAGCCAGTCAGGCAGGCCTTTTCCACCGCCAAGCAAACCCTGATTTTATTGCCCCAAAACCCGGATTTAGACGCGGTTGCCGCCGGTTTATCCCTTTATTTAGCTTTAACCAAAAAACAAGTTAACGTGTCTATTGGTTGCCCGACTCCGATGACTGTCCAGTTTAACCGCTTGTTCGGCGTGGATAAAATCAAGCCCCGTATCGGCAACCAAAACTTAGTGATTTCCTTTCAGTATCCCGAAGATTCTCTGGAAAAAGTTTCCTACGACAAAGATCCGGCCAACCAAAGATTCAACTTAACCATTGAACCCAAAGCCGGTATGCAGCCCTTGGATACGACCTCGGTTGAGTATTCCTACACCGGCTCATCGGCCGACATTATCTTTGTCATCGGCGCCCGGCAGTTGGAAGATCTAGGCGATTTGTACAAGAGCGAACAAAAGCTTTTAGATGATAAAACCAAAATCTTGGTCAACCTGTCGAGTTTAGATAGAAACGCCCAGTTTGGCACGGTTAACCTTTACGATCCGACCGTCAGCGCCACTTGCGAAATTGTTTTTACCGTTATCAATGATTTAGGCTTAGCCCTGGAAAGCGATATTGCCACCAATTTGCTGGCCGGTATTGAAGCCAAAACCGCTAACTTTACCAGCCCCCAAACTACGGCCGACACCTTTGAAATGGTCGCTCAACTATTGCGCTTTGGTGCCAAAAAAGGCCAAATGACCACTCCCTTTTCTCGCCCCCTGAACCCCCTTACCCGTCCGGCCGCCAACCCTTGGGCCTTACCCAACAACCCAGTTAAAGCAGCTACCCCTCCAGACTGGTTAAAGCCCAAAGTTTTAACTTCTTCTAGCCAGATTTGATAACTTTTGCTAGAATACACACCAATGGTCTTACCTACTGATAAAAAACAAACTATTATTAAAAAATTCGCCACTCAAAAAGGCGACACCGGTTCACCGGAGGTTCAGATTGCCCTATTGACCGAGCGGATTAACGATCTTACCAAACATCTAAAAGCGAACCTTAAAGATAATCATTCCCGCCGCGGCCTCTTAGCGATGGTTTCCAAACGCCGCCGGCTATTAAACTATTTATCCCGCAAAGATAAAAAACGCCATCAGGAGATCGTGGTAAAGCTGAAATTAGGAAAATAATGCTGTTGTCTAAAACTGTTACCATTAATAATCAAGAAATTACCCTGGAAGTCGGTCGTTATGCCGAACAAGCCACCGCCGCTGTTTTGGCTAAATGCGGCGACACTGTCGTTTTAGTCAGTGTGGTTTCCGGCCGGGAAAATCCCGGCTTGGACTACTTTCCTTTAACCGTTGAGTATCAGGAAAAACTGTTTGCTTCCGGCATTATTAAAGGTTCCCGCTGGGTTAAACGCGAAGGCCGCCCGACCGACGAAGCCATCTTAAAGGCCCGGTTGATTGATCGTTCCATCCGGCCCTTATTCCCCAAAGATTACCTAAAAGAAGTTCAGGTCATTGCCACGGTTTTATCTTATGATCCCAAAACTAATCCGGAAATTTTAGCTCTTTGTGCCGCCTCGGCTGCTTTAGCCATTTCTCCGATTCCTTGGGCTGGACCGATTGCTGCCGCTAGGATTAAAAATGACAAATTAGACCTGATTGTTTCCGGGTCAGAAGAGGCCATTGTGATGGTGGAAGCCGGCGCCAAAGAAGTTTCCGAAACGGAAGTTTTGCAAACCATGGGAGAAGCTCACCAGGAGATTAAAAAAGTCATTAAAACCATTAATGAATTAGTCAAAGAAGTTGGCCAAAAGAAAGAAGAATTTATTGCCAATCCGCCAGCCGGCGGAGACGCTGACGTTAAAAAACAGATTTTAGCTAAAACTAAATCTTCAATTGACGACTTAATTGTTAGATTAAAAACCGCCACCCACGAAAAAGCCATGGACTTAGGTGAAATTCAAGCCGCCGCCAAAGTAGATTTAGTGGAAATCGATCCGAAAATTATTAATAACGTGACTGAAGACTACTTAAAAACTACCTTAAGACACACAGTTTTTACTAAAAAAATCCGGCCTGATGGTCGCAAACCCGATGAAATCCGGCCGATTTCCTGTGAAGTTAGTGTTTTACCCCGGACTCATGGCTCGGCCATGTTTAAGCGTGGTGCCACCCAGGCGGTGACCGTTACCACCTTGGGCTCGCCCCGTTTAGGTCAATTAATTGAAGATTTAGATGGCGAAACCGAGAAGCGTTATATTCATCACTACGAATTTCCGCCGTTTTCCGTCGGCGAGTGCGGCCGGGTCGGTTTTCCTTCCCGCCGGGAAATTGGTCACGGCGCTTTAGCCGAACGGGCCTTAGAGCCGATGATTCCTGACGAAAACGTTTTTCCTTACGCCATTCGTGTCGTTTCCGAAATTATGTCTTCCAATGGTTCCACTTCCATGGCCTCGGTTTGCGGTTCCACTTTGTCTTTAATGGATGCCGGGGTGCCTTTAATTAAACCCGTTGCCGGGATTGCCATGGGCCTGATGGTCGAGGGTAAAGATTACGTGGTTTTAACCGACATTCAGGGAGCTGAAGATCATTTAGGCGATATGGACTTTAAGGTCGCCGGCACTGCCGACGGCATTACCGCCTTGCAAATGGATATAAAAATTGCCGGTGTTACTACTGAGATTTTAGAAAAAGCTTTAGATAAGGCAAAAATTGCCCGTTTGTCGATCATGAAAATTATGAATAAGACCTTAGCCGAACCCAAAAAACAAATGTCTCAATATGCCCCCAAGATTAAAACTTTAAATATCCCGGTCGAAAAAATCGGTGAGTTAATCGGTCCCGGTGGCCGGATTATCAAAAAAATTATTAAAGAGACTGAATGTCAGGTGGATGTCGACGATGACGGTCGGGTAGTCATTACCGGCACCGATGCCGAGAAACTAGAGCAGGCCCTAAAACAAGTTGACGGTTTAACCCGTGAATTTAAAGTTGGCGAAGAATTTGACGGTAAGGTTGTCCGGGTGGAAGCCTACGGCGCTTTTGTGGAAATGGTTCCCGGCCGTGACGGTTTAGTTCACGTTTCCCGCCTTTCTACCAGTTACGTGGCCGATCCCAACACGATTGTTAAACTAGGCCAGATTCTTCATGTCCGTGTCCGCGAAATCGATGAGCAAAATCGGGTCAGCTTGACCACTTTAACTCCTGAACAGGAACAGCAAGTGCCTCAACGTCCTTCCGGCGGCTTTCGCCCTGGAGGTTTTTCGGGTGGCCGACCTCCTTTCCGTCGTCCCGGTGGCGGTCAGCGTTTCTCCGGCAGAAGATAAATAACCCTTTTGTGTTAGAATTAAATAAATGAAACTAAAAACTATTTTGTTGGCCTTATTTTCCGGCTCGTGTATTTGGATAATTTTCCCTTATTTGGTGATTAAGTTAAATCAATATTTCGGCTTGCCGGCCTGGCAATTTTGGCCGTTGCAAATTGGCGGCGTTTTTTTAATTATTTGCGGTATCACCATTTATGCTCACCTGACTTTAATGTTTAAAATCTTCGGCGAGGGGACACCCATGCCCACCGAACCGCCCCAGAAATTTGTCCTTGCCAGCCTGTATCAGCGCACCCGCAACCCGATGTATCTTTGCCATTTAATTATTTTCTTAGGCGAATTTCTGGTTTTCGGCAGCGTTTTATTGCTTGTCTATTTAGTTTTATTTTGGGTGAAGGTAAACTTAATTGTTGTTCTTTGGGAAGAGCCGGGTTTAACCAAACGCTTTGGTAAAGAGTATTTAGATTATTGTCAAAAAGTCCCGCGTTGGTTTTAGCTCTCGAGGTGGAAGAATTCTGCTATTCTGCTATAATCAGCCGATTCTATGAGTAAGCAGGAAGAAAGTCGGCGATTAGAATTTTCGGATATTGCCTCAGAATTGCATGCAGAAATTCTGAAAAACCCTTATCTATTTTTGGGGCTTCCGGACAATGTTGGTTTTACAGAAGTGAGAAGGGTATATCTTGCCAAAGTCAGGCTTTATCATCCGGATATGGTTAACCCCGGTTCTGATATAAAAACACTGGCTCGGCGGTATAGTCAGGAGGAGATTGAAACCGTTCTCCATTGTCAGCCGGACTCTCACTCAGAAGAACCTACAGAGAACCTAGAGGCGGCGATATTACAGATAGAACAGACCACCGAGGCAGATTTGAAAGAAAGAGGGCGAATTTTAGAAGCTATCCGGGGAACGGCTCATGAAAAAATGGTGCAGTTAAATACTGCGTTTGAAGCCATTAAAGTGCGGATTGGTCAACGCCAATGGAAGACTTTTGCCGGTTATGACTCCCGAACTGTTGTTGAAGACGAAGGCTTTTCCTATCAGCAAGTTTTTCTTGAAGGAGCAGCAGAATTGAACATCTTTCAGCAGAAGTTAGGAGCCTATTGGATACCGGGTGCTTATCTATCTTTTGATTGGGGACTGCCGATAGATCATGAGTATCAAACCTGGAGTGAGTCAGATTATCGCTATGATATTGCGGTTAAGCATCTTTCTGTATACCAGGAGATTCAGGAGGGGCGAGAACAGATAACTCCAGTGCTTCTCCAACCATTTTTTAAAATGTTTAAATTAAAACCCGCTCAACAACAACAATTCACCAGCCTTCTTTTAGAACAGAGATTTTCTAGCGGCTATATTCGGGAGCTTTTGGGATTTCCTGACTTTAAAGACGTGAAGCAGGACTCTGACGCCTGGTTTCGTAGCCGAGACTTTGAATGGCAGGTGAATGAAATGCAGACATTGTCATGGTTTCATGATTCGTGGAATCCGCGCATTTCCATGAGGCAAGAAAACGGCAAGCTTATTCTCAAAGATTTTACAGAAACAATATTGAGTGAAACAGATGTCATGCTTTTATCGACTCTCGCTTATGGCCCCATGCTTTCTAACGGATAACGGATTTCGTCTTTGTGTTAGAATGAGGTTATGAAATCAACTCTGCCTGCGGATTTAGTCAAAAAAATCGAGGAAATGCAGACCTACACCAAACCGGAGCAGATGAAGCAGTATCTGGCTTTAGTTAATACTTTACCCTGGGATAAATTAAGCGATGATCGCTTGGATTTGGTTAAAGCCAAAGCCATTATGGACCAGCACCACTACGGCATGAAGGAAATTAAAGATAAAATTTTGGAATATTTATCAGTGATGGTGTTAACACGGGACAAGCCGCCAGTTGGCAGATTACGCGCCCCGATTTTATGTTTGGTTGGTTTGGTCGGCACCGGCAAAACCACTTTTGGCCAATCTTTAGCCGAGACCTTGGGCCGTCAATTCGTCCGGATTCCCTTCGGCGGCCTGGGTTCTGCTTTGGATTTAAGAGGTCAAAGCCGGCTTCACCCCGACGCCGAACCCGGTTTAATTATTAAAGCCTTAAAACGGGCTGGCACCAGAAATCCGGTTATTCTTTTGGATGAAATCGATCGAGTTACTGATGCCAGCCGGATGGATATTATGGGAGTTTTAGTCGAGCTTCTGGATCCGGAGCAAAACGCGCAATTTACCGACCATTATCTCGACTTCCCGTTTAATTTGTCCGATGTTTTGTTTGTGGCCACCGCCAACAATACCCGCAATATTGCCACGGCTGTTTTAGACCGCCTGGAACTTATTCAAATGCCCTCTTATACTGACGAGGAAAAAATTACTATTGCTAAAGACTTTATTTTGTCAAAAGTTTTGCTCCAGTCTGGTTTATCAATCGACAATTTAACCATTGATGATTCTGTTTGGCCAAAAATAGTCCGGCCTTTGGGTTTTGACGCCGGCCTAAGAACCCTGGAAAGAACGATTGAAGCCATTTGTCATAAATTAGCCCGTTCGATTGTTGAAAATAAGGCTAAACATTTCCATTTGACCGATGCCAATATTACTAACTATTTACCCAATTATTAACTTATGAATAACTTGCGTATTGTCCCACTGGGCGGCGGTCCGGGCATGGTGACTAACAATATGTGGCTGTATGAATTCGGTCATGACGCTATTATTATTGATTGCGGTATTGGTTTTCCTGAGGATAAAGTTTCCGATGATATCTTAATTCCGGATATTTCCTATCTTAAAACCAAGCAACTGAAAATTCATGCAATTTTATTAACTCATGCCCATGATGATCATCATGCCGCCCTGGCCCATCTGTTGCCCAAAATCGGTTATGTGCCGATTTATGCTTCCCGTTTAACTGCCGGTTTTGCTCAGGACAAGCTGGGTGAATTTGACATTAATCACAGGATTACTGTGATTAAAGAATCTGACCATTTAAATTTAGGCCCTTTTAAAATTGATCCGATTCATGTGACTCATTCTGTGCCGGACGCTTTTCATTATGCCATTACCACCCCCTTGGGTTTGTTTTATCACGGGAGTGATTTTAAGTTTGATTTAACGCCCCTGGATAACTGGCCGCCTAACTTTAAAAAAATTGTTTCTGTGGCCAGCCGCGGCGTTTTCTGTCTTTTATCCGACTGCCTAAGAAGCGAACGGTCTGGTTATACTCCTTCGGAAACCACGCTGACTTTTGCTTTGGAGCGGGAAATCCGCCACTGCCCCGGCCGTTTGATTTTTACGACCATGTCTTCCCAAATTCACCGGATTCAACAGGCCATTGATATTGCTTTAAGCCACGGCCGCAAAATTAGTTTTATTGGCCGCTCTATGGAAAAAAATACTCAGACGGCCCGCCGTTTGGGTTATTTAAAATATCCGGAAAAATACATCATTAATAAACGCCGAATCAAAGCCGTACCTGATCAGAAACTTTGTTTGATTGTCTCCGGTTCTCAGGGGCAGGAAACCTCGTCTTTAACCCGCTATGCCGCCGGCACCCATAAATTATTAAAAATTAAGAGAAGCGATAGTGTTGTTTATTCCACCGATATTATTCCCGGCAACGAACAAGCGGTTTATAGCGTCGTTGATAAGCTAACTCAGGCGGGTTGCCGGGTGGCTTACCAAGACACTTCTGATGATCTTCATGTTTCCGGCCATGCTGCCGCGGCCGAACTACAGCTGTTAATTCAGCTGACCGCTCCCCATTATCTTTATCCTATCGGCGGCAGTTTCCGCCACATGCGCCAATACCAGCAATTAAATATGGAGTTAGGTTTCCGGCCGGAACAGACGATTTTGCCTGAGTATGGTCAGGTGGTGGAGCTTGACTCGTCCGGTCATTATCGTTTAGCCGAGATTTTAAAATTAAACCCGGTTCGCATTCACCAAAAAAATCGCTAAAATTATTTTATGTCCAGACATTTTCGCGGTCGCCGAAAACAACCATTCAAAATAAAACTGCCTAAAGAAACAATTTATACCTTAATTTCTACCGGACTCATTCTCATTGGCGGACTTACTTTGATGTCTCTGTCCCGCCAGGGCGCGTTTTTAAAATTAATTTTTAACTATTTTCATTCCTTGTTTGGTTGGGGGATTTTATTGTTGCCGTTTATTTTCCTGTCCAGCGGATTGATGTTGACCAGGCTTAAATGGCGGGTGACCAAGCCGAATGTTTTTATCGGTTCAGTTATTTTATTAATTGCCGCTGTCAGCCTGACCCATGCCGGCGCGATCGGCGGCCAAATTTGGCAAAGCCTGGTTGATTTAATTTACCGTCCGGGTGCGGTTTTAGTTTTACTGGCCGCCGTTTTTGTCAGCATTGTTGTTATTTTCGAAACCAGCCTGGAAGATATTCTTTTAGGTCTGCAGGCGGTTTTTAATAAAATAAAATCTCTAGCCGCTTTCTTAAAGGCCAAACATCAGGAACCTTTATTTAGGCCAAAAGCCACCGGGTTTACTGTTAAAGGTCTAGGCGCTGAAGAAATGTCCTCTAAGCCTCAGCCGCGTTCCCGGCCTGTGCCGGAAACTCCTGCCCCGGTAATTGCCAACAAAATCGGCGGTCAGGCACAAATGTGGCATTATCCACCGCTTTCCCTTCTGTCAGACTTTTCCGGCACTAAAGCTGATCGGGGCGATGTTAAGGCTAATGCCGACACCATTGAGCGGACTTTAGATAGTTTTGGGATTAAGGCCAGCATTAAAGAAGTTAATTACGGCCCGGCCGTGACCCAATATTGTATTGAAATTGCCAAAGGGACAAAATTAAGCAAAATTACCAGCCTGCAAAACGATTTAGCCTTGGCTTTGGCCGCTCCCCAAGGACAAATCCGGATTGAAGCACCGATTCCCGGCCGGTCCTATGTCGGTTTGGAACTTCCCAACCGTTCTTTGGAAATTGTTCCCCTTAAAGAAATGTTAGCTAAAAAAGCCCTAAAAGAAGAGAAAAGCAAATTGGCCTTTCCTTTGGGGCTGGATGTTTCCGGCGAACTCGTCACTTCGGACATTGATAAAATGCCTCATGTTTTAATCGCCGGTGCCACCGGTTCCGGTAAATCCGTCTGTATTAACTCCATTATCTCTACTATTCTTTTCCGCTGCAGCCCCGAAGAGGTTAAGCTCATTCTCGTTGATCCCAAGCGGGTGGAGTTGACGCTTTACAACGACGTACCTCATTTATTAACCCCGGTTATTGTTGAGCCGGAAAAAGTTGTCTCTGCCTTAAAATGGGCGATTTCCGAAATGGACCGGCGCTATAAAATTTTTGCTGAAGTCGGGGTACGCAATATTGCCGGCTACAACGAACTTTCCGGCTTTCAGGCCTTACCCTATATTTTAATCGTCATTGACGAGTTGGCCGATATTATTCTTTATGCCCCGTCTGACGTGGAAGATGCCATTACCCGCTTGGCCCAAATGGCCCGGGCGACCGGGATTCATTTGGTTTTAGCCACCCAACGGCCTTCGGTTGATGTCCTGACCGGTTTGATTAAAGCCAACATTAACTTCCGGATTTCTTTTAACGTTAATTCTATGGTTGATTCCCGGGTGATTATTGATTCTCCCGGTGCCGAAAAGCTTTTAGGGCGTGGCGACATGCTCTATATTCCGCCTGATCAGGCTAAGCCAACCCGGATTCAAGGCACCTTTATCTCAGTGAAAGACACGACTGCCTTGGTTGACTTTATTAAAAAGAATGCCGTTAAAGTGGAATATACGGAAGAAGTCACTCAGAAATTTAAAGCCAAGCTTCCCGGCCAACCAGGGCTCCCGCAAGACCAAGAAATCGATGAATTATTTGAAGAAGCCTCACGGGTTATTTGTCAATATGACCGAGCCTCCGCCTCGCTGTTGCAACGTCGGTTATCCATTGGTTATGCCCGGGCAGCCCGGATTTTAGACCAGTTGCAGCTTGCCGGCGCTGTTGGTCCCTCAGAAGGCGCCAAAGCCCGGGAGGTCTTCATTACCAATGCCGACAGTTTTTTAAGTCAGCGAGGCAGTAATGCAAACAGCCGGTAGTCTGCTTAAGTCTAGTCGGATTAAAGCCAAACTCACCCTTACCGGCGTTAGTCATTTGACACGCATTCCTCTTAAAACCCTGTTAGCTTTGGAAAAAAATCAGTTTAATGCGCTTCCCCCTACGCCTTATATCCAAGGGTTTATTCAAAATTACGCGAAGATCGTTCATCTTAATCCTGATCTGGCGATTGCTGCTTTTAAGCGCGATTTTACCCATCGCCGGCAAAAGAAACTTATTCCCGACGGTCTAATTAAGCCGCTTAATCCTTCGGTTAACCGTCGTTACTTTGTGTGGCTTTTCGTGGGCCTAATAATTCTCGCCTATCTTTTCCTTACGATTTATAAAATTTTTTCTCCGCCGCAACTAATTTTGGACCAACCTCAATCAGGCGAGGAAGTTAAATCACCGTTTTTAATTAAAGGTAAAACTAATCGTGATGTCACCTTGACTTTAAACGACAGAACCGTCAATCTCCAACCCGACGGCTCTTTTATCACCACGGGTACCACCTCCGAGCTGAACTTTAAAGCCACCTCCCGGCGTAATAAAACCACCACGCTTGTTCGGTATGTTATCATTGTTCAATGAAAATTAAACGGATTTTATTAACCGGCGACGATGGTTACAATTCCATCGGCACCCGGCTTTTAATTCATTTGTTAAAAGATAAATACGAATTGGCTGTGGCCGCCAGTAAAGTTCAGCAGTCGGGTGTGGGCGGCAAACTAATCATTAAAAACGGCGGCACTTGGGGAGAAGCCAAAGTTGACGGCGTTAAAGCCTTGTGGGTGAGTGGCACCCCGGGTGATGCCATGGAATTAGCTAAAGCCTATTTTAAAACCAATTTTGACTTGGTGATTTCCGGCATTAATCTTGGTCCTAACTTGGTCGGTGAATTGGCTTCCGGTACCATGACTGCCGCGGTTCGGGCCATTAAGTTAAGATTGGCCTCCAAGGCCATTGCTTTTTCCTGGAATGCCCCGGCCGATTTTTGGTACCATGACCACCAGGGTGATGAAGACTTGCGTGACTATTATGAATTTCCTGGCTCCGCCGCTTTGCAATTAATGGACTTGGCAATAAAAAACGAATTTTGGGAAACAACTTTATTAAACATTAACTTTCCTGACCAGCCGACTAAAAAAATTAAATTTACCCGTTTTGCCTACTATTTTGATGACTTTTATTCTCAGGTGAAATTGGATAAAACCACTAAACATTATTCTTACCCGACCGGTTTTCATGAGGGCTTAAAAGGGTTTATTAACACCGATGCCGACGCTCTCCGCTCCGGTTATATTTCCGTCACTCTCTGTCAGCCTGACCTCCTCGATTTCGCCGCCTTCCAGAAACTCAAAGGCCAAGTAATAAATTTATAAAAATTTGACAAACCCCTGGTCTTAATTGATACTTAATTCATGTTGACTTTATCTCAAATTATTTTAGTTATCGTCGTTGCCATTCTTTGTATTCTGTTAATTATTTTCTCGATTTACGTTTTTAAGATTTTGGAAGAAGTTAAAATCTCCCTCAAAAAAACTAACTCCATGCTGGATGACGTCAAGCGCATCACCAAGTCCGTCGCTGATCCGATCGAGCACGCCTCTGAATTTATTTCCGGTTTGAAAAAAGGCGCGAAAATTGTTGAACTAGCCGGTGAGTTAATCCATAAAAAAGATGAGCCCGAACGAGACCAAGAATAAATCTCTGCCTTTTGCCTCCGGTTTACTGGTTGGTGCCGCTGTCGCCGCCGGCGCCACTTTTTTATACAAAACTAAATCAGGCCAAAAAGTTAAAAAAGTTCTCAGCGGTTATTACCGCGAAGCCAAAGAACACCTAGATGAAGTGATTAAAGAGGTTAAAAAAGACACCAAAACCAAAACGTTACCCCAGGCGGTAGAGAAAATTGCTCAAAAAGAAGTCAAGGCCGCTAAGAAAAAAATTAAAGCCATTAAAAAGAAAGTTTTCTCCAAATCCGGCCGGCCGTTGGTAAAGTAGATCTATCTTGCTACAATTGCTTCATGACTACCAATGAAATCCGTTCGGCGTATTTAAGATTTTTCCAGGATAAAGGCCATAAGCTTATTCCGCCGGCGCCCTTGGTGCCGCCCAACGACCCAACCACGCTTTTTACCTCTTCCGGCATGCAACAGTTAGTGCCGTATTTAAAAGGCGAGCCGCACCCGATGGGGACGAGATTGGTCGACTCCCAGCCCTGTTTTCGCGCTGAAGACATTGACGAAGTCGGCGACAACCGCCACACCACTTTTTTTGAAATGCTCGGCAACTGGAGTTTAGGTGACTATTTTAAGGAAGAGCAGCTGGCCTGGTTTTGGGAATTCTTAACGAAAATCCTGAGCTTGTCGAAGGACAAACTTTACGTCACGGTTTTTGAGGGTGGCAACGGTGTTCCTAAAGACGAAGAAACTTACTCAATTTGGCAAAAACTGGGCGTTTCTCCGGATCACATTTTTTACTACCCGGCTGCCAAAAACTGGTGGTCCCGTTCCGGCACACCGGACAAAATGCCTGCTGGTGAAATCGGTGGCCCGGACTCGGAAGTTTTTTATGAATTTACGGAAATAAAACACCGCCAGAAATTTGGCGCTAAATGCCACCCCAACTGCGATTGTGGTCATTTTATGGAAATCGGCAACTCGGTTTTTATACAATTTGAAAAGCAGGCTGACAGTTCTTTTAAACCTTTGCCTAAACAAAACGTGGATTTTGGCGGCGGCCTCGAACGTTTAGCGGCCGCCTGCCAAAACACGCCGGACATTTTTCAAATTGATATTTTTAGAGCCTTAATGCAGTCGATTAACACCCAGTCTTTAGCCGACAGCCGCCTAATTGCCGACCACCTTCGCGCCGCCTCCGCCATGCTTAATGAAGGGATATTACCTTCCAATAAAAAACAAGGTTACGTCTTGCGCCGTTTAATCCGCCGTGCGGCCATTAAACTCGCTAAACCTCAAACCTTAGCTGATTATCTTGGTTTATTAACCACCGGAGAAGAGGCCCGAATAATTTTGAGCAACGAAATTAATAAATTTTCCCAAAGTTTAAAAGAAGGCTTAAAAATTTTAAACAAAGCCAAAATTATTGACGAGGCCTTAGCTTTTAACTTGTTTCAATCTTATGGCTTACCTTTGGAAGTGATTGGTGCAGTGGTGAAAGTGAAATTAAATAAAACCAAATTCGATGCTTTAGTGGAACAACATAGTCAAAAATCCCGCACTGCTTCGGCCGGCATGTTTAAAGCCGGCTTGGCCGACCATTCCGAAACAGTGATTAAATTTCACACTGTCACTCATCTGCTTCACGCCGCTTTAAGAAAAGTTTTGGGCAATCACATTCATCAGGAAGGTAGCAATATTACCAGCGAGCGCTTGCGTTTTGATTTCTCGCATCCTCAGGCTTTATCTAAAGAGGAAATTACTAAAGTGGAAACATTAATTAACGAAAAAATAAAAGCTAATTTACCGGTCACTAAAACTATTCAGGATAAAGCCGAAGCCTTAAAATCCGGGGCTTTGGCTTTATTTAAAGAAACTTACCCAGATAAAGTTTCCGTCTATTCCATCGGCAATTTTTCCAAAGAAATTTGCTCTGGCCCTCATGTTAGCTCGACAGGGGAAATTGGCGGTGTTAAGATTGTTAAAGAGGAATCAATCGGTGCCGGTAAGCGCCGAGTTTACGTTGTGATTAATCATGAAACTAACCAACCTGCTCACCAGACTAACCAATAAAAAAGAAGAGACAAAAACCGAATATTTTTTTGCCGTTGAGATTACTGAAGACATAATTAAAAGCTCTGTTTGGACGGTTGTTAACGGCCATACCGAAGTTGTTAAAACTGGCCCGGTTAAAAACTGGGATGGTCAAAACCAGGAAAAACTTCTGGCCGGCGTTGACGAATCTGTTTCTCTCGCTTCCCAAAATCTTTCTCCTCAGCCTTCCGGCGTAATTTTTGGCCTGCCCGATTCCTGGGTGGATAAAGATAATATTAATCCGGAAAAAAAAGCCTACTTAAAACCTCTATGTGAATCTTTGGAATTAAAGCCGTTAGGTTTTGTCATTACCAATACCGCCGTTGTCCAGTATTTAAAAATTGAAGAAGGCAGTCCGGTTAGCGCGATTTTTTTGCAGTTAAATTCTACCGAAATTAATTTGTCTTTGGTTAAATTGGGAAAAGTTATTGGTAGCGAAGTGGTTGGCCGGAGCGGCGATTTGGGGGCGGACGTAGAAGAGGGACTATCCCGCTTTAAAGATATTGACACTTTGCCTAGCCGGATGATTCTTTATGACGGCAAAAATGATTTTGAAGAGGATAAGCAACAGTTGACTTCTTATGATTGGGAAGAAAAACTACCCTTTATTCACTTTCCTAAAGTTGAAGTTCTTCCCTTAGAAGCTTCAATTAAGGCTGTAAGCCTGGCCGGTGGCAGTGAAGTTGCCAAATCCTTGGGTTTTGAAATTAAGGAAAAAGAACCGGGAAAAGAAGAAGTTAAAGAAACCCTTGGTTTTACCAATCAAGATATCGCTTTAGTTCAACCTGAACCCAAACCAGAACCAAAAATCGAACCTAAGACTGAAACAAAAATTAATCTAATTCAATTGATTAAAGTCAAACTTTTTTCTCTTAAATTGCCTCATTTTAAGCTAAAATTTCCCCGCTTAAATTTAATTATCCCTGGCTTTGTTATTTTATTAATCTTGGTTTTTTACGCTTACTGGTATTTGCCCAAAGCCCAGGTGACTCTTTATTTTGAACCAAAAAATATTGACCAAGCTTTCACTATTACCGCTTCCACTGATGCCAAAATTATTGACGTGGCCAAGGCCACTCTGCCAGCAGAAACGGTCGATATTTCTGTCTCTGGCAGTCAATCTCTGCCTACGACAGGGACAAAATTAATTGGTAATCCGGCGGCCGGTGACATTACTATTTATAATAAAACCAGCCAAGCAAAAACATTTACTCAAGCTACCGTTCTCATCGACCCCAGCAACTTAACCTTTACTCTGGATGAAGATACGACCATTGCCTCCAGTTCCAGTCAGGAAAGTAGTGAGGGCGTCATTACCATTACCCCCGGTAAGGCCAATGCCAAAATTACCGCCAAAAGTATCGGCGCCGAGGGGAATCTCGCCAACGATACCCGCCTGGTTTTTAAGCAGTTTAGTGAAGCTGATTTTTATGCTAAAACCAGCGGTCTTTCCAACGGCTCCAGTCAGGAAGTTAAGGCCGTCTCTCAAGCGGACCAAGACCAGTTATTAACTAATTTAACCAACCAATTAATTAATCAGGCCCAAACAGATTTACAAAGCCGCCTCGGCAATGATAAACGGTCCATGACGATTAAGGGTCAGGATAAGTTGACTTCCAAAAATTTTAACCATAATGTTGGCGAACAGGCTGACAACTTAACGTTGGAAGCCAAGCTTGATTATCAGACTTTAAGTTATAGTCAAAAAGATTTACTGACACTTTTAAGTGCCTTCGTTCAGGATAAAATCCCGGCAGATTTTATTATTGGTTCTACCAACGACGCCGAATTAACCGCCGTTAAAATGGTTAAGAATACCGCAACCGCTTCCGTTGATTTTCAAATTCAGCTTCTTCCCAAGCTGGACCTGCCGGCCATTAAAGCTAAAATTAAAGGCCGTTACCCTCAAGCCATTCAACCCTTTTTAACTTCTTTGCCGAGTTTCTTGAAAGCCGATATTATTATCAAACCCAGCCTGCCTAAAGCCTTAAAAACTCTGCCGCACGTGGCCAAAAATATTACCCTGGAAATTAAAAACTAAATGATTGTTTATTACAAAACTGCCCCAGTTAAAATTTCATCTTTTTGGCCCCGGCTTAAATCATTAATGCCGACAGTTATGATGGTGGTTGGTGCCAGCCTGTTAATTTCTGTCGGTTATCCGATTCTTTCTTACGAGTTGACCATCGGCTTAAAATCTCAACGCCAGAATGTTATTAGTCCAGTGCCCCGGGAAAGTCTGGCTCAAACCGCCCCGGTCTTAGCTCAAACTGATTATAATCAAGTTTCTTCTTGGTTTAATTTTTCCCAAAAGCAGACATTTTTAACCCCGTCAAATATTACTCATTACACTCTTAGTATTCCTAAATTGCGGATTAAAGATGCCTTGGTTACCATCGGTGGCGACAATCTATGGACAAGTTTAATTCAATATGGCGGCACCGCCAATCCTGGCGAAGCCGGCAGTGTGGTAATTTTTGGCCACTCCATTTTGCAACAGTTTTATAATCCTAGCTCTTACCGGGCGATTTTCTCCCTTATTCCTACCCTAAAATCCGGCGATGAAATCTTGATCAGCTTTGACGGGATTATTTATAAATACATTGTCTACGATTATTTTGAAGTCGCCCCGGGGGAAATTGATGTTTTGGAGCAGCAGTATGATCATCGTGATTTAACTTTGGTCACCTGCGTTCCCCCCGGCACTATGCTCCGCCGCGGCATCGTCAAAGCTAAGCTCGTGGAAATTTAAATTTATGGCTAAGAACTTCTATGATAAAGTTGCTAAAAAATTTGGAAACTATCAAAGCAAAATCAACATCCTTAATGAATTTCCTCAAGGTAATCCGGAAGCGATTTTTAAACAAAAATTATTAGCTATTAGCAGTAAAAATAAAACTGCCTTAGACTCCGGTTGCGCTGATGGTGTTTTTACCCTTTCCATAGCCTCTTATTTTAAGAAAATAGTTGCCATTGATAATTCTAAAGGAATGCTTCAAGCAGCCAGAAAATATCAACAAACCAGTCAAATTACCAATGTTAATTTTGTCCAGCAAAATATTCATAAAATAAGTTTTCCCGCCAACTCTTTTGATATTATCTATAATCGCCGCGGCCCTGAAGATTTTCCGTTGTTTTATAAGATTTTAAAATCAGGCGGGTATTATCTGGCAATTGATATTGGCGAAAAAGACACCCAAGCGATTAAAGAAGTTTTTAACAGGGGACAAAATTTTGGGAAATGGCACAAGTCTTTTTTAGAAGCAAAAAAAACACAGCTTAGCAAAGTCGGGTTTAAAATAATTTATTGCGGTAATTTTTTGTATAACGAATACTATCTTTCCAGGACGGATTTAGATCTTTTTTTACAGGGTGTACCGATTTTTGAAGATTATGATTCCCACAAAGATAAAAAATTGTTAGATGAGTATGTTAGAAAATTCAACCTGGAACAAGGAATTAATTTGCCCCGTCACCGAATTGTAATTTTGGCGCAAAAATTATGAAATATTTGTGTATTGATTTTGGTTTGAAACATTTAGGGCTGGCGATTGCTGATGGTCCATTGGCAGAAACTTTTGGTGAAAAAAAGTATGATGAAGAATCTCAAGCCCTTCAATTTATTGCCCGTTTATGTGAGGAACAGGCGATTAACCAGATAATTTTTGGTTTATCCGAGGGCAAGATGGCCGAAACCACTAAAACCTTTGTTGAAAAATTAAAAACTCTTGTCAATTTGCCGATTTTCTTCCAGGATGAAAGCCTCTCCTCGGTTGAAGCCAAACAAAAACTTATTGCCGCTCATGTGCCTCAATTCAAGCGCCGCCGGGACCATAGCGCCGCCGCCGCCTTGATTTTGCAGGATTATCTTGATACGATTGAGTTAAATAAAGGAGGGAAAGAAAATGTTTAAAAATGTCATTGCTCCGGTTCAGGCTTGGTTATTATCCCGCGGCCAATGCGTTGGTTGTGGCATGCCCTTAACTAAAGCTAAAGTTAGTTCTTTTAAACCCGGTCAGGAAAAAATTAGCTGCAAATGCGGCCGGATTTTTATTAAAGATACTGCCAGCAATAAATACCGCCGCGCTTTGTTCGAAGAAGTCTAGCCATGATTAAGAGATTTTTTAGCGTTATCTTAGCGCTAATTCTTGGCTCCCTACTAGTTTTTATTTATTGGTCTTGGGCCAGTCAGCCGGTTAATCCAAAAAATAATACTCCGCAAGTTTTTGTGGTGCCTCAGGGCCAGTCGGCTAAAATTATTGCCAGTCGTTTAAAGCAATCCGGTTTTATTAAAAATGAGCTGGTGTTTCGGTTGTTGGTTGACCAGAAAAATTTAAGCGCCAAACTCCAAGCCGGCGACTTTCGTTTATCGCCCTCAATGAACTTAGAGCAGATTATTGAATCTTTAACTCACGGCAGTTTGGACTACTGGATTACTTTTCCCGAGGGCTTGCGGGTCGAGGAGTATGCCGAACGTTTAGCCGCCAAATCTTCACTTATCCCGCAGGATTTTATCTTGGCCGCCAAACCCTATGAAGGCCAACTTTTCCCTGATACTTATTTAATTCCTCAATCTGCCTCTGTCGAAGACATTGTTAATCTTTTAGTGGACACTTTTAAATCAAAAAGTTCCACTCAGGACAAACAAATGATTATTTTAGCCTCCTTAATCGAGCGGGAAGCCAAACACGAAGCAGACAGAATCTTAGTTAGTAGCGTTTTCCACAATCGTTTAAAAATTAATCTGGCCCTGCAGGTTGATGCCACCGTACAATATGTTTTAGGCAAAACCGGTAATTGGTGGCCGAAAGATTTAACTCATGATAATCTAAAAATTGCCTCGCCTTATAACACTTATTTAAATCCTGGTTTACCCCCGCGGCCCATCTGCAACCCCGGTCTGTCCAGTCTTCAAGCCGCCCTTAATCCAGCCCAAACGAACTACTTATATTACGTTTCTGATTCTTCCGGTTATAATCACTACGCCGCCACTCTGTCCGAGCACAACGTCAACATTGCTAAGTATTTGCTTGTTGACAATCCTTAATTATTTGCTATATTACCCTTATCCTAGCCTGTTAAGGTATCAGGCGGGTTTTCGTTCGTCAATTTCCAAGTTACGCCTTAAACAAGGAAACCAAGTGCTTTTTTCTAGTCTTAACATTGACAATTAATTATTTTTTCAAGATAAAACGGGTTTGCCGCCCGTTTTTTGTGTTTAAATTTTTGCCATGATTAAACCCAACCAACGACAATTTTGGAAAACTCAGCCCACCAATTTGCCTCAGTTAAATTTGTTGGACGTCCAAAAAGATTCTTATAATTGGTTTTTAAATCAGGGAATTAAAGAAGCCCTGGAAAGCGCTTCGCCCATTGATGATTTTACCGGTAAAAATTGGCGCTTGGAATTCGGTGAACATTCCATCGGCCAGCCTAAATATTCGGCCAGCCAGACAATTAAAAAAGGCCTAACCTATGAAGTCCCTTTAAAAGTTAAAGCTAGGTTAACCAACCTCCAAACCGGCGAAGTCACCAAGCAGGAAGTTTTCATGGGCGATATTCCTCAGATGACGGATATCGGCACTTTTATTATTAATGGCATCGAACGCTCTGTTGTTAGCCAATTGGTTCGGTCTCCGGGCGTTTTCTTTTCAGGCATAGTCGATTTATCTACCGGCCGGAATCTTTATCAGGCTGAATTAAGACCCTTGCGCGGTTCTTGGCTGGAAGTTAACATTTCCCGCTACAATACCGTTTCTGTTAAAATCGACCGTCATCGTAAATTGCCTGCTACCACCTTACTGCGCGCCTGCAAGTCATTTGATGATGAAGAATTATTAAAACTTTTTAGCGACGTGGACACCGACCAAAAACACTCTTATATTTTGTCGACCCTGGAAAAAGATTCTGCCAAAACTCACGAAGAGGCCTTAATTGAAATTTATCAAAAAATGCGCCCAGGTGAACCGGCAGTTTTGGACAACGCCAAAGAGCTTTTGCGCCGAATGTTTTTTGATCCTAAACGTTATGACCTCGGCGATGTTGGCCGCTACAAAATGAATCGCCGCTTAAAACTTAATGTTGACCTGAATACTCGAGTCTTAACCCCCGAAGATATTATTGCCACGATTAAATATTTAATTAGTTTGCAAAACGGCGTCGGCCGGGTTGATGACATTGATAGTTTATCGAACCGCCGGGTTCGCCGCGTCGGCGAGCTGGTCGTTACCAGCGCTTTTCGCGTGGGGCTTTTACGCCTGGAACGGTCCATTAGGGAAAAAATGAGTTTGTCTAAGGCCGACGTAGAAGTTACTCCCAGCACTTTAGTTAACCCTCGGCCGGTGATTGCCGCTGTTTCTGATTTTTTCCGCCGCAACCGCCTTTCGACTATTTTAGATCAAACCAATCCTTTATCAGAAATTGACAACTTGCGCCGCCTGTCGGTTATGGGCCCGGGTGGTGTTACCCGCGAACGTGCCTCTTTTTCTATGCGGGATATTAATAGCAGTCAATACGGCCGCATTTGTCCGGTTCGCTCTCCCGAGGGTCCGAACATTGGCTTGGTTACTTATTTGGCCCTTTATGCCCGGGTGAATCAATACGGCTTTTTGGAAACTCCTTACCGCAAAGTTACCAATCGGCGGGTAAGTAATGAAATTGTTTATTTGGCCTCGGACGAAGAGGAAAATCACTATATTACTCACGCCGGTATCAAAATTGACAATAAGGGTTACATTCTTGAAGATTGGGTTGCCGTCCGTTACCAAACCGAATTTATTGAGGCGCCTGCTTTACAAATTGAATACATTGATGTTGTTCCCCGTCAAGTGGTCGGCACCTCCGCTTCCTTAATTCCCTTTATTGCTCATGATGAAGCGAACCGTGCCCTGATGGGGACACACATGCAATGTCAGGCAGTGCCTTTAGTTAATCCCGAAGCGCCGATCGTCGGCACGGGCATGGAAACCGCCGTAGTCGCCGCCATGAAGCGTAATGTTACTGTTTTGGTTTCCGGGACCGTCACTTACGTCGATAGTGAAAAAGTTTGTGTTAAAACCGCGCCCAAAGATGTGGTTAAACTGAAAAACCTCAAAAATAATTTACCGGAAAGTATTATTATTTCTGGTAACGAAATTGAATATCAGGTTGTTAAATTTAGTCGCACTACCCAATCTACCTGCTACTCTCAAAAACCCTTAGTGGCGGTTGGCGATAAAGTAAAAGCCGGCGATTTGATTATTGACGCTCCCGCCTCTGATCACGGCGAGTTGGCGCTCGGACAAAACCTCACCATCGCTTATATGAGTTATGAGGGTTTGGGTTATGAAGACGCCGTCATTATTTCCGACCGTTTGGTGAAAGAAGACATTTTAACCTCAGTCATGATTAACGAATATGAAGCTAAAATCATGGACACTAAGCTTGGCCCAGAAGAATTAACCCGGGATATTCCTAATGTCGGCGAAACTGAATTAGCTAATTTGGGGGAAGATGGCATTGTGGTCATTGGCAGTCAGGTGGAACCCAATGATATTTTAGTTGGTAAAATTGCGCCCAAGGGAGAAACGGAGTTAACTGCCGAAGAAAGGTTGTTACGGGCAATTTTTGGCGAAAAAGCCCGTGAAGTCCGTGATACTTCTCTGCGCGTACCCCACGGTGAAGGCGGCACAGTTATCGAAGTTAAAATTTTTGATCGCGATAAAGGAGACGAACTTGACCCAGGCGTGATTAAAAAAGTAGTTGTTCAGGTCGCTCAAATGCGTAAAATTGTCGTTGGTGACAAACTGGCCGGCCGTCATGGTAATAAAGGCGTTATTTCTAAAATTGTTCCCGCTGCCGACATGCCTTATTTTTCCGATGGGAGCCCGGTCGATATTATTATTTCTCCTTTATCAGTGCTTGCCCGTATGAATTTAGGTCAGCTTTTGGAAGCACAGTTGGGTTGGGCTGCCAAAAAACTCGGCTATAAAGTCGCCTTGCCGGTTTTTGAACCGATTAATGAAGCCTTGATTACCGCACAATTGAAAAAAGCCAACTTGCCGGTTAACGGTAAAATTCAACTTTTTGACGGCCGCACCGGCGAAGCTTTCTCTAATCAAACAGCTGTTGGTGTCGCTTATATTCTTAAGTTAATCCACATGGTGGAGGATAAAACTCACGCTCGCTCCACCGGGCCGTATTCTCTAGTCACCCAACAGCCTCTCGGTGGTAAAGCCCAAATGGGTGGTCAGCGTCTGGGGGAAATGGAAGTTTGGGCTTTGGAGGCCCACCGGGCGGCTCACACCCTTCAGGAAATGTTAACGATTAAATCCGACGATGTTGTTGGCCGAGCCAAGGCCTTTGAGGCGATTGTCAAAAGCCTGGATATTCCCGAAGCCATGATTCCGGAATCTTTCCGCGTTTTAGTTAAAGAACTGCAAAGTTTAAGCTTAAATATTATTCCCGGCGGGTTAGTCGAAGAAGTTAAAGACGAAGACTTAGAAGAGACCAAAGAAGAAATTAAAGAAAAAGAAGAGGCTGCCAAAAATGAGTAAATTAACTGACTTTTCCACCCTTCAAATTAAGCTGGCTTCGCCCGAAGTGATCCGGTCTTGGTCACACGGTGAAGTTTTAAAACCGGAAACCATCAACTATCGTACCCTGAAGCCGGAAAAAGATGGTTTATTTTGTGAGCGTATTTTTGGGCCTACCAAAGATTGGGAATGTTACTGCGGCAAATATAAACGCATCCGCTACCGCGGCATTATCTGCGATAAATGTGGTGTCGAAGTCACCCAAAGCCGTGTTCGCCGCGAACGCATGGGTCATATTAATTTGGCCTGTCCGGTTGCCCATATCTGGTTTTTCAAAGGCGCTCCTTCTCACCTCTCTCTGCTTTTAAACATTTCTCCACGTAATCTAGCCGGGGTGATTTATTTTTCTAAATACCTGGTTATTGATGTTGATAAAGACGCCAAAAAAGCCGTTTTTATCGATCTTGATAAACAATTTGACGCCAAAATTAAAGAACTGGACACCAAAGCCACTAGTGATATTAAAGCCGCTCAGACCATTGGTGTTGAAGCTGTTAAAACCGTCAAGGCCAAAATTAAATCAAAAGAACAAAGCGAACTGGCAATTAATGAAGCTAACTTAAAAACCAAGCGGGAAATCGCTTCAATTCGCGAAACCGTTGCCGGCGAAAAAGACA
Source organism: Candidatus Beckwithbacteria bacterium (assembly GCA_026397255.1). Classification (NCBI taxonomy): domain Bacteria; phylum Candidatus Beckwithiibacteriota; species Candidatus Beckwithbacteria bacterium. The sequence goes on along the minus strand of JAPLVF010000013.1, from coordinate 222,464 downwards.
CCGCTAAAGAAGTTTTTAACGCCGTTAAAGATTTAGTTAAAAGAATTAAACCGCAGACGGTTTTGACCGAAGAAGAATATCTTAAGCTGGCCGATTACCAGGCAGCGGAATTTATGACGATTGGCATGGGCGCCGAAGCCATTTTATCTCTGATTAAAAAAATTGATTTTGACAAACTTTTAATCAAATATCGCGAAGAAATTCAAACTTATTCCGGCCAGCGGCAAATTAAAGCCATTAAGGTTTTAAGGATTTTGGAAGGGTTTAAGAAAGTCGCGATCGATCCCGCCTGGATGATTACTACCACCTTGCCGGTTTTGCCGCCGGATTTGCGGCCGATGGTCCAGCTTTCCGGTGGTCATTTTGCCTCTTCGGATATCAACGATCTTTACCGCCGGGTGATTAACCGCAACAATCGCTTAAAGCATTTAATTAATTTAGGCGCTCCGGAGATTATTTTACGTAATGAAAAACGGATGCTTCAGGAGGCGGTAGACACGCTTATTGACAGTTCTCAGGCTCGGGCCACCCGCCGCCGCGGCATCAAAGAATTGCGTTCTTTAGCGGATATGCTCCGCGGCAAACAAGGCCGTTTTCGGCAAAATCTTTTAGGTAAACGAGTTGATTATTCCGGTCGTTCCGTGATTGTGGTCGGTCCGGAATTAACTTTAAATCAGGCCGGTATTCCCAAAACTATGGCTTTGGAAATTTTTAAACCCTATGTTTTGCGCGAACTGATTAATCGCGGCTTAGCCCCAAACGTTAAATCTGCCAAAAATGTTTTAGACCGCCGCCCGCCGGAAGTTTTTGACATCCTGGAAGACGTCATCAAAGATCACCCGATTTTCTTAAACCGCGCCCCGACCTTGCATAAATTAGGTATTCAGGCATTTTTCCCGGTTTTGGTTGAGGGCAATGCTATACATCTGCATCCCTGCGTTTGTGCCGGTTACAACGCCGACTTCGACGGTGACCAAATGGCCGTTCATGTGCCTTTAGCCAAAGACGCCATGAAAGAGGCGATTGACTACATGATGCCTAAAAACAATCTGTTAAAACCGGCCGACGGATCGCCGATTACCCTCCCTAATAAAGAAATGGCTTTGGGTATTTATTATTTCACTTCGATTGACGCTCAATTGCCGGTCAACACCACGATTTATACTTCTAGCCGGGAAGCCATTTTTGCCTACCAGACAGGTTCGCTTAATCCCCGCCAACCGATTAAAGTAAGGCTGGATAAAAAAATCATTGATACGACCGTCGGCCGGATTCTTTTCAATGAGGCTCTGCCGGAAACTTTACGTTTCCTTAATCAGCCGATTCGCTCTGCCGAAATTAAGGCCTTGGTAAAAAAAGCGATTGGTTTGTGTACACCGGAAGAGATGGTTAAATTAATTGACGACTTGAAAAATTTTGGTTTTTCTGCTGCCACGACCTCTAGCTTATCGGTCGCCGTCAGTGACTGTCATATTGTCCCGGAAAAAGATAAATTGATTGCCGAGGCTAACAAAAAAGCCCTGTTAATTGAAGAAAATTATAAAAACGGCTTGATTACCCGGGAAGAAAAACGCCGTTTAAGCAATCAATTGTGGATGGATACTACTGACGAAATTGCCGTCAAAACCTGGAATAATTTTGCCGCTGAAAACTCCGTCAAATTAATCATTGACTCCGGCGGCACCCGGGCTTCTAAAGATCAGGTTAAACAATTGGCGGCCATGCGGGGACTGGTGGTTGACCCTTTAGGTAAAATTGTCGAATTGCCCACCAAATCTAACTTCCGCGAAGGCCTGTCTATTTTTGAATACGTCACCTCCTCGCGCGGTTCCCGTAAAGGTTTAACCGACTCAGCCATCAAAACCGCCGATGCCGGCTACTTAACCCGCCGCTTGGTTGATGTGGCCCATGATGTGATTATCCGCCAGGAAGACTGTGGTACTAAAACAGGCCTGCTCATTAAAAACAGTAGCCGCCGCAGTCAATATTTTACGACCCGAATTACCAGTCGCTTTTTGGCAGAACCCGTCGTTAACCCCAAAACTAAAAAAATTATTGCCAAAAAAGGGACACTAATTGATGAGGAGTTGGCCGAAGCCATTACTAAAGCCAAGGTAGACTCTGTTATTATCCGTTCCCCTTTAACTTGCCAGTCAAAATACGGGATGTGTGCTCAATGTTACGGTTGGGATTTTTCCACCAAAAAACCGGTTACTATCGGTGCTCCTGTTGGCGTCATTGCTGCTCAGTCCATCGGCGAACCCGGCACTCAATTGACGATGCGCGTTAAGCACTTTGGCGGCATTGTTGTTTCCGACGTCACTCAAGGGTTGCCCCGCGTGGAGGAACTATTTGAAGCCCGCAATCCCAAAGCCGCTTCTCCCATTACCGAAGTTAGCGGCAAGGTAAGTATTAAAGAGACCAGTCATGGTTATGAAGTCACCGTGGCCGACAAAACTTATCTTGTCCCTCTCACCGCTGTTTTAAAAGTTAAAAATAATGACTTAGTTGGCGTGGGCGAATCTTTAGCTTCCGGTGCTTTAAATATCAAAGATTTATTAAAAACCCGCGGCCTGCTCGGTGCCCAGGAATATTTAATTGAAGAAATTCAGGGTGTTTATGAATCTCAGGGAATTCCGATTCACGACAAACATTTTGAGGTAATTATCCGCAAGATGTCTGACAAAGTTCAGGTGGAAACTGTCGGCGACACCGGTCTTTTAATCGGCGAGTATGTCGAGAAAGTTCGGCTTACCGAGGAAAATGGACAGGCTAAAACCAATAAAGGCAAAGAGGCAACCGCCCGGCAAGTCGTTTTAGGCATTACCCGGTCTTCGCTGCACACCGAGTCTTGGCTTTCTGCCGCTTCTTTCCAAAACACCAGTAGTATTTTGACTAACGCTGCTGCCGCTGGTAAAATTGACAAACTTTTAGGTCTTAAAGAAAATGTTATCATTGGTCGCTTGATTCCTACCAGTGAAGAAAGGGCAAAATTAGATGCCAACAACTAATCAACTTATCCGGAAACCGCGCCGGCCTTTAGCTAAAAAGATTAAAGCGACGGCTTTACGCAAAACCTTTAATCTTAAAGATAGGCGCATGGTGGCCACCGTCAATCCCCAAAAACGGGGAGTTTGCTTATTGGTTAAAACCATGACCCCGAAAAAACCCAACTCGGCTTTACGAAAAGTTGCTCGGGTTCGTTTGAGTAATAAGCAGGAAGTGACTGCCTACATTCCCGGCATCGGTCATGATTTGGCCGAACACTCAATTGTTCTGGTTCGGGCCGGCCGTGTTAAAGACTTGCCGGGTGTTAAATACCACATTATCAGAGGGAAGTATGATACCTCCGGCGTCGAAAACCGTAAAAGTTCCCGGTCCAAATACGGGACTAAAAAATCCGGCGCTACTACCAGTACTGCTGCTGCCACCGCCGGAGCTAAACCTGCTTCGGCCGCCAAAGCTTCAGCGACGGCGGCCCCAGCGCCAGCCGCTTAAATTATATGAGCCGATCAGGAAAAATTACCAAACGTGTTAACGCTCCCGACTCGCTTTACGGGAATCGCTTGATTGGCAAACTAATTAACGTGATTATGCGGGATGGTAAAAAATCTATCGCTCAAAAACACATTTACCAAACTCTGGAGATTATTGGCCAAAAAACCAAACAAGACGCTTTAACGGTTTTACGCCAGGCGTTGGATAACGTTAAACCGTCCATGGAAGTTCGTTCCCGGCGTATCGGCGGCGCCGCCTACCAGGTGCCGACTCCGGTTCGGGGAGAACGCCGCGAATCTCTGTCTATTCGTTGGGTGGTTAATGCCGCCCGCGCTCGTTCCAACCGTGAATTTCATCACTTTAGTGAAAAGCTCGCCGCGGAACTTTTAGATGCCCTCAACAACCAAGGCGGCGCCATGGAAAAGAAAAATCAGATGACCAAAATGGCCGAAGCCAACAAAGCTTTTTCTCACTTTCGCTGGTAAGTATTGCGACTCCCCTTATAGTGGTTATGATTTTTATAACCGTTATAATCGTTATTAATGATTCTCCAATCCAAGCCTTTCAAAATCTTCACCCTCATTTTAGGCGTAATTTTTATTATTTTAGCCTTTGTGGTTGTTTTCGACCCCCGGCCGTTTATTAAATTCGGCTATCCCGGTATTTTTGTTTATAATCTTTTTGGCCCCGGCATCTTTTTAATTCCCGTTCTCTCGAGGCATTTTAATGTTTTTTGGGTGGCTTTCTTTACCGCCTTGGGCATGGGGATTAATGATTGTTTTAGTTGGCTGGCTGGTAAAAACGGTGACATTGTTATCAAAAGAGGCCCCAGAATTAAAAAAATTGAAGCCAAAATTCGCCGTTTTGGCCCTTGGGCGATATTTTTCTGGGCCTTAATTCCTTTCCCGTTTGATTTAATTGCCGTCATTGCCGGCTACCTCGAAGTTCCTTTTTTACGTTTTTTCATTCCCATGTTTCTCGGTCGTTTTATCCGCTTCTTGCTTTTAGGTTCCGGCATCGTTGCTATCTGGGGCAAAGCACGACCTGTAGCGTACTAATGTAAGGTACCGTACCTTACATATTAAATCCTACTACTAGTAGACTACTTTAAAATGTTTTAAACTAAATTATGGAAGAAACACTGCCTCCTTCTGAACCAATGACTCATCAGCCTTTGGCTGACAATTTTCCTATTTTCACTCCTGAACCGCCTAAGAAATCTTCCTCCGGGTTTTTGGTTATTTTAGTCTTTTTACTGTTTGGAGTTACCGCCTTTTTGGCCAACCAAAACTTAACTCTTAAACAAAAAATTACTCAATTAAAATCTTCACCCAGTCCAGCCCCAGCCTTAGCTAGTCCTAGTCCGGACATTACTGCCGACTGGCAAACCTACACCAATCCGGCTCAGGGCTATTCTTTGAAATATCCCAGCGCTTGGCAAATTAATGACAGCGCCGCCACGGTGGATATTAATAACAAACTGACTCTCACGGAAAATAATTACCTTATTACTATTTATGCCAATATTCAAGGTGTCAGTGGCGGGGGACAACAATTCCCCTCCACTCCGATTAAAGTTAGCGGACTGGATTTGTATAAAAGAGATATCGGTGACAATCTTTATTCCAACACCGGTTCTTGGGAAATTAGCGCCAGTGACTCCAGCCCGACTTTTGAATACCAAGATAAAACTTACGAAATTAATCTGGTTTATCCGTTAGCTGACAAGGGAAGTGATAACTATAAAGCCAACTTAGCTACCTTCGATCAAATTCTCGGGACTTTCCAATTTGCCGATTAAATTCACTTCTTCTTTATTTTTCCTGACACTCTATTCTTGTTTCTCCGGTAAGCTTGCCGTCCACTCGAAGAAATATATCTGCCGTTTCTCCTAATTTATGGAAGATGATTAGCGCCCGTTTTTCAAATTCTAAACCCCTGTCTGTGACAACTGTTATTCCCGGGCTTACTGCTTTTGGCCTATCACGTTCAATCAAGCATAGCTCGCTAGTGTATTTGCCATCTGGACCCATGCCTTGTCTGATAAAGACTTCAGCTTTGCCACGACTGATAATTTGAGCTGTTTTTATTCCTTTGAGTCTTGGATCTTGATAAGGAGGAGTGAGGAAAATAAAAACTCCCTCTTCTTGTCTTTCTTCTGGGTGGCCGATGTCAGCTAAAAATTCGCCTTTTTGCGTTGGTTTCCAAATTCTACCTTTATTTTTAGCTATTTCTGCTGGTTGCCAAATTGGCTCTGGTACTGTTTCTCTTTCACTTCCCTGCCCAGCCGCTTGTTTTATAGAAACTTGAAAAGATATCATATTCTAATCTAAACAAATTTGTTAACAATCTTAACTTCTTTTACTGTTTGCTCTCCGATTTTAATCTGTAACTCCACTGCTTGTCCCGGTTTATCAAAAAGTATTTCTGCTCTTACGCTTGGATAGAAGGCTTGACCGGGAATTAAAATTATCCCGTCTTTTCTCATAATTGGTTCTTCTCTAGAGAGTAATTTTACGTCTCCGCAATAAACTTCTGCCAGGCCGCGACTGACAATCGCTATTCCTTTACTTCCCCTCTCCTGTTGTTCTTGTGAACTAAGAAAGACAACAAAAACTCTTTCTCTAAAATCGGTGTCCTTCGGAGGTTTTAAGAACTCTTGTGGTTTAGTTGGCTCCCAAAGCGTTTCTTCGTAATGTCCAAAGCGAGCCGTTGGTTGTTCTTGCCACGAAGAGTGGCTTTCCCGTTCCTGGCCACTAGTTGGGGTTCTTACTGAAACTGTAAAACCATGCCATTGATCTGTCATAAAAAATCTCTGCTTCGGGCAGAGATATAAAAGATTGTATTCTCTTCTCGACAAATGTCAAGATTGGATACATATAAGGTACGGTACCTTACATTGGTGAGAGCTTGCTTTTTTCAGAATGAGCGAGTAATATTCAGGCCAATATGTCAGAAAAACCGAAACTAACTCTTAGTGATCAACAAGTAGCCATAGGAGTCGCCAATCCGGAACAAGCTAAAAAGCCCACCCCCATTCTTTTTGAAAATGTGACAATGCAAAGAGCTCAAGGGGAATCAATGATCGGTGTAAATATTAGATTTGCTGGAGACGGAGATGGTTTTTTTGTGCAAACTCCAGACGGAAACATGGCCGCCATTATTAAACGAGAAACAATGGACGTAATATTAAGCGGCAAACCAGTAGTAATTAATATTTAATTTTTAGCCTTCAAGGACTATCCTTGTAGGGGGATTATTTCTTCTTTTTATGCTGGTTGAATAAAAAATGTATTCAACTCTAGAGAAATTACGCAAAAAACATTGTTGTTTAACCTCAAAACCCACTTTTTCTTGAGGGAAAAATAAACTGATATAGTTTGTAGTAGAAATTGGTAGTTGACGGTACTATCCTTGGGGGGATAATGTTTTTTGGCACTGTAGGTAGTGTTATTGCTAAATCTGGCAAAACCAGAAAATCTACGTTCTTTAAAAAGTGAATTTAATGCGGGGCAGCAGACCAACGTTGCCCAATCCTTTTTACGGTTAAGGCCGGTCTTGGACTTACGGTCAACCTTTTTGTTAATTAAAGGCCGTAAGAAAGGATATTATGGTGGTGATAATAAAAATCGCCCCGGTAATAGTGTTTTACCAAGGGCGAAGATTTATTCTTCATCCGCTAGGATTTTATATCCCAGCATGATGTTGATTGGCCGCATCTTTGAAAATTGCTGCCCCGCACAAAGTTCATTATTATGTGACAGTAAAGGTATTGTCAAGTCCTCAACTCGACAACCCCCCTTTTTTCTTATATAATTCCCTTACTAATAAATTTACCAAGTTTTCTTGAAAGCTAATCGCTTTGAGAAGAAGCGATTTTTTATGACTTTAACGCAAACCGATACCGCCAATAAGCGCCATGTGCCTTTGGATAAAATCCGCAACATCGGCATTATTGCCCATATTGATGCCGGCAAAACCACCACCACCGAACGGATTCTGTTTTATACCGGCCGGACTTACAAGCTCGGCGACATTGATGAAGGTACTACCCAAATGGACTGGATGGCCCAGGAGCGCGAGCGCGGCATCACCATTGTTTCTGCTGCTACCACTGCTTTTTGGACCCCCATTCTTCCCGGCGCTATCCCTCAGGAAGAATACCGCATCAACATTATTGATACTCCTGGCCACGTCGACTTTACCGCCGAAGTCGAAAGGTCTTTACGCGTCCTTGATGGCGGCATTACGGTTTTGGATGCCGAAGAAGGTGTCCAAAGTCAGTCCGAAACCGTCTGGCATCAGGCCGACAAATATAAAGTCCCGCGTCTTTGCTTTGTTAATAAAATGGATAAACTGGGTGCGGATTTTCAGGCTACGGTGCAGGACATCCGCGATCGTTTAGGCGCCAACCCCGTCATCATGGCTTTGCCGATCGGCGCCGAAAACACCTTTAAAGGCATTTGTTTGCTTTTGGACCAAAAAGCCTTGATTTGGAAAGGCGACGAAACCGGCGCCAAATATGATATTGTCGATATCCCGGCGGACATGAAAACTGAAGTTAAAAAATACCGGACTAAATTAATTGAGCAGATTTCCGAACACGACGACAAACTTTTAGAAAAATTCTTAAACGCGGAAGAACCAACCATGGTCGAGTTAAAAGCCGCTTTAAGAAAAGCGGTTATTGCTTATAAATTAGTCCCGGTTTTTTGCGGCTCTTCTTTAAGAAATAAAGGCGTTCAGTCGCTTTTGGATGCCGTGGTTGAGTATTTGCCCAGCCCGGTTGATCTTAGGCAAGTTAAAGGCACTAATCCTAAAACCAAAGTCGAAGAAATCCGTGCTTGTAACAGCGAAGCGCCTTTCTGCGGCCTGGCTTTTAAGATTCAATCTGATCCGCACGTCGGCCGTTTAACTTATGTCCGGATTTATTCAGGCACTTTAAAATCAGGTAGTTATGTCTATAACTCTACCAAAGATAAAAAAGAGCGCATCGGCCGTCTGTTATTAATGCATGCCAATGACCGGGAGGAAATCCCCGAAGCCTTTTCCGGCGAAATTGTCGCCCTGGTTGGTTTAAAAGATACCACCACCGGCAATACTTTAACTGATGATGCTCACCCGATTGTTCTTGAAGGCATTACCTTTACCGATCCGGTTATTTCCCTGGCGATCGAACCTAAAACCAAAGCCGATCAGGAAAAAATGGGCTTTGCCTTAAACCGCCTTGGCGAAGAAGATCCGACTTTTACCATTAAATCCGACCCCGAAACCGGCCAGACGATTATTTCCGGCATGGGCGAACTGCATCTGGACATTTTAGTGGACCGGATGAAGCGGGAATTTCATGTCGAAGCCAATACCGGCCAGCCGCAAGTTGCCTACAAAGAGACCATCAAAAAAGCCGCCCAGGCTGAAGGTAAATATATTAAGCAAACCGGCGGCCACGGCCAGTACGGTCACTGTTTGCTACGGGTTGAGCCCAAAGCCCGTGGGGAAGGTTTTGAGTTTGTTTCCGAAATTACCGGCGGTTCCATTCCCCGCGAGTTTATCCCCCCGATTGGTAAAGGTGCTAAAGAAGCGGCCGAAAATGGCGTGATTGCCGGCTTTCCTTTAGTCGACGTTAAAGTGGCCGTTTATGACGGTTCTTATCACGACGTTGACTCCTCGGAAATTGCCTTCAAAATTGCCGGCTCCATGGCTTTTCAGTCAGCCGTCAAACAAGCTGATCCGGTTCTTTTAGAGCCGATTATGAAGCTCGAAGTCTCTTCACCGGAAGAATTCATGGGCGAGGTCATTGGCGATTTATCTAAAAAACGCGCTCGGATTTTGGGGACTGCCAAACGCGGTCGGGTCTTAATTATTAACGCCGAAGTTCCCTTGGCGGAAATGCCCCAATACGCGACAATTTTACGCTCCATGACTCAAGGCCGGGCCAGTTTTTACATGGAGCCCAGCCACTATGAAGAAGTCCCGAATAATATTGCTCAAAAAATTATTGCCAAAGCCAAACCCGGCTCGGCCGAAACAGGAGATGAAAAATCTTCCAAAAGACGTTAAAATATGAAACTAGCTATCTATTTATCTAATTATCTAATTTAGGAGGCTTTATGGCAGTTTACAAACGCACGAAACCGCACTTAAACGTGGGCACTATTGGTCATGTCGATCATGGTAAAACCACGCTTTCAGCGGCCATTACTCAATATTTAGCCAAGAAAAACCTGGCTCAGGCCATGAAATTCGAGGACATCGATAAATCCCCGGAGGAACGTGAGCGCGGCATTACGATTTCCATTACTCATTTGGAGTACGAAACTGAAAAACGCCACTATGCTCACATTGACTGTCCGGGTCACAAAGACTACATCAAGAACATGATCACCGGTGCCGCCCAGATGGATGGCGCGATTTTAGTGGTGGCCGCTACTGATGGTCCAATGCCTCAGACCCGCGAGCACATTCTTTTGGCCCGGCAGGTTAACGTGCCGGCCATCGTGGTTTTCTTAAACAAATGTGATGCGGTTGATGATAAAGAAATGATTGATTTGGTGGAAGAGGAAATTCGTGAACTCTTAACCAAGTACGAATTTCCCGGTAAAGAAATCCCAGTTATCCGCGGCTCAGCTTTAAAAGCTTTGCAGGGTGACCCGGAGGCTGAGAAGCCTATCGAAGCTTTATTGAAAGCTTTGGATGAATACATTCCCGAGCCGAAACGGGCGACCGACCAGCCTTTCTTAATGGCAGTTGAGGATGTTTTCTCGATTAAAGGCCGCGGCACGGTCGCTACCGGTCGGATTGACCGGGGTAAAATTAAAGTTGGCGAGGAAATTGAAATCGTCGGCCTTAAAGAAACTAAAAAATCCGTTGTTACCGGTGTCGAGATGTTTAGAAAACAGCTTGATGAGGGTTTAGCCGGAGACAATGTCGGAATTTTGCTGCGCGGCATTGAAAAAGACCAGGTTGAACGGGGACAGGTTTTAGCCAAGCCCGGTTCAGCTAAGGCCCACACCGAATTTGAGGCTCAGGTTTATATCTTGAGTAAAGAAGAAGGTGGTCGCCATACGCCTTTCTTTTCCGGTTATAAACCCCAGTTTTATATCCGTACGACCGATGTTACCGGTGACGTGACTTTGCAAAAAGGCGTCGAGATGGTCATGCCTGGCGACGATGCCAAGATGAACGTCAAGTTAATTCAGCCGGTAGCCTTAGAAGAAGGTTTAAGGTTTGCTATCCGCGAGGGTGGTTTAACTGTCGGTGCCGGAGTTATTACTAAAATTCTGGCTTAAAAACCAGTATTTACTCTTAAAAAAAATCTGGTAAGATGAGCCTTCGGGCTCATCTTGCTATTTAAATATTATGCCAAAAGGACGCATACGTATCAGATTAAAATCATATGATCATCGGATCATCGATGAATGCTGCCAAAAAATTCTGGATACGGCTCTTTCCACCGGAGCTAAAGTTATTGGACCGGTGCCTCTACCCACCAGAAGGAAACTCATTTGTGTCAACTCCAGCCCTTTTACCGATAAAAACGCCCGGGAGCACTTTCAACTTTTAACCCATAAACGCCTCATTGACATTATCGATTCTACCGACAAAACCATTGACAGCTTAATGCATCTGGAATTGCCTGCCGGAGTGGGAATTGAAGTGAGGATGTAAATCATATGATTAGTGACTTTTTTGTTACCAAACTGGAAACCTCTCAAGTCTTTGACGAAAAAGGTAATTTAAGCGTGGTGACTAAACTTCAGGCCCTGCCTTTAACTGTCGTCCAGGTAAAAACCGTCGCCAAAGACGGTTACTGGGCGATTCTCTGTCAACTGCCAAAAACCGCCCATAAATTCTGGCGCCGCGAAATCCGTCTGACTGAAGAACCCCAGCTTAAAATTAACGATCAAATCAAACTGGCTGATGTCTTAAAGCCCGGCGAACTAATTAAAGTCAGCGGGATTTCTAAAGGTAAGGGTTTTGCCGGTGTGGTTAAGCGCCATCATTTTAAAGGCGTTGGCGGCCAAACCCATGGCCAATCTGACCGTCAACGGGCTCCCGGCTCAATCGGCATGAGAACTACACCCGGTCGGGTTTGGAAAGGTCATCGTATGGCCGGTCACATGGGCGACGAAACCGTTAGTGTCAGAAACTTAACCGTGATTAGTTTTGATACCACCACCAATCTTTTAGTCGTCAGCGGCACTGTTCCCGGCGCCCGTCACTCATTAATTAAATTAAGTAAAGCCCATGTTAAAAATTGACGTTTATTCTACCAGTGGCACAAAATTAACACCTTTAACAGTGAGCGAGAAAATTTTCGGGGCCAAAATTAACCAAAACTTAATGGCCCAAGCTGTTCGGGTTTACCTTGCCAATCAAAGATTGGCTAATGCTCAGACCAAACGCCGCGGTGACGTTGACGTTACCAAGGCTAAAGTGTGGCGCCAAAAAGGCACCGGCCGTGCCCGTCACGGCAGCCGCAATGCCCCGATTTTTGTCGGCGGCGGCAAGGCCCATGGTCCGACCGGCACTCAAAATTACACCCTTAAATTTCCTCAAAAAATGAAACAGTTAAGCTTATTCAGCGCCCTGACAACCAAATTCAAAAATAAAGAAATTTTAGTTGTTGACGGTTTAGATAAAGTTAAAGCCAAAACCAAGGCGTTTGATAAAATTTTTCACGCCCTTATTAAATCCCCCAAGAAATTATTATTGCTGTTAGATAAAACTAACCAGACGATTAAAAGAGGCTCCGCTAACCTGGAATATTTAACCTTGTCTTTAGCCACCTCTCTCAACACCTATCAAGCGCTTAATAGCCGCCATTTAATTTTTACCAAAGAAGCCCTTAAGGCTTTGGAAAAGCACTATGTTGCTTAAACCGGTAATTTCCGAAAAATCTATGCGTTTGGCCCAATCTGGCCAATTTACTTTTGGAGTCTCAAAAGAGACGACCAAAACCCAGGTTAGGGAATTAGTAGAGAAGGCTTTTAATGTTAATGTCCTTAAAGTCAGGATGTTAACTAATGCTGCTAAAAGCCACCGGACCGGTAAAAGAGGTTTTTCTGTTACCCTGGCCGCCAAGCATAAGACGGTTGTTACTTTAAAACCGGGCCAAATGATTGAATACTTTGCTGTGCCTGAAGAGAAAAAGGCAAAGAAAGTTAAGAAAGAGAAGAAGCAATGATCAAACACCATAAGGCAATCACTTCCAGCCGCCGCCACCGGACCGATTTGGATTTATCTTATTTATCCAAAGTCCGGCCGCCAAAAACCCTGATCAGGACCTTAACCTATCATGCCGGCCGGAATAATACCGGAAAATTAACCGTCCGCCATCAAGGCGGTCAAAACCGTCATCTTTATCGGGTCATCGATTTTAAGCGCGATAAGCGGGATATTCCTGCCCAGGTGGTCACTTTGGAATTTGACCCCAACCGCTCCGCCCACATTGCCCTTTTAGTTTATGCCGATGGCGAGAAAAGATATATTTTAGCCCCCCAGGGACTAAAAATTGGCCACGAAGTGATTGCCGGTCCGGCCGCTCCGGTCAGACCCGGTAATGCCCTGCCCTTAACCAACATTCCGGTTGGCAGCTTGGTTCATAATTTGGAGCTTACCCCCCATAAAGGCGGCCAGTTAGTTCGCTCTGCCGGCAATGCCGCGGTTTTGCAGAGTAAAGACAAACAAGCGATTATTAAACTGCCTTCCGGTGAAGTCCGGCAAATTTCCCTGAGCTGTTATGCTACAATAGGCGAAGTTTCTAACCCGGAGTTAAAAAACATTAAGCTGGGCAAAGCCGGCCGGAAGCGTCATTTAGGGATTAAACCGACTGTCCGGGGGATTGCCCAGCATCCTAATTCCCATCCTCATGGCGGCGGCGAAGGTCGATCCGGCATTGGCCGGCCTTCCCCGGTTTCTCCTTGGGGTAAAAAGACCTTGGGTAAAAAAACTCGCAGCCGCCGGCGCTATTCTAAAAAATTTATTATTAAAGACAGGCGGATAAAATAATATGCGCAGCTCAAAAAAAGGACCATTTGTTGATGAGCGGCTTTTGCAGAAAATAAACAAGCAGAAAGAGGTGGGTAAAAAAACACCCATCAAAACCTGGTCCAGAAAAAGTCAGATTCCGCCGGAGTTTGTCGGGGTGACTTTTCAGGTCCATAACGGCCGCAAATTTATTGATGTTTTTGTCAATGAATCTATGGTCGGCCATCGCTTAGGGGAATTTTCTCCTACCCGGACCTTTAGGGGTCACGGCAAGATGGTTAAACGCTTATTAACCAAAACCTAAAAATATGCAAATTAAAGCCTCCAGCAAATTTATCCGTATTAATCCCAGAAAAGCTCGTTTGGTTGCCGACTTAATTCGGCCGATGCCGATTGCCGAAGCCTTGCTGACATTAAAACATTTGCCGCAGAAAGCCGCCACCCCGGTGCTTAAGGTTTTACAGCAGGCGGTGGCCAATGCCGTTAATAATCATCATTTAGCCAAAGATAGTTTGACAATTCAATTAATTGAAGTGAACGCCGGACCGGTTTATAAACGGTCACAGCCGATTTCCCGGGGCCGCGCCCACCCGATAAAAAAACGCACCAGTCACATTAAAATTATTCTGGAGAGTCAGCCACAGGCTGATAAACATGGGTCAAAAAGTTAATCCATTAGGTTTTCGTCTCGGTAAACTTTATGGTTGGGTTTCCAACTGGTTTGCCGAAGGCGAAACCTACCACCAGTTTCTTTTAGAGGACATTAAACTGCGACGGTTTTTATTTGAAAAACTTAGACTGGCCGGGATTACCGACGTTAAAATTGACCGGTCAATTAACACGATCAAAATTACTCTTTCTGTTGCCCGGCCGGGAGTCGTGATTGGCCGCGGCGGCGCTGGCCTGGAAGAACTAAAGAAAGCCATTATTGGGAAGTTAAAGCTGGATCTTAAATCCGGAAAAAGCCTGCCTGCCGGCAGGCAGGCTCCGAAATTTGAGCTTAACGTGGTTGAAGTTAAAAATCCGGACTTATCTGCCCGATTAACCGGTTTGCGAATTGCCGAACAGCTTAATAAACGTTATCCTCATCGTCGAGCCGTGGCTCAGGCAATTGAAAAAACCATGAGCAGTGGCGCCAAGGGGATTAAAATTCTCTTATCTGGCCGTATCAATGGCGCCGAAATTTCCCGTCGGGAAAAATTCAGCCAGGGGAGTATTCCCTTGAGTACTTTAAGAAGCGACATTGATTATTTCGAACAGCCGGCTTTTACTAAATATGGTTATGTCGGCATTAAAGTCTGGATTTATAAAGGAGAGGGGGAAATAAATTAACCATATGCTTCAGCCTAAACGCCAAAAATACCGTAAACAATTTCGCGGCCGAATGCGCGGCTTAAGCCAAGCCGGGGCCAAGATAGAATTTGGTGAATTTGGCCTTAAGGCGATGACCTGTGGTTGGCTGACTTCCCGGCAAATTGAAGCCGCCCGGAAGGCCATTACCCATGAAACTAAGCGCGGCGGCCGTTTATGGATTCGCATTTTTCCTGATAAAAGTTACACTCACAAGGGTCCGGGCGTCCGCATGGGCGGTGGTAAAGGTGAAATTGAAGGCTATGTTTGTGTTATTCGTCCCGGCCGGATTCTCTTTGAATTAGCCGGTGTCGATGAACCAACTGCCCGGGAATCTTTCCGTTTGGCTACTCAAAAATTGCCCTTAAAAACTAAATTTGTTGCTAAACTATGACCAAAAAAGATCAAACCGAACCATCAAAAAATTTAAGTCAGCTGCAAATAGACCTGGCCAAGCTTAGGCTGGACTTAAAAGCCAATAAATTAAAAGACACCAGTCAAATAAAAAAAATTAAAAAGCAAATTGCTAGATTAAAAACAAATCTATGAAACAAATTACCGGTTCAGTTGTCAGTACGAAAATGCTTAAAACTGTCGTCATAGAAGTAGTGCGCCGTTGGACGCATCCCCTATATGCTAAAACGATTACCCGGCGGAAAAAATATTTAGCTCACAATGAACTTCCCCTAAAATTGGGCGACAAAGTCATAATTCATGAATGCCGACCTTTAAGTAAAAGAAAAAAATGGAAAGTAATTAAAAAAATATGATTCAATTAAGAACCGTTCTTAAAGTGGCTGATAATTCCGGGGCCAAATCGCTCCGGGTCTTTCTGGTTCACGGCGGTTTTAAGCGTAAAACCGGCTACTTAGGTGATTTGGTCACAGCTTCGGTCATTGAAGCCAGCCCTACTTCGGCGGTTAAAAAAGGCGAAGTGGTTAAAGCCGTGGTCGTCCGGGTGGCCAAAGAACAGCGCCGTCAGGACGGTTCTTATATTCGTTTTGACGACAATGCCGCGGTTATTTTAGACAATGTTAAGACCAAAGAGCCTAAGGCCAGCCGTATTTTTGGCCCCATTGCCCGTGAAGTTAAAAATTTAGGCTACAGTAAAATTGCCTCTTTGGCTCCGGAGGTATTATGAAATTTAAAGTCGGCGATACTGTTAAAATTACCCTCGGCAAAGACCGGGGGAAAACTGGTAAAATTGAAAAAGTTTTACTTAAAAGTAATGCCGTTACCGTCACTGGCCTTAATCTATATAAAAAACACCTTAAGGCCCGGGGTGAAGGTAAGGCTGGTTCAATGGTTGATTTAGCCCGGCCTTTAAATCTGGCTAAAATTAGCCTGATCTGTCCTAAATGCCATAGCGTCACCCGAATTGGTTTTGAGGGAGCGGCGAAGAAAAAGTTAAGAATTTGTAAAAAATGTGGGAAACCCATTGACTAAATATGAACCGTTTACAGGAAAAATATTTTAAAACCGTTTTACCTGCCTTAAAGCAAGAACTAAAGCTTAAGCATGACCTGGCTGCTCCCCGCCTACTCAAGATAGTTTTAAATGTTGGTATTAAAGAAGGCGCCGGCGACAAAAGTGTGGCGAAAAAAGTTCAGGACTATTTTAGTTTAATTGCCGGCCAAAAAGCGCTGATTACTAAGGCCCGGGCCGCCGAAGCCGCCTTTAAGATCAGACAAGGTGATCCGATTGGCGTCATGGCCACCTTAAGAGGGGAAAGAATGTACGCTTTCTTAGATAAACTAATTAGCGTCGTTTTGCCGCAGATACAGGGCTTTCAGGGGATTTCCCGCACTGCTTTTGATGGTCATGGTAATTATTCACTGGGCTTTAAAGAACAGATTATTTTTCGCGAAGTCAATTATGATACAATCGACCAGACTCGCGGCTTACAGATAACCATTGTTACCACTGCCGCTGATAATCAAAAAGCCTTAAAGTTACTAGAATTACTCGGCCTGCCATTTACCAAGGAAAAATCAGCCAAGGGTTGACAAGTATGGCCAAAGTTAAATTTTTTGCCAAACAAGCTAAACCACCGAAGTTTTCCACCCGGTTTCGCAACCGCTGCAAATTGTGCGGCCGGCCGCGGGCTTATCTTAGGCATTTTGGCTTGTGTCGTTTATGTTTTCGTAAACTGGCTCATAAAGCTGAATTACCCGGAGTTACCAAAGCCAGCTGGTAAAAATATTTATTTATGACTGATCCGATTGCCGATTTACTAACCAGAATTAAAAACGCTTATTTGGCCAAACACCAAAGCTTAATTGTGCCTCATTCCCGGCTAAAAGAGGCGCTGGTTAAAATTTTAATTAACAATCATTATCTTAAGGGGTTAAAAATTGAAGGCAAAAGACCGTTTTTAAATCTGAACATCGATCTCAAATATATTAATCGCCAGCCGGCCCTGACCAATGTCCGCCGGATTTCCCGGCCCGGAGTTCGGCACTACGCCGATGTGGCTAAACTTGACCGTTTAATTAAAGGCCGGGGAGTGACTCTTTTGTCCACTTCCAAAGGGATTATGACCGTGGCTGAGGCCAGAAAATTATCAGTCGGTGGCGAAATTATTTGTAAAATTTCTTAAATTATGAGTAGAATCGGCAACCAACCAGTTACTATCCCTCAAGGAGTTACCGCCACTATTGCGGCCGGTCGGATCGTCGTTAAATCCGCTACCGCCGAACTGTCTCAAGCGATTCCCGCCGGCATTAAAGTCGAAATTAAAGACAATCAGGTTATTTGTAGTCCTATTTCTAAAACCACTGACGTTAGTGCCTTACATGGTTTAATCAGAAGCATTATTGCCAACATGGTTTTAGGCGTCACTGTCGGTTTTACTAAAACTTTGGAAATTCAGGGTACCGGTTATCGGGTTAAACCGTTAGCGGAGGGGATTGAACTGTCTTTAGGATTTTCCCATCCGATCATTTATCATCAGCCGGCCGGGATTAAACTGGAAATTAAAGAAAATAAATTTATCGTTGTTTCTGGCCCGGACAAGTATTTAGTTGGTCAAGTTGCCGCCAACATCAAAAAATTCCGCCACCCCGATGTTTATAAGGGGAAAGGCATTCGTTACCAAGGAGAAGTTATTAAATTAAAACCTGGCAAAGCCGCCAAAGCTGCGGTCACAACCTAAA
The DNA here is from genome assembly GCA_026397255.1 of Candidatus Beckwithbacteria bacterium. Classification (NCBI taxonomy): domain Bacteria; phylum Candidatus Beckwithiibacteriota; species Candidatus Beckwithbacteria bacterium. The sequence continues at coordinate 204,471 of JAPLVF010000013.1, read as the reverse complement.
AACATTATGATTAAACGTTATTCCAACCAGAAAATGGGCCGGATAGTTCGGGTTCGTTCCAAGACCAAAGGGACTGCTTTAAGGCCAAGATTAACGGTTTTTCGTTCCTTAAAACATCTTTACGCCCAAATTATTGATGATGATAAAGGCGTCACTTTGGCGGCCGCTTCCGGTTCGGACCCTGATTCTATTGGTGCCACCTTGGCCAAAACCGCTCTGGCCAAAAAAATTAAAGCCGTTGTTTTTGACCGCGGGCCCTACCAATATCACGGCCGGATTAAAGCCCTGGCCGAAGCAGCCAGAAAGGCAGGTTTAAATTTTTAATATGCCTAGATACGAAGAAAAAAAAGAATTTGAAGAGAAAATCATTCAAATTAACCGCGTTTCCAAAAAAACTAAAGGCGGCAATCAGATTGGTTTTTCTATTTTAATGGTTGTTGGGGATAAAAAAGGCCGCGTCGGTGTCGGTTTAGGCAAGGCTCCGGATGTTTTATCCGGTATTAAAAAAGCCGTCCGCCGCGCCAAGAAAAACCTTTTTAAAGTTAATATGAAAGGCACCACTATTCCTTACGATATCCGGGTTAAATTTGGGGCCGCCGAAATTCTCTTAAAACCCGCCCCACCCGGGAGTGGGGTCATTGCCGGTGGTGCTGTTCGGGCGGTGATGGAAGCCGCCGGCATCACTAATGTTTCCAGCAAGGTTTTGGGTACAAAAAACCAGGCGACCAATGTTTATTGTACAATTAAAGCATTAAAGCTATTGCAATAATATGGAATTATCTAAGTTGCCTAAAATTGTTGACAAGTCCAAAAAACGGGTTGGCCGTGGTTATGGTTCCGGTTCTGGTGGGCATACCACCGGCCGCGGCGCCAAAGGTGACAACGTTCGCGGCAAAGTCCCTTTGTATTTTGAAGGCACCAAAATGCGCAAAGGCTTGATTCGGCGCTCGCCGATGCTTCGGGGCAAGTTAAGATTTAAGTCTTTCTCTAAGAAATCCTTGATTTTTAATCTTAAAGATTTAAATGTTTTGCCTAAAAACACCGTCGTTACCATCGAAACTTTAATTAAATATAATTTATTACCAAAAAACGCGGTTGGCTTACCGGTAAAAATCTTGGGTGAAGGTGAACTTAAGCATCGTTTGAAGATTGATTTGCCAATGTCTAAGGCCGCTGCGAAAAAAGTGGCGAAATTAAATGCCTAATTTTCTTGCCCCTCTTAAAAAATTGTGGCGTTTTCACGAATTGCGCCGTAAATTTTTAATTACTTTGCTGATTTTTGTTATTTTCCGTTTTGTGGCCCACATTCCCGTTCCCGGAGTTAATCCCGGCGCTCTCAAACAACTTTTCGGCTCCAACCAACTGTTAGGGCTTTTGGATATTTTTTCCGGCGGCACCCTGGCCAACTTTTCCATTATGGCTTTAGGTTTAGGGCCATATATTAATGCTTCCATAGTTTTACAGCTAGCCACCATTCTTTTCCCTAAATTAGAAGCTTTATCCAAAGAAGGCGAGTATGGCCGCGAAAAAATTAACCAATATACCCGGCTTTTAACCATTCCCTTATCGGCGATTCAGTCTGTGGGTATGGTCGTTTTGTTAAAAAATCAGCATATTTTAACCATTTCCAGCCCCTTATCTTTAGTTAACCTGGTTTTTAGCATGATTTGCGGCACAATTTTCTTAATGTGGTTAGGGGAGTTGTTAACCGAATATGGGATTGGCAACGGTATTTCGGTCTTGATTTTCGCCGGCATTGTCGGCCGTCTGCCGGTGTCTTTGTTGCAGACATCGGCCATCAGTCAAACCCTTAATTTATTAAGTGTGGTGACTTTTACGGTCATGAGCTTAATTGTTATTGCCGCCATTGTTTTTGTTAATGAAGCTGTCCGCCAGATTCCGGTAAAATACGCCCGGCGGATCCATGCCTCGGCCACTGCCGCATCCGGTCAAACCACCTATCTGCCTTTACGGGTTAATCAGGCCGGCGTTATCCCGATCATCTTTGCTGTTTCTTTAGTAGTGATGCCTTCCGTTGTCGGTCGTTATTTACAGCAGTTGCCTCAATTTCCTTTTAGCCGTTTTGCCGGGGCCTTCGTCAATTTTTTTGACCCCAACCGTTTACCTTACCACCTGATTTATTTCTTTTTAGTCATCGGTTTTACCTATTTCTATACTGCCGTCACCTTTAATCCGGACAAAATTTCCGACGATATTAAAAAATACGGCGGCTTTATTCCCGGGCTTCGTCCCGGTCGGCCGACCGCTGACTATCTGTCTCAGGTCTTAAACCGGATTACTTTGGCCGGGGCTATCTTTTTGGGTTTGGTGGCCATCTTGCCTTCGATTGCCAGCGGTCTAACCGGGATTACTACTTTAACCATCGGCGGCACCGGCATCTTGATTGTTGTCTCAGTTATCTTGGAAGTTTCTAAAAGCTTGGAATCTCAATTATTAATGAGAAATTATGAAGGGTTCTTATAATATGTTTATTATCTTTTACGGTCCCGAAGGTTCAGGTAAAAGTACTCAGGCTAAAATGCTGGCTGAGAAGCTAAAGTTGCCCTATCTTGGTTCCGGCGATTTAGTCAGAAAATATTCGGCCGAAGACAAAGGAATCATGGGTGAAATCTGCCGGGAATCGTTATCAAAAGGCCACTATGTGGCCGATTCGGAAATGTTTGTTTTGTGGAAAGTCCGCCTGAAAGAGCCGGATGCGGCCAATGGTTTTATTATTGACGGCTTTCCCAGAAATTCCAGCCAGGCGGTCTTTTTAAACGAAAAACTGGAAAAATACGGCAAAACCGTCAATTTTGTCTTTTATCTTCAGGTCAGCGAAGCCGAATCAATTAAACGGCTTCTGGCCCGCAAACGCACCAATCCGGACGGTTCTTTACACGACAGCCCGGAAAAGATTCAAACCCGCTTAAAAATGTATGCTGACCAGGAAGCCGATGTTTTAAAATTTTACCAAGAGCAGGGTTTATTAAGAAAAATTAACGGTGAGCAGACGATCGAGAAAATTTTTGAGGATATATGCCGCGAGATCGAGACCAAATAATTATTGCCGTTGTCGGTATGGCCGGTTCGGGAAAATCTTTGGCTTGTGATTTTTTTAAAACCAAAGGCTATCCGGTTTTACGTTTTGGTGACGAAACCGATCGGGGCTTACGTGCCAAAAATCTCCCTTTAACCGAAACTAACGAACGTCAATACCGCGAGAACTTAAGAAAAGAACTCGGCATGGCCGCCTATGCCATTAAGCTCGAGCCCCGCATTAAAGAAACATTCCACTCCGGAGTGGAATGTATTGTTCTCGACGGCCTTTATTCCTGGGAAGAATACACTTATTTAAAAGCCAAGTTTCCCCAATTAAAATTGTTAGGGATTTACGCCCGTCCGGAAATCCGTTATCAGCGCCTGGAAAACCGTCCGGTTCGGCCGTTAACGGAAATCCAAGCCAAACAGCGTGATTGTGATGAGCTAAAACACCTCAATAAAGCCGAACCGATCGCTTTAGCCGATTATTTAATTGTTAATGAAACTTCTGTCTCCGCTTTCCACCAGGAACTAGAAAAGGCCTTAAATTTTTTCCTACTGGACTAATTCTCAACCCCATGTTATTATTCACTCTGTTTCCTTGACAAATTAAAGACTACCTCGCAAGATGTGGAGGTAGTTTTGTTATTATTATAATTAATTAATGGAGTCAAAAGACATTATCGAAGTTGAGGGAGAGGTGTTAGAATCTCTTCCCAACGCCACCTTTCGGGTGAAATTGACTGGGACTGATAAAGTTGTTCTTTGTCATTTGGCCGGCAAGATGCGTTTATATCACATCCGCGTTCTGCCTGGTGACAAAGTCCGTCTTGAGCAGTCGCCTTACGACACCACTAAAGGTCGGATTGTCTACCGAGAAAAATGAAAGTTCAAGCCTCAGTTAAAAAACGTTGCTTAAAGTGTAAGATAGTCCGGCGCAAAGGCCGGGTTTATGTGCTGTGTACAAATCCAAGGCACAAACAAAGGCAGGGATAAAAATATATGCCCAGAATTTCCGGAATTGACCTGCCCGCTAATAAAAGGATCGAAATTGCCTTGAGTTATCTTTTTGGCGTCGGCCGGCACAATGTCACTAAACTGCTTAAATTAGCCAATGTTGATGCCAATAAGCGCGCCAAAGATTTAAACTCCGACGAAATTGCCCGCCTGCAAAAAGCCGTTGACACGATTTCCGTGGAAGGCTCTTTGCGCGGCCAAATTACTGAGAATATCAAACGTTTAAAACAGATTGGTACTTATCGCGGCTTGCGTCACAGCATGCGCCTGCCGGCCCGCGGCCAGCGCACCCGCCACAACGCCCGGACTAAACGCGGTAAACGGATGACCGTTGGCGCCCTTAAGAAAGAAGAGGCCGCTAAAGTTGAGGCTGCCAAGAAAGAGGATAGTAAATAAATATGGCTAAAAAAGAACTTCCCCAAATCAAATCTGCCAAGCTTTACATTACCGCTTCTTTTAATAATACTTTAGTTTCTTTAACTGACTTAAACGGCAATGTTATTTCCTGGGGTTCCACCGGCGCTTCCGGTTTTAAAGGCGCCCGGAAAGCCACCCCTTTTGCTGCCACTACCGCCATTGACAAAGTGGTTAAAGCGGCTAAAGAAGTCGGGGTCACCTCGATGCAGGTTTTTATCAAAGGCCCGGGTGCCGGCCGCGACGCGGCTCTGGGAGTGATTAAGGCCAGCGGAATTAAAGTCGGTCTGATTGCCGACATTACTCCCATGCCTCATAACGGCTGCCGGCCTAAAAAGCGCCGTCACGGTTAAAGTTTATGTCCAGAACTATTCAGCCTCGTGCCAAAATTGTTAGAAAATTTTCCGAAAATATTTTCGGCTCCAAAAAATTTGACAAAATTTTAGCCAAAAAACCTAATAAACCCGGCATGCACGGTCGGAAAATGATGAGACGTCGCTCTTCCGATTATGCCGGCCAGTTAAAAGAGAAACAGAAATTAAGAGCGATTTATGACGTTTCCGAACGCCAATTTCGCCGTTACTACGAAGTCGCTAGAAAAACTCAAGCCGCTACCGGCGAAAAACTGTTGCAGATTTTGGAGTCCCGTCTGGATAATATTGTCTATCGCGCCGGCTTTGCCACTACGAGGGCAATGGCCCGTCAGCTGGTTAACCACGGTCACGCTTTGGTTGAAGGCCAGCGGGTTACGATTCCCTCCTGCTTAATAAAAGTTGGTCAGGTTGTCAGCTTAAGCCCGAAAACCGCCAGCATTCCCCAGATTGCCAAATTATTGGAAAACAAAGAACTTAATGTGCCTCATTGGCTGGAAAAAAAGGCCGTGCTGGTTAAATTTTCCCGTTTACCCAAACGTGAAGAAATTGATGTTAATATTCAAGAACAATTAATAGTTGAGTTTTACTCAAGATAATTATCCCGACGTTACGTCGGGGGGAGGACATTTATGAAAGTTAATTTTAAAACCATTGCCCAAGCCGAAACTAAAGATTTTGGCAAATTTGAACTCTTTCCTCTGGAAAAAGGTTTTGGTTTAACTGTCGGTAATGCCCTGCGTCGGGTTCTTCTAACCAACCTTCCCGGTGCCGCCATTACGGCTGTGACTATTGACGGTATCACCCATCAATTCACCACTTTGTCCGGTATGAAAGAAGACGTGGTCGAGCTTTTGTTAAACTTAAAACAGGTCCGTTTTGAATTCTCCGGCGATAAACCGGTTGAGGCCCATTTAACTGTTAGCGGTCCGACCAAAGTTAAGGCCGGAGACATTGTCGTTCCCGCCGGAGTTAAAGTTATCAATAAAGATTTGGTTTTAGCCACCTTGGCTGATAAAAAAACCAAATTAAGCGTTGTCTTGGAAGTTAGTCCTGGTTATGGTTATCTGCCGGCAAAAGACCGGGCGCCGAAGAAGCTCTCGGAAATTATTTTAGATGCTTCTTTTTCTCCGGTTGTTCGGGTTAACTACAATATCGAAACCGCCCGGGTGGGTCGCCGCACCGATCTTGATAAATTGGTGATGGAGATTTTTACAGACGCTACCATTAAGCCTTCAAAGGCCTTAGAAGCGGCTGCTAAAATTTTAATTAGCCACTTTAACCAAATTATCAAACCTGTTTTTGAAGCCGAAGAACCGGTGGCTACTGTGGTTAGCAGCGACGACGAAGTCTTAAAATTATCAGTTGAAGAGCTGGATTTACCCACCCGGATTGCCAACGCCTTGAAAAAGGGCGGGTTTGTCACCGTCAAAGATTTAGCTTCCACTACCAAGGAAGCGATTGCCAAAGTGAAAAATCTGGGCGGCAAATCCGTCGACATTGTTCTTAAAAAATTAAAAACTAAAGGGGTTGAAGTGAAATGAGACATCGTCACAAATTGACTAAGCTCGGCCGCAACACTAATCAACGCCAAGCCTTGTTTAGGCAATTGGTTAATTCGTTAATTATTCATGAAAAGATTACCACCACGATTGCCAAAGCCAAAGTTTTAGCCGGCCTAATGGACAAGTTGATGACCCAGGCGAAAAAAGACACTTTAGCCGCCCGGCGCCAACTATTGGCCTTTTTATCTTACAAGCCGGCGGTTCACAAGTTGGTTGATATTCTTGCCCCCCGGACAAAAACCAGAACCAGTGGTTTTACCAAGTTGGTCAGAGTCGGAACTCGCCGCGGCGATAACGCCATGCTCGCCCAGATTGAGTTTATTGATAAAGAAATTAAAAAAGAAGTGAAAAAACCTGAGGTGAAAAAATGAAAACCTACGCCACCAAACAAACTGATATTAAGCGTGAATGGCATTTAGTTGATGCTGACAACCAAGTTCTAGGTCGCTTGGCTTCCGCTATTGCTCAAAAACTTTTAGGCAAAAACAAACCTTATTTTACCCCTCAGCTGGATTGCGGCGATTATGTCGTTGTTATTAACAGCGATAAAATTAGCGTCACCGGCAAAAAATTATTGCAAAAAACTTATTGGCGCCATTCTAATTATCCCGGCGGTTTTCAATCTATCACTTTTGGTGAGCAGCTTAAAAAAGATTCCCGTCAGGCGTTACTTTGGACTGTTTCCAAAATGTTGCCGAAAAACAAATTGCGCGATGCTCGCCTTTGCCGTTTGAAAGTTTTTAAAACTGATCAGCATATTTATCAAGATAAACTTAAAAAGGTTTAATTTATGACAACTGTTAAATCACCTAAATATATTTTTGCTATCGGTCGGAGAAAATCTGCGGTCAGCCGCATCAGGCTGTTTAAAGGAAAAGGGGAGACGTTAGTCAATAATCTTCCCATCGATAAATATTTTCCCGGCGCAGTTTTAAAAAAGCTTTATCAGGAACCATTGGTGACCTGTGATGTTTTGGATAAATATTACGTCACTGTCAAAGTCCTCGGTTCCGGCAAAATGAGCCAATTAACCGCGGTTATTCACGGTCTGGCCCGGGCCTTAGTTAAGGCCAATCCGGATTTTAGACCCCCGCTTCGCCAGAAAGGCTTTATTACCCGTGATCCCCGCGAGCGTCAACGCCGCATGATCGGCATGGGCGGCAAATCCCGTCGCAAAAAGCAAAGTCCAAAAAGGTAACATACAATCACATTCCCGGAATGTGATAGAGGTATTTTTACAAAATCTCGCTTTTGCCGATTTGATTCTCACATTTGGTTAAAATATACACACTTCGGCCGATTTCGTCTTTCCCCACAAATTCACCTTCACCGTTAATAATTGCCTCCATCGGCTTGCATTCCCGGCAACCATTGGTCGGGCACTTAAACCGGTTCAGTTGCCTGGCCAATTTCATCTCTTTGGCAATTTTCAGGATTTTCTCTCGGGCCTTATCAATGTCCGGCAGTTTTCTTTCTACCGGTTCGTTTTCCCTATCAATGTACCAATAACTCATTTTTGTTACCGGCCGTTTTTGCGTGTTGGTTGCCAGCAGATAATAAATTGGCAGTTGCAGTGAATCCGCTTTTTCATTATCTTTACCGGTTTTAAAATCAATAATGTGAACACTGTCGGTTTCTTTCAGGTATTCCAGCCAGTCGATTTTGCCGCACAAAATAATATTGTCTTTTTCCGACAGCCAGTAGTAGGGTAGTTCCATTTTAATTTTTACTGCCAGATTTTTTAGCACCCCGGGATTGGTTTCTACGCGTTTGAGCATTTCTCGGCCCCGTTGTTTATACTCACCCTCAATTTTCTCGTTTAAAAATCCGCCCCGTTTCCCGCTGATTTTTTTCCAGACGACCTCCAGCTTTTCCAGTAAAGATTGGCTAAATCTCCGCTCGACTGATAATACCGACAAACCTTCAACCACTTCGTGGACCGCCTGTCCTAAGGCCATTGCCGGATTAATTAAGGTCGTTTTTCTCCCGGTTTTCGGATCTTTGTAAACATTTTTTAAATAATATGCCCGCGGGCAAGCCAGCCAATCGGAAATTGACGAATGCGATACCCAGACCGCACTGAATTTGTCTTTATCCATAAAAAAATTATATCATCAGCCAATGGTTAATATTTGGGAAACTTTACCTAAACCAATTTTCTGTCTGGCGCCGATGTTTGGCGCGACTGACTCCGCTTTTCGCCAGTTGCTTTGTGAACTGGGCCGGCCGGACTTAATGTTCACCGAATTTATCAATGTCCAGGCCATTTTTTCGCCGGACATCAAAACCGTCACTCAACTTTTATCTTACACTTCTCAAGAACAACCATTGATTGCTCAAATATGGGGATTAGATCCGGAATTGTTTGCCGCCGCCGCTGATTTTATCGTTCGCGCTGGTTTTGCCGGAATAGATATTAACTTTGGCTGTCCGGAACCAAGTGTGGTTAAAAAAGGCGTCGGCGGTGCCCTGATTGACAATCCGGATTTAGCCGGAAAAATTATTCAAAGTACGATTAAAGGCGCCAAGGGTCGTTTGCCGGTTTCAGTTAAAACCCGCCTGGGCTATAAAACCATCAATATCCAGCCTTGGTTTAAATTTTTACTCAATTTTGACTTAGCGGCGGTTTCCGTCCACTGCCGTACCACCAAAAAAATGTCAACAGGCCCGGCTCACTGGAAAGAAATTAAAAAAATTGTGGCTTTAAAAAACCAATTTAACCCCAAAACTTTAATTATCGGCAACGGCGATATTTTTTCCCGGGAAACTGCTTATCAAAGAATCAGGGAAACCGGAGTGGACGGCATTATGATCGGCCGGGGAGTTTTTAAAAACCCCTGGATTTTTAATGCTGTGCAAACTCCCAAAACTAAGACAGACAAAATCGCCGCCTGGCAACGCCATTTAGAAATTTACCGGCAAACCTGGGGTGAAATTAAACCGATTCATCCCCTGAAACGTTTTCTGAAGATTTACCTCAAAGGCTTTAAAGGCGCCTTAAAAATGCGAACCCAATTAATGGATTCTTTATGAAAAAAATTATTTTAGTTTTATTTTTGCTTATCTTTTTAAGCGCTTGTACCTCTAGCGTAGCTCCGACACCAAGTCGGAGCGAAGTGGGGCCCTTGCCTTCACCTACCCCGGCCTTAGCTCAGTTTGGTGCCTATCGTTATGCCTGGGTTAAGTTGGACAACTTAACCAACTTAAGACTCTTACCCAACCATGCTGCCCAGGCCTCCTCAGAAGATTTAGCTAAAACTAATCACTGCCAAGTTCTGGTTAATGGCAATTTTTATGACAAACAGGATAAACCCTTAGGCTGGCTGGTCAGCCAGGGTAAAACTTTATCCCAGCCGATTGCCAGCAGTTTATTCAACGGCTTTTTATCACTTTCTACCTCTAAGGTGGAAATTAGCCCATCAGTTCCGCAGGGTTCAGTCGATCTTGGCTTACAATCCGGCCCGTTGCTGATTTTTGATTCCCAGCCTTTGCTTTTAAAAATTAGCCAAGATCATCCCCGCCGTCGGGTCATTGCCGCTTTAAATGATCAAAATCAGCTGATTTTTCTGGTTATAACCGGGGTCGACTCCCTTTTTAGCGGACCGTTATTAGCGGACACGCCCAAGCTGGTGGTCGCCTTAGGTCAGGCCATTAACCAGAACTTAGGCGTAGCTCTTAATTTAGACGGTGGTTCTGCCTCAGCCTTTATTACTCCTGAAGTGCAACTCCCTGAATATTCTTACATCGGTAGTTTTTTTTGTTATAATTAATTATATGAAAAAATTTTTACTGATTCTGTCTTTTTTCCTGGGTTTAGGCTTAGTCATTAAATTTATTCCGTTTTCTATTGAACAACCGGCTTCGATTACCGTCACCGGCGAGGCCAAACAAAACGAAGCCCCTCAAATTGCCAAGTTTAGCGCCAGTGTTGTTTTTACTAATCAAACTAAACAAACGGCCGTTGATTTAGTTAATCAAAGCATGACTAAAATTATCCAAAGTATTAAAGATTTTGGCATTGACCCCAAAGACATCCAAACTCAGCGGGTTTCGGTTTATCAAACTACCAAAGAAAAAATTTTAGTCTGGCAGGCCTCCAATTCTGTTAACCTTACTCTAAGGGATATTAATCAGGCCTCTGCCTTAACCGATTTGTTGCAAGGCCTTGGCGCTACCAATGTTTCCGGCCCCAGTTTTTCTTTGGACGACACTACCCAATTTCAAGCCGCTTTATTGCAAACTGCCATTGATAATGCCCGGGAAAAAGCCACGGTTGTCGCCAAAGCTTCTCGTCGTCGACTGGGTAAAATTTTAACTGTCAGTGAAGGTGGCACCTCTGCCCCTCGGCCGGTTTTTATGTCTGCCAAAGCCGAGGTCGGTGGTGTCCCTGCTCCAATCGAACCCGGCACGGAAACCGTTTCCAAAACCGTCACCGTCACCTTTGAGCTAAAATGAGTACCCTCATTTCTCGTAAGCTGCCTAGGTTACTAAAGTTACTTAGTCTGATTTTGATTCTTCCCTCACTCTTATTAAATTACTTTTTATTAAATAAATCTCCGGGCGGTGACATTAAAGTTATCGGTGTCATTGATGGCGACACCTTGGTTATGGACGGCAAAGTCCGCTTGCGCTTAAGGCATATTGACGCGCCGGAACTGGAATTTTGTGGCGGCGAGGAAGCCAAAGACCTGCTGACGAAATTGGTTGACCAAAAAAAGATCCGGGTGGAAGAAAAAATCATGGACCAGTATGGCCGGCCGATGGCCCTGGTTTATATTGGCGATACTTTAGTCAATTTAAAAATGCTGGAATCCGGCTGGGCCAGATACCACAGCGATCAGACTTCTCAAACCGAACCAATTCAAGCCGTCGCCAATCAAGCCAAAACCGATCGTCTCGGAATTTACAGCCCCAAATGCTACCAAAAAGAAAATCCGGATAACCCAAAATGTAATATTAAGGGGAATATTGACAAAAACTCCACTGCCAGAAAATATTACCTGCCCAACTGTGCCCAGTACGCTTTTACGATTGTGGAAAAAGATATCGGTGAAGACTGGTTCTGCACCGAGAAAGACGCCCAGGTCGCCGGCTTTGTTAAAGCCGCCACTTGTCATTGATGTTTGTTCTTGACATCAATCTAAGTTATAAGTCATATTAATCTAGTTATGGTTCAAGAACCAAAACCACTATCTCGCCGAGATGCCTTAAAAGCAGGTGGGGCAATAGTCGGGGCAGTAGTCGTAAGCCGACTTTTAACAGCCTGTGGTCTAAAACCGCCATCTACGGAAGCCCCGCCGCTAAAACCCACACCAACACCCGAAACCCCGGATGATCCGGACAACCTGATTGTTGTCAACGGCGCTGATGCAAAATGTATTTGTCAGACTAAAATAGGCACTTCTCCGGGGATATTTGCCGCGGTGGACAACGCTGAAACAACTATAAGTACAAACGCTTATGCTCTTAACTGGATTAAGGCAGATAAAACTGATGCCGTCCTCTTTCGCGGAGAAAGCGGTCTTGGCAAGAATGCGATAATGACTCTGGCCAATCTTTTTGAAGAAAAACAGTTTAATGATTTACCTGAACTTTCAGAATATAATCCCAATGTTTGTCAACCTGGAGACGTTGTCTTGTTTGGTAAAACCAGCGTAATTGAATACAATTTTTCTCAGTTAAGAGACGGCAAATTAAAGTCAACCCTAAATCAATATCTTGATGTGGTCTACGGCTACGATCAAAGGAGAAAAATCAATACTTTGACTTTAGCCATGGTTGTTCAGGACAACGACCAATGGCAGACAGCCACCCTTAGAGTTTTTGAGAAACCCGAAACCGGTGGCGACTGGACAATTAAAGCCTAAACAAGATTACGCCTTACCAACTACCCCCGCCGCCGCCGCCGAAACCACCGCCTGATGAACCGCCGGAAAAACCGGAACCGCCTGACCAGGAAGACGAACCGCTCCATTTTGAGCCGCTCGGCGAGCTGATAATTGCCGCAGTGCTGTTATTAGTTAAATGATTTAACTGGGAATTAAAATTCACCACGCTAAAACCCTGCAAATAACTAGGCGGCGGAATTCCCAAGCCGGCCATATCCTTAGCCAGCTGATTGACTACTCCCAAAGCAATTGCTAAAGGCAGCATATCGCCTAAAAACAAGTTTTTCTCGGCAATTTCTTCCCGCCATTTCCCTTTACCTAAATACCACTTTAAGCCTTCAATTTGTCGTAACAGTGAGTATCCCCAGGCGGTTCTGGCCGGCATATTTTTCACGAGCATGATTAAAGGGATAAGAGTTAAAGCCAGTATGCCAATTGGTCCGGAATTAGCCGTTAAACTGGCAAAATTTATTACCCCTACCAGCCCGCCGGCCATCATCAGAAAACCAATACCGGTCCACTTAGTTTTTACCTGTTTGGGGTTGCCGTCAAAGATTTTTTCGTCGGCCAAATACTGGTTCACTTTTTTCCTGAATTCTTCCAAATACTGGTAAAAACTATTTTTCATTTCTGATAATTTGACTGTTTGCTTGTTACCAAAAATCTTTTCCAATAAATATTTTTGGTAATTTCTTAAATTTTTCGTGTCTTTATTTTGTTTGGTCAAAACATAATCAGTGTTTTTATACAGGAATTTTTTCACTTCCGTTCTTTTAATCGTCAAAAATCCCAACCGCCCCAGTTCAATTATTTCTGCCACCACATCTTTGGTATCCACTTTCTGATCTAAAATTGTCCCGGCTTCACTCGGCGTCAGGTTGTCAATCGGCGAGTAAACACTGGGTAAAAATTTGTGTTCAAATATTGCCACAGTCTTAGTTTTTTGACCCTTTACATACAAATTATCGGTTGTGTAGCGTTTATCCCGGCCTTTTTTCAGCCAAAACCCAAACATCACTAAGACCGGCAGCAGGGCGACCGGATAGCCCCAGTTATTGATTGTAGTTTTTGCTGCCATTTGAGTTTTCGTCGGCCAAATCAATTGGCTGTTTTTATCCAAAGCCACGGCAATCGTCAGTTCGCCTTCGTTATAATCCTGTCTTTTAATAATCGGTGCAAACGGCGAAATTACTTCGGCTGAGGCCGTGGCAATAGTTGTATCCCATTCATGCCCGGTCACGTTCCAATAGAGTTCGTCATGCTCAGGGTATCTTTGGAGAATATTATTAAGCTGGTATTTAATCACGTAGGTTTGTTTGCCGATAATCGTTTTATTAGGATCACCGATTTGCAGTTTGATACTTTGGTTGAATCGGCTGCTTGAGTAGGGAGCATTTATCGACAGCAACTTAAATTCACCGTTAATCGTCCGGCCGTTAGCGGAATAAATCACCGGAATAATCCGAAAAATTCCGTGTTTAGCCACATTAAAATTCGCCTCAATTGTTTCCGTGACGGTTAAGGAAGTGTCCTGGTTAATTTCAATCAGGCTTTTAAAGTTATCAACTGTATAATCTGCGGCTAAAACTGAACTTACCGGAAATAATAACCAAATCAATAAACTGATTAATATTTTTTTCATTGGTCGGGGATGACAGAATTGAACTGTCGCCACGCGCACCCCATGCGCGCATTCTACCGTTAAACTAATCCCCGTTCTCCTGAATTTTATCACATAAAATTCGGCTTGACAGTTTCGGTAAATCTTTGTTTAATGGTTTTATGACTACCGATCCCAAACTTCAGGCAATTAAAGTGGCAATGGAGCAGATTGAAAAGCAGTACGGCGCCGGCGCGATTATGAAATTGGGCGATAAAAAACATCAGGAGGTCGCCTCCATTTCTACCGGTTCCATCGCCTTAGATATTGCTTTGGGTGTTGGCGGTTTGCCCCGCGGTCGGATCAGTGAAATTTTCGGTCCGGAGGCTTCCGGTAAAACCACCATTTGTCTTCATGTTATTGCCGAAGCCCAGAAAGCCGGCGGCACGGCTGCCTTTATTGATGCCGAACATGCTCTTGATCCTCAACGCGCCCAGTCTATTGGTGTCAAATTGGACGACTTATTGATTTCCCAGCCGGATACGGGCGAGCAAGCCCTGGAAATTGCCGAGACCTTAATTCGCTCCGGCGCCATTGATGTTATCTGTATTGATTCAGTTGCTGCCCTTGTGCCTAAAGCCGAAATTGAATGGGAGATGGGTGATTCCACTATGGGGATGCAGGCGCGGTTGATGAGTCAGGCTATGCGTAAGTTGACCAGCGCCATTGCCAAATCCAAAGCCGTGATTATTTTTACCAACCAGATCCGGATGAAAATCGGCGTCATGTTCGGCAATCCGGAAACGACGTCCGGCGGTAAAGCCTTAAAATTTTATTCTTCCATCCGTTTGGATTGCCGCAAGATTGCCAATATTCAGGACGGCGAAACGATTATTGGTTCCCGCCACCGGATTAAAGTCGTTAAAAATAAAGTTGCCCCGCCGTTTCGCCAGGCAGAACTGGATATCTTAAATGTCGGTGGGATTTCTAAAATAGGCGGCCTGATCGATTTAGCCGTCGACTACGGCATCATTGTTAAATCCGGCAGTTTTTATAAATATGGCAACGAAGTTCTAGGTCAGGGCAAGGAATCTGTCCGTTTGTTCCTAACCGAAAATACCAAATTAACCAAAATTATTGAGACGGAAATTTGGAAACGCGTTAAAGAAGGAGTTGATTCTAATGAAAAACACCGCCGCGGCCGTCCGCCAAAAACTGATTAATCGGGGCTTAAATCTCTTATCTTACCGTCCTCAAAGTATCGCCGAATTTACCACTAAACTTAAAAGAAGCGGCGCCGATCAGATTACCATCAATCAAGTAGTTGACCATTTTATTAATGAGGGACGGTTAGATGATTTCCAGTTTGCTAAGTGGTGGGTGGATCAAAGAATTAAGTTTCGGCCTCGCGGCAACATTGCTTTAAAACAAGAATTATCCCAAAAGGGCGTTAGTCAGGATATTATCGATGATGTTTTATTATCTTATGAAGACGAGTTGCAGTTGGCCAAATCACTCCCTTCAAATAAACGGTTGAGTCGTGGTTTTTCTTACCGAGTTATTGACGCCTTGGCCGCCGACGAGTAAAATACCTAGATAGTTGATAAATGGTAATTAGAAGATATAAATGTTACTAAAAATAAAACAAATCAGTCAATCTTCTTCCGCTCCGGCAGCGGAGTAATCTTCCATTTGTCTTCAGAAAAAGAGGTTTATGTCGTTTTTTAAACGTTTTTCTCAAATTATTAAAGGTAAAGCCATCCTAACCCCGGCCACAGGCCGGTCGTCCTTTGGACGAAAAAAAATTGTTCCTCCGGTCGACCTATCGGCTGCAGAGGCTAAAGCCAGAGAGCTCATTATTGAAGCTAAAGATCAAGCTTTTGAAATTAAAAAACAAGCCGATGCCTCTGCCCAAAAAATTATTAATGAAGCCCAGGCTTCAAGAGAAAAATCCGTCCACCAGTTGGCGGAAGTTGATCATCGTCTTGGCGCTGTCGAACAACGGGAAAAAAGTGTTACCGGCCATGAAAGACATCTTCAGGAACAGTTGAAAAAAATCGAGGAAGTCAAAAAACAGCAGCTGGAAAAATTAGAAAGAGTGGCTAAATTAAATCAAACCGAAGCCCACGATTTAATTTTGAAGTTATATCAGCGCCGGATGACCCGGGAAATCGCCGATATTATTCGTGAGTCTGAGAGTCAGGCCAAAGCTGAAGCCGAAGACAAAGCCCGGGAAATTCTGATTGAGTCTATGCGTCATGCGGCCACCGATTATGTGGCCGAATACACCGTTTCTTTAGTCAAAGTTACCGATGAAGACATTAAAGGCAGGGTGATTGGCCGCGAAGGTCGCAACATCCGCACTTTTGAAAAAGTCAGCGGCGTCGAAGTTGATTTAGATGAGGTTGGTGTGATCCGTTTATCCTGTTTTGATCCGGTTAGGCGGGAAATTGCCCGGGTCGCTTTGGAAAAATTGATTGCCGATGGTCGGGTTCAGCCGGCGCGCATTGAAGAAATTGTCGCTCACACCCAAAAAGATATTGAGCGGATTATGCGGACTGAGGGTGAAAAACTTTGCCACGCGGTTAAGGTTTTTAACTTACCCATCGAAATTATTGATATGCTCGGTCGGTTTAAGTACCGCTTTTCTTACGGTCAAAACATGATTACTCACACTTTAGAGGAAACCCAGATTGGCCTGAAATTGGCCTACGAAACCGGAGCTGATCCCAATATTGTTCGTCTAGGTTGTTTACTGCACGATATCGGCAAAGTCATCGACGAAGAGGAAGGCACTCACGTTGAGCTGGCAGTTAAATTTTTAAAAACCCATCATATTCCCCAAGCGGTGCTCGACTGTGTCGCCGAACACCATGAAGATAAGCCGTTTTCCTCGGTTGAATCAATGCTGGTATATATTTCCGACGCCATTTCCGGTTCTCGTCCCGGCGCCCGTTATGCTGACCATGAGGGTTACTTAAAACGGATGACGCAGTTGGAAGATATTGCTAAATCGTTCGAAGGGGTTGAATCCGCCTATGCGATTCAAGCCGGTCGGGAAGTCCGGGTCATTGTTAAACCGGAAGTGCTTACCGACGATCAAAGTGTTAAGTTAGCGAGCGACATAAGAGATAAAATTAAAGACGAAGTCAAGAATTTCCCCGGTCAAATTAAAGTCAACGTGATTCGGGAAAGCAGAGCAGAGGCAATTGCCAACTAGTTTAATCAATTAAACTGCCTCTTGATTTAGCTTGATACAGCGGTTATATTTATTGTCGATATGACCAAAACCGACATTATTGAAATCATTGCTAAAAAAGCTCATTTAACTAAAAAAGCGGCCATGGAAGCCATTGATGCTTTTTTAGACGAACTTGTCCGCCAGATAGATCGGGGCGAAAAAGTCGTCCTTTCCGGCTTTGGCACGTTTAAAATCAGTAAAGTCAAAGATAAAAAAGGCCGCAATCCGGCCACCGGCCAGGATTTAATCATCAAAAGCCACCGCGTCGTTCGCTTCTTAGTCGGCAAAACCCTCAAGCGTTTGGTGAAAAAATAAACCCTTTCTTTCGTGCTAGAATTGGTTCATGAAAAAGAACTTCTTGGTTTGTTTCGTGTTGATTGCCCTGTCAGTTTTTTTAATGCGCAGCCTGTTTAATGTCGGTTTTCCCCAATCTCACGACGGTGAAATGCATTTGGCCCGTTTGGCCAATCTTTATTTGGCCGTGCGTGACCACCACCTGCCGCCGCGCTGGGCCGGCAGTTTAAATTACCAATACGGCTACCCGGTTTTCAATTTTAGCTATTATTTAACCGAATTTTTAGCTTGGCCTTTATTCTCTTTAGGCTTATCAATTGAGTGGAGTTTAAAGCTGATTTTAATGATTAGTACCGTGGTGGCCCCGATTGCCTGGTAT
This sequence comes from Candidatus Beckwithbacteria bacterium, assembly GCA_026397255.1. NCBI lineage: Bacteria > Candidatus Beckwithiibacteriota > Candidatus Beckwithbacteria bacterium. The sequence continues at coordinate 186,663 of JAPLVF010000013.1, read as the reverse complement.
TTTTTCTTACTGCCATTATTCGGCAGTTTCTCGGCTTTTATTGCCTCGGTTTTTGCTTTAACTGCCGTTTACCCTTGGGTAAATTTTCTCGTCCGCGGCTCGACCGGAGAAATATTGGTTTGGTCGATTGTGCCGCTGTGCTTGCTTTTTTTAAGGCGGTTAATTCAAAAACCGGGCCGTATAAGTTTTTTTCTCGCCACCAGTTCACTGGTTGCTTTTCTGCTTTGTCACAACATCAGTGTTATTTTTGGTTTGCCGCTTTTATTAGGCTTTAGCCTTGTTAGTTTATGGGGCCAGTCAAAGAAGAAGTGGTTAATCGCTGGTTTAAGTTTTTTAATCAGCGTTGGCTTAAGCTTGTTTTTTTGGCTGCCCCTTGTCATGGAACAGCAATTTACGATTATTAAAGCCGTTCATCCGATATTGCGGTTTTTAGACCATTTTCCTACTTTAGGACAGTTATTTTTTTCTAAGTGGGGTTTTGGTTTTTCTTTTCCCGGCACCGGCGATGGTTTAAGTTTTAATTTCGGCCCCGGCCATTGGTTAATTATTGTTTTATTAATTATTGCCCTGATTTTTAAACGTCACCTGAAAATTAATAAAAACTTAGCTTGGTTTTTCTTAATTTCCTTTGCCGGTTTTATGTTTTTAAGCCTGCCCATTTCCCAATGGTTTTGGTTGCGCTTACCTTTCATTTACGAAGCCCAATTTCCCTGGCGCCTGCTTTTATTTATGAGCCTTAGCGTGATTTTTTTAGCTGCCTTTGTCGCCAAGGCTTGGCCGCGCTTGAGTATTTTAGTTGCTTTGGTAGCTATCGTTTATGCCGGTCTTAATGTTCATTCTCAGGGCTTTATTCATGCTCCGGACATGAGCTATTTCCAATATCCGTTTACCTCTACCACTGAAAATGAGTACCGGCCTCAATGGTTTGAGACTGACAAAGCTCTTAAATTGGCTCAAAATACCGACCGGGTTTTTAATGCCGATAAAAGCGTCGTTCAAGTCTGGCAAACCCAAAAACATCTTTACACGGTTACTGTTCCTAAAGACCAACCGGTTTTTGAAAAAACTGCTTACTTTCCTGGTTGGGAAGTGACCGTCGATGGCCAGCCGGCCCAAATTATTTATGACCGTCAGGACTATCCTGGTTTAATTGGCTATAATCTGACCGCCGGCACCCACACCGTTATCTCCACTTTTACCGAACACACTCCCGCCCGCCAGCTAGGCGATAAACTTTCTCTTGTCAGTCTTGGATTATTTACTTTAACTCTATTTTTCTTCTCTCGTCTGTTAAAATACTTCTCGTGATGAAAAAGACTAGAACTTACTTTATCTATACTTTCGGTTGCCAGATGAATAAGGCCGATTCGGAACGGATTGCCGGCGATTACCAAAAGCGGGGATTTAAACCGGCGAAGAACATTCAAACAGCTGATGAAATTATCATTAACACTTGTTCTGTCCGTAAATCCGCCGAAGATCGGGTAATTGGCTTACTTCTAAATTTGGCCAAAAATAAAGGCAAGAAAAAAATAATTCTTACCGGCTGCATGATTCATTACGGCCAGGAAAAATTATTGGACATGCTGCCTGCTGTTGATGAAATTTTACCCATCAACGAAGTCGGTTTTAACCAAGCCAGCATCAGGCGGGACCAGCATCACGCCTGGGTGCCGATTAGCAACGGTTGCAACTCCTTTTGTTCCTACTGTATTGTCCCTTACTCCCGCGGCCGGGAAACCTCCCGTCCTGAATTAGACATTCTTGTCGAAATCCGCCAGTTGGTGGAAAAAGGTTACACCGAAATTACCCTTTTGGGTCAAAACGTTAATTCTTATGGTTTGGATAAAGTCGGCATTGGTTTGAGGAAATCTCAGCCCAGGCAAGATGTTCCACCATTTGTTCAACTTTTGGAAAAAGTTTGCCGCTTTAATCAATTAAAGTTAATCAGGTTTATGACTTCCAATCCTTGGGATTTTTCCGATGCTCTGATTGACTGTATTGCCAAAAATAAAAAAATTGACCGTTATGTCCATCTGCCGGTTCAATCCGGCTCAAACCGGATTTTAAAACTCATGAACCGCGGTTACACCTGGCAGGATTACTTGAAATTAGTTAAAAAATTAAAAACTAAGGTCAAAGGTTTGACTTTGGGAACGGATATTATTGTCGGCTTTCCCGGCGAAACCGAAGCCGACTTCCAAGCCACGGTTAATTTAGCTAACCAAGTTAATTGGCAAATTGCCTTTGTTAATCAGTATTCGCCCCGGCCGGGAACAGCTGCCGCAAAAATTCCCGATGATGTTTCCGCTGCCGAAAAAAAACGCCGTTGGCAGATTTTAGAAAAACTGATTAACTTAAAACATTTTAAAAATAGACCCAAGGTGATTAAATGACCAAAATTTTAATTATTTGCGGCCCGACGGCGACCGGAAAAACCAAACTAGCCGTCCAGTTGGCCAAGCAATTCTCCGGTGAACTGATTTCCGCTGATTCCCGTCAGGTTTACCAGGGGATGGATATTGTTACCGGTAAAGACAAACCCAAAGGGGTGAAAATTCACGGCCTGGACTTGGTTAAGCCGGACGAAGAATTTTCCGTCGCCCATTTTGTGAAACTAACCCGCACTTTAATTAATCAAATTAGCTTTCCGATTATCGTCGGCGGGACAGGCTTATATTTAGACAGTTTAATCAAGCCCCCGTCAACAATTTTCGCGAAACCCAACTGGAAATTACGCGAAAAATTATCTTTTTTTTCTATTCCTAAACTACTTAAGTTACTAAAGCAACTTAATCCTAAACGGTTGATGCAGATGAATCACTCAGACCAGTTAAACCCCCGCCGTCTGATCCGCGCCATTGAAGTTGCTATTCAAAAAGGTCCAACCTTTTTGTCCAAAGGGTTGGACCTTAAAGAGAATAATCTACTATGGATCGGGTTAACCGCTGAGAAAAAAATATTAGATCAAAGAATTAAAAAGCGGGTTGAGCAAAGAATTAAATCTGGAGCAATTCAGGAATGGCAAAAACTAAAGAAACAATATGGGTCGAATTTACCCTCGATGTCTGCCATCGGCTATCATCAACTGCCGGATGTTAATAAATGGATTGTGGCCGAACAGCAATATGCCCGCCGCCAGCTAACGTGGTTTAAGAAAAATAAAGCGATTCGCTGGTTTGACATTGACGCTAAAGATTTATTTAAATTGGTAGCTAGACAGGTAAAAGCTTGGTATACTAAAAAATAGTATGGACACTTCTCATAAAGTGGAGATTTCTTATAAGACGATTATTTTTACGGTCTTTTTCCTGATTTTTACCTGGTTTTTATATCGAATTCGTTATCTTTTGCTTTTGCTTTTTGTCGCTGTAATTTTCATGTCTGCCCTTAGTCCCTTGGTTGATAAGTTAGAAAAACGTAAAATTCCTCGTTCTGTTGCCACTCTGTTTTTTTACATTTTATTTTTGGCCTTGATATTTTTTGGCGTTGCTTCTTTAATCCCGCCTTTAGTTGAGCAAACCTCTAAATTCTTAACCCTTTTCCCCCAAAACCTTAATCAACTCACTAAGGGAAGAGTTGATTTATCCATGTTCCAACCCCAACTAAATACTCTGCCGCAACAAATTCTTAAAATTGCCCTCGGGGTTTTTGATAATATCATCGGTTTATTTACTTTCTTGGTCATTGTTTATTACCTGATTATGGAACGCAAAAATATGAAAAAATATTTATTATTTCTTTTTGGCCACAATGCCAAAGAAGAACACGCTGAAGAATTTATTGTAAAGCTCGAAAAAAAACTGGGTGGTTGGGTTCGCGGCCAATTAACTTTAATGTTGATCGTCGGGTTAATGTCTTATCTTGGCCTAACTCTTTTAGGGGTAAATTTTGCCATTCCCTTAGCCTTTTTAGCCGGTTTATTGGAAGTTATTCCTACTGTTGGTCCGACTTTATCGGCCATTCCGGCAATTCTGGTTGCCTCTGGCACTTCACCGCTATTAGCTTTGGCAACGCTAGCTTTGTATTTTGTCGTTCAGCAGGTGGAAAATCAATTAATTGTTCCCCGGGTAATGTCCAAAGCGGTTGGTTTAAGCCCTTTAGCGGTAATTCTTGCCTTAATGGCTGGCTTTAAAATTGCCGGTCTTGCCGGGGTAGTTTTGTCCGTTCCCGCCGTTTTACTGATGGAAATTGTTTTTAAAGATCTTTATCTTAAACATTATAAAAAATAAGCCCTATGAATTTTTGGGCTTTAAGTTCTTCAGCTGTCTTAAAGCAAGTTGACAGCTCTGTGCAAGGGTTAACTCATTCTCAGATTACTGGTCGTTTAAAAACAAATGGGTTTAATCTTGTCGAAAAAGAATCGGCTCGGCCGGCACTAAAGATTCTTCTTTTGCAGTTTCAAAATTGGTTGATTACTGCGCTTTTATTAGCCGCCCTCATTTCTTACTTTTTAGGTGAGCGCTTGGAATCTTTAGTGATTATTAGCGTAGTTTTTTTAAGCGTCTTTTCCGGATTTATTCAGGAATATCGGGCCGAAAAGGCCTTAAAAAAATTAAGAAAATATATTTCTCATAAGGCCAAAGTTTTACGTGACGGCCTGTGGCAACAAATAGACAGTCAAAACCTGGTAATCGGGGATATCGTTCAGTTGAGAATCGGCGATATTGTTCCGGCGGATATGCGCCTTATTAAACTTGATAGTTTGTTAACTAACGAAGCGGTTTTAACCGGCGAATCAATTCCCGTGGTGAAAAAAGTTTCCCCGGTCAGCGCCAAATATTTTTTACCTCAGGATTTAATCAATCTGGTTTTTATGGGAACGGCCGTGGCGGGCGGGCGGGCCACTGGTGTGGTGGTCGCTACCGGCAAAAACACTTTCTTTGGTAAAACTGCCGCTTATTTAGGCCAAAACACTTCCGAAACCGAATTCCAAGTCCAAACCCGTAAATTTAGTCAATTTCTTTTCCGGGTGATTTTAGTTATGACAGTTTTTGTTTTTGTGGTTAATGCTTGGCAAAACAAAGGCGTTTTTAACTCATTCTTATTTGCTTTAGCCTTGGCAGTCGGGATTACCCCGGAAATGTTACCGGCAATTATGACGATCACTTTATCTCAGGGGGCTTTGCAAATGGCCAAAAAAAAGGTGATTGTTAAACGTTTAATGTCGGTTGAGGATTTGGGTAATATCGACACGCTCTGCACGGACAAAACCGGCACTTTAACCGAAGGTAAATTTTCTTTATCAGACTTTATTACCCTCGATGGTCAGAAAGACTTAAATTTAGTCGCTAAAGCCTTGGTTTGCACCAGTGGTTTTAATTCCACCGACCAAGCCTTGCGGGAATCAGAACCCGCCCAACTGGTTGCTTCAAAATTAAAAGAATTTAAAGTGATTGACGAAAATGAATTTGATTTTGACCGCCGGCGGATGAGTGTCTTAGTTAAAATTAATCACCAGCCCAACTTATTAATTGTTAAAGGTGCCCCGGATTCAATTTTAAGTATTAGTCAACTTTCCTCAACTAAACGCCAGCAGGCTAATCGCCAAATTGCCGGCTATGAAAATTCCGGCTTTCGGGTCATCGCGGTCGCGGAAAAACAGCTTAATCACAATACTTCTTCCCAGAGAGACGAAACGAAAATGACCTTAATCGGCCTCTTGTTGTTCACCGATCCGGTTAAACTGCATGTTAAAGAATCCCTGGTTTTATTAAATAAATTAGGAATTGATGTCAAAATCATCAGCGGTGACAGTCCCCTGATTACTTATGCTGTCGCTAAACAAGTCGGTTTAACTATCGATAAAACCGACATTATTACCGGGGACCTTTTAGCCAAAATGTCTGCTGCCGATCTAGCCACAACCGTTAATAGGTTTTCTGTTTTTGCCCGGATTACTCCGGAATTAAAATATAAAATCGTTAAAAGTTTAAATCAGAAAGGTTGCGTTATCGGCTTTTTAGGCGATGGCATTAATGATGCTCCGGCCTTAGAAGCGGCCGATGTGGGTATCGCGGTCGATACCGGCACCGATATTAGTAAAGACGCTGCTGACATAATTTTATTGAAAAAAGATTTACAAATTTTAGCTGAGGGAATCCAGGCCGGCCGGAAAACTTTTGCCAATATTATGAAGTATATTTTAAATACCATCAGCGCCAATTTCGGCAACATGTTTACCGTTTCGGTTTCCTCGCTGTTTTTAAATTTTATTCCTCTTTTACCCTCGCAAATTTTACTTAATAATTTTATTAGCGATGTTCCGCTTTTAACCGTGGCCACTGATAATGTCGATCGGGAATTTATTAAAAAACCCAAACATTGGAATATTAAGATGATTGGTCGGTTTATGACTTATTTTGGCTTAATCAGCTCCTTTTTTGATTTAGCCTTAATTTTACCCTTGCTTCTCCTCTGGAAAGTTCCTCCGGGAATTTTTCGCACTGCCTGGTTTGTCGAATCATCTTTATCGGAAATGATTGTCACTTTTGCCATCAGAACCAGATTGCCTTTTTATAAAAGCCTGCCCAGTTTTTGGTTAATCGGTTCAACGCTTCTTTCCTGTCTTTTAGTGATTGCTTTACCGCTTTTAATCTTTGGTCATAAATTTTTTGAGTTTCACTCGCTCTCTTTATCCATTTGGACCTGGCTTGCCGCGGTTTTATTTTTATATTTTATGACCACCGAATTTTTGAAGCGCTGGTTTTTTAACCGTTACGAAAACTCCTGATATTTTTTAAAAAACGCTAGGAAGCTGTAAGCCGGATTCTGTTTCACCCGCCATAGCTTTACGCGACGACGGGTATAGATGACATCTCTCTATGCCTTCAAGCTTTTGGCCTCGGGGAAGCGTCCTCAAGCGGCCAGTTCGGAAGTTGCTGCGGGGAGAATTACCCAAGCCCCTGACAACGTAGGCGTCAGGGTCGTTTCACTTCGACCGCCATAGCTTTACGCGACGGCGGTCTACTCGTCTCTGTGGCTTCACTGTGTCCGCTGGCCATGCCCAGCGGACCCAAGGCTTTCGCCCAGCACCCTGCTTCCAGCAGTCCGGACTTTCCTCCCCAGCATAGCTCGTGAGAGCGACGTGGGGCGTCATCCCGCTTCCTAGCTTGATTATTATATCAAAAACCAGGTAAACTAAATTGTACTCTCCGCCTTTGGCGGAAAAGGGGGTGATTATTATTATGAATACATGGCAAGATGCACTTCTTTTAGCAGCATCAAATGTTTTAACTGGTTTCTTTTCTTTTCTGCCGAGTCTTTTTGGGGCTTTAGTCATTTTCTTTGTCGGCTTAGTTTTGGCCAAATGGGCGAAAGCTTTAGTTGTCAAAATTCTTTCTGCCATTAAGCTTGATTTACTGGTCCAAAAAAGCGGGATTGGTTCTTATTTAAATAAGGCTGACGTTCGGGTTAAAGCCGAAGTCTTTTTTGGCGAAATTGTCCGCTGGCTCGTTTTACTAGTTTTCTTTATTGCCTCAATTAATGTTCTTGGTCTTACCACCGTTTCTACGGTTTTAAATGGTTTATTGGCTTATTTGCCTCGAATCATTTCTGCCGTTTTAATTTTAACGGTCGGTGTCTTTTTAGCCGGCCTCGTTGAAAGCTTAATTAAAGGCGCGGTTAATCAGGTGGATATTAAAACCAGCCGAATGCTTTCTAAAATAGCCAGTTATTTAGTAGTGATTGTAGCCGCTCTCGCCAGCATTAATGAGTTGGGGATTGCCCAGTCTTTAATTAACATTTTATTCATTGGGGTGATCACCACTCTTTCTTTAGGTATAGGTTTGGCGATTGGTTTGGGCGCCAAAGATTTGGTGTCACAGATGCTTAATGAGTGGTACAGTCAGGGCAAAAAGAAGAAAAAGTAAATGACAATTTTAGCTGTAATTATCCTTTCTCTGGTGGAGGGGACTTCTGAATTTCTGCCGATTTCCTCAACCGGCCATCTTATCTTGGCCAGTCGGCTGTTGCAGATTCCCCCAACCGAGTTTGTCAAAACCTTTACCATTGTCATTCAGTTGGGGGCGATTTTAGCGGTTTTAGTTTTATATTTTCCCCGGCTTATCCGCAACTTTAAACTTTGGTCGAAAATTATCGCCGCTTTTATCCCGACGGCGCTAATCGGCCTGGTTTTATATAAATTTATCAAAAGCTTTCTGTTAGGCAATCTGCTGATCGATATTCTGTCTCTTTTTATCGGCGGCGTTTTAATAATTGTCTTGGAAAAAATATTTGCTGCCAAGCCCCGCCAACTTAAAACCATGGATCAGTTAAGCCTGGTTAAAAGCGGGACAATTGGTTTGGTTCAGTCAATTTCCGTTATTCCCGGCGTTTCTCGGGCGGCCGCGACAATTTTCGGCGGTATGGGTTTGGGCTTGACCAGGCAAGCGGCCACGGAATTTTCTTTCCTTTTGGCAATTCCTACAATGGCCGCCGCCGCCGGACTTGATCTTATTAAAACCCGGTTGGCTTTTACTTCTCACGAATATTTATTAATTTTGATTGGTTTTATCGGCGCTTTTATTTCCGCGCTTTTCACCGTTAAATGGCTGATTAATTTTGTTTCCCGGCACTCTTTTATCGGTTTCGGTATTTATCGGATTCTCTTGGCTTTGGTGTTTTTTATTTTGCTCCAGTAGGTCTAGCGAATGCTCACCCTCCGCCTAACCTATAGTTTTTTTGATATAATGTACTCATGGGAAAAGAATTGATTCGGCCTTCTGAGTTCCTCAAAAATATCTCTCCTCATGACAAAGAAGTAATACTATTAGCTACAGCCTTCTTTTGGGGAAAATTTAACCGGCAGGCGATCCACGATGAAACTTTTAAACCAAGTTTGCCTGGAATTGTGACTGATGATCCCCATTTAATAGGCTTATTAGGATTTAGTGCGGCTCAACAAGCAAATGCTGATATTGAAGGAGACGCTCCTGGTAAGATTTCCGAAGCTATTATCAACAACCCCTCTAGAAATAAATTATTTAATCATTTAAAAAATGAAGAAATTGAACAAATTTGCCATAGGCTTGAGATAGCCTTTGAACTTGATGAGTTGGCAGCGAAATCTGAGTGCCGTTCATTATATACAGATGTTAGTCCGGAATTATTTGCCATAGCCAGAGCATCGGAAATACTATGGGAACGTAATAGAAGTCTTAACATTAGGTGGTTTAATATCCCTGATGGATCAGTTCGAAAAGCAATCGTAGAAGCGGTAATAAAAGAGTGTTTTCCCCATCAGCTATTGAGTAATCACACACCCGGTGTGTGATAGGTTAAAAACTCACGTATAGCGGGTTGGATTTGACCGGGATCAATGTGTTGTCAGCACGGGAAATTTCCGCCCGGGCAATCCCCACCATCTGTTTTTCACCTTTAACTATTTTTAACAGTTCCCCCTTTTCATTTAAGTTGGTTAGCTTCAGTTCATAGACTTTGCCAATCGGCAGGTTAATTATATTTTGCTCAGTAATTGTGGCGTTAAGTGGACTGATGGTCAAGCCGCCGTCGCCGCTGAAAATTAACAGCCACACCAATATTTCTTCTGCCGATTGAATATTTGTCGCCGTTAAGTTGGCAACATTAGGAATGTTTTGATTTTTGGTTAAAGCCAATTCGGCTTCCGTGTACTCGTCCGTCACAAAAAACATTCCCGGCCAACTGGTTTTCTGGCCTAAAATATTCACTTCCACTATTCCGGATTTAGCCCCCTCAGGAACTTTAAATTCAATGTAACTGCCGGTCCAGGAAACCAAATTTTCGTGGGGAATTTTCGTGCCGGCCAGATAAACCGCGCTTTGCGGGTGAATTCCGCCCAGATTTTCGCCGTGAATCAAGACAGAATCGCCGACTTTACCGAAGAAGTGATCGACTAAATAAATTTTTGGCGGACCAGCCGGTGTTTCAAACCTATCCGTTACCGGTTGAACACTGGGATGGATTAACGCCGCCTCCGACCTGGTTCGGGTTTGGTTAGTCGCCACTTGAATACTGATCGGAATTACCGCCACCAGCAGCAGGAAAATTCCAAACCCCATAATTTTTTTCCAGGAAAGCTGATAAAACCACCTTAAAAGACTCATAGAAATTAGCTGCCTTTTTTAGTAATTATTATTGTTTGGTTATTGGCGTCAAAATTAACATTGAATTGTTCAAAAAATCCGATTCTCCCCAAAATATTACTGCTGTTCGGGTTTTCCGAAAACACCACCGGGATTACTACTTCTTCTTTACCGATTTTAATGACAAATTCACCCCGATAGGCAAACGTTTTCTGTCCGGCAAAACCCTCAATTGTAATTCTTGGCAACTCTTCCAGGCTTACCCCTAAGTCGGAGGCTAAAGTTTGCGGTAAAGCCGAGACTACTGCCCCACTGTCAATTAAAAATTCAAAATCTTTATATCCGTAAATCGTTTTTACCGGTAACGTAACCTTGGGATCGATTGTCGCGCCGAAATATTTGTACAAAGTTTGTTGGTAGGGAATTGTTAAAATCGCTCCGTTTGTTTGGCCGATGAGGCCGGCAAAACCAATTTTAGCTGTTGTTAGTTTACTTTTTTTCTGCCAGTTAAACAAAAATAATCCGGTGACCACAAACAATAGCACTACGATCACAAGTTTAAAGACAGCGATTAGTTTCCAACGAGCATTTTCTTCCATTTCTCTTTATATTATAGCTAATGAAAGTTTTTCTGGCTACTCAAAACCAAAACAAAGTCAAAGAGTATAGATTTTTATTAAAAAATTCCTCTCTTAAGTTACTTAAGTCACCAAAGCCACTTACCATTAAAGAAGCTGGCCAGAGTTTTCGGGAAAATGCCATAATTAAAGTCGCCACTTACGGCCGCTACTTCAACACATCTGTTTTAGCTGACGACTCTGGCTTGGTTATATCTAGTTTAAACGGTTTTCCCGGAATCAAAACTAACCGTTTTGCCCGGGGGAATTATTCTCGGGCAATGGCCGAGATTATTCGTCGCTTGGCAGGCAAGTCTAACCGCCAAGCAAAATTTGTTTGTTGTTTAGCTTTTTATCAGCCAGGCAGAAAAATTATCACTTTCACCGGTGAAGCTAAAGGGCTAATTAATCTTGAGCCTAAAGGGAAAAAGGGTTTTGGTTTTGACCCGATTTTTTATTATCCGCCCCTGAAAAAAACTTTTGCCCAAATGAGTTTAAGCCAAAAAAATCTTTATAGTCACCGGGCTAAAGCTTTAGCCAAATTGATAAAATGGCCAGGATTATTAAAAACCCGGCAGTAATCAGTAAAGTTTTCTTTAAATCTTTAATTATTAACCGTCTCTTTTCCATTTCTTGGTTTTTTTCTGGCATGGCTGTGGGAATTATTTCTCTTGTCTCAACCCTTTGTTTAGCCCTGATTTTTTGTTCCCTGGTTCTTCTTTTGGACATAAGTAATATTATAGTATAAAATTAGAACACAGATGATACTCAATTCAGTTATCCTGCAATATTTGGTTTTATTTTTGTTTCTTTGGGTAATTGTTTTGACAGTGTTATTAGTCCGCTCCTTGCTTCACTATAACCGCCTGACAAAAAAAATTACCAAAAAAGATTTAAAAACGGTTTTATCCCAACTTTTAGACAAAGTCGAGCTAAACGAAAAAGAAATTGCTATACTTAATCAGGAATTAATTAAGGTTAAAGTTAATCTTAAATCAACTTTCCAAAAAATTGGTTTTGTCCGCTTTAACCCTTTTTCCCAAACCGGGGGCGACCAAAGTTTTTGTCTGGCCTTGCTTGACGAAAATGATAATGGCTTGGTTTTAAGCTCGCTTCATTCCCGTGAGGCCACCCGGCTTTATGCTAAAACCATTAAAAATAAACAGGCAGAAAATTATGAATTATCCAAGGAGGAGCTAAAAGCGATCCAAAATGCCAAATAAAAAATTTTTATTCATCATTGGAAGCGTTGGAGTTTATTTATTAGTGACCGGTATTTCTTTTGCCGCCTTTACTTTCGCTTTTAAGGGTGGCAGTAGTTTAACTTCGCCCCTATCTAGCTCAAATACAAATCAGGCGGAAAACAACAACCGGAAGGCGCTTACCGATGTTACTGGCGCCAAAACTGCCGTTTGTCCGCTCAATGGGGCCAAATACTCTGCCGCCGAACAAAAACTTTGGGAAAGCCGTCGGCCTTTAGCCGTGATGATTGAGAATCATTTAGAGGCCAGGCCGCAATCCGGTTTGTCTGATGCCGATATTGTTTACGAAGGCATCGCTGAAGGCGGGATTACTCGTTTTGAAGCTATTTTTTACTGTCAGGCAGCTGCCTATGAATCAATTATTGGGCCGGTGCGTAGCGCCCGGACCTATTTTGTCGATTGGGCCTCCGAATACAACCTGCCTTTGTATGCCCATGTCGGCGGCGCCAATACTTCGGGACCGGCGGACGCCCTCGGCCAATTGGAAAGCTATGGTTGGGCCGGCGCCAATGATTTAAACCAATTTTCTATTGGTTATCCGACTTTCTGGCGCGATTATGAAAGATTAGGACATACTGTCGCCACGGAACACACGATGTATTCAACCACCACCAAATTGTGGGAGATTGGCGTCAAGCGCGGCTTTACCAATCTTGACCCGGATAAAGTTGAATGGTCAAAGGGGTTTACTCCCTGGAAATTTGCTAAAGACGACAGCGCCCAAGACAAACGGTCGGATTCTCAAACCGTTAGTTATCCGTTTTGGGAAGATGAAAACTATGCTGTTAGTTGGCAATACGATAAAACCAGCAACCTTTATAAGCGGTTTAATGGCGGTCAGGAGCATAAAGATCTGAATATTAACGAACAGTTAACCACCAAAAATCTGCTGGTTCAGTTTAGCGTAGAAAAAAATGCCAATGATGGTTATCCCGGCAACGTTCATCTTTTATATACCACCATTGGTCAAGGCAAAGCTTTAATTTTTAAAGACGGCCAAGCCATTGCCGGTACTTGGGCCAAAGCCAAACGTACCAGCCGGACGGTTTTTTACGACGATAAAGCTAAAGAAATCGTTTTTAACCCAGGTAAAATCTGGATTTCTGTTTTGCCAGTCGGCACCAAGGTAGCTTATTAACCTGCCAGAAAGACCATTATGGCGGAACTACAAGATCTGTTTGTTTCAAAAGTCCGCGTCAAGCTGATTCAGCTTTTTCTAAATCAGCCTCAGGAAATATTTTATGTGCGGCAGCTGGTGCGTTTGGCCGGAGAAGAAATCAATGCCGTCCGCCGCGAGCTTGGTCGTTTGGAAAAGCGGGGCCTGGTGAAAAAAGAGGCTCGGGCCAACCGGTTATATTACTTTTTCAATAAAAACTATGCTTTCTACCAGGATTTAATTAATTTAACAGCTAAAACTGTCGGTTTGGGGGCGGACATTATTAAGCACAAAGCTGCTTTGGGTAATATTAAATTTGCCCTTCTTTCCGGCCGCTTTGCCCGGCGGATGCCCCGCAAATCAGACGAAAACATTGACCTTTTATTAGTCGGAACGATTAAGGCCGCTGAGCTTAATCAGTTAATCCGTAAAGCCGAAAGTGAACGCGAAAAAGAGATTAATTACGCGCCCATGTCTGTAGAAGAATTTGCGTTTAGAAAACAGCGCCGCGACCCTTTTTTACAAAAAATTTTGATGGCCGGGCGGGTCATGCTGATCGGCGACGAAGAGGAGATGGTCGGCTAAGACCTTGAGCGAAGTCGAAAGGTAATATAATTTATGGAACAAAAAGTTATGACCGTCGGTAACAGCCTTGGTGTCACCGTGCCTTCTTCTTTTGTTAAGGCCGTCGGTATCAAGGCCAAAGACAAGGTTAAGGTAAAAACCGTTCTGGAAACCGGCCAGGTAATTTATTCTTTTCAAGGCGCCAAACAGCTATCTTTAAATTCTTTGCCGCCGGCGCCATAGTTTATGAACCGGCTTTTTTGGCGATTTTTATTTATTATTGGCTTGACTGCGGTTTGTCTCTTTATTGACCTTCGTTCTCAGATTCCCTTAAAAACTGGCTTGGATTTGCAGGGTGGGACTCATTTAATTCTTCAAACGGATATGTCCGGTCTGGACAAGAAAGACAGAAGCGACGCCCTGGAATCAGTTAAACAGGTGATTGCCCGCCGGGTGGATCTCTATGGCGTTTCCGAACCGGTCCTTCAGACTTCAACTCAGGAAGAATCTTACCGTTTAATTGTGGAACTTCCCGGTATTAAAGACATTAATCAGGCTATTGGTCTGATTGGCCAAACCGCTCAGCTCGATTTTCGGGAAGATCAAACCTCGACTCCCGGCGCTACCAGTCTTATCTTTCAGCCGGCCGGTTTAACCGGCAAAGATTTGAAAAAAGCCAGCGTCACTTTTGGTCAGTCAGGCGGAACTTCTGGTCAGCCGGTGGTCAGCTTAGAGTTTACCGAAGTCGGAGGCAAAAAGTTTGCGGACATTACTACTAGGAATGTCCAAAAACCACTGGCCATTTTTTTGGACGATCAGTTGATTACTGCCCCGACCGTTAATGAGCCGATTCTGAACGGCCAGGCCATTATTTCTTCAAGTAGCTTTACTCCTAAAACTGCGGCCGATTTAGCCATCCAGTTAAACGCCGGCGCTTTGCCGGTGCCGATTAAAATTGTTGAGCAGGAAAATATTTCCGCCACCCTGGGGGCTGATTCGGTCGCCAAAAGTCTGGTTGCCGGTGCTGTCGGCTTGGGATTGGTGATGTTTTTTATGATCCTTCTGTATGGTTTTAATGGCTTTTTAGCTGACGTGGCCCTAGCGATCTATGGCCTAATCACCCTAGCTATCTATAAGCTGGTTCCCGTCACCCTGACTCTTCCCGGAATTGCCGGTTTTATTTTAACGATTGGCATGGCCGTTGACTCCAATATCTTAATTTTCGAGCGCCTGAAGGAAGAATTAAGAGATGGCCGGCCTTATTCGGTAGCTTTAGAGCTGGCTTTTGGCCGGGCTTGGGACTCAATTAAAGATGCCAACACCGCTACCATTATCACCAGCCTAGTTTTAATCAATCCGTTTAATTTTACTTTCCTTAATGTTTCCGGCATGGTCCGTGGTTTTGCCTTGACCTTATTAATCGGGGTTTTAATCAGTTTATTTACCGGCATTATTGTTACTCGGACTTTTATGAGATTATTTTTAGGGAGGCGGGTCAACTTATGATCAACTTCATGAAATACAAATATTTATACTTTGCTTTTTCTTTATTGTTTATTCTGCCTGGTTTGTATTTTCTTATTCGCCACGGTTTAAAGCCCAGCGTCGATTTTACCGGCGGCAGCTTATTGGAAATTAGCCTTCAATCTGATAAAAATATTGCTTTAAATGAACTGCGTCCGGTGGTGGAGTCAGAAATTGCTTTAAGCAATCTGCAGACTGCCGGGGTTAACACCTTTATTATCCGTTCTCAAGTCATCGACCAATCAGCCAGTCAAAAATTGCAGACAGCCATTTCTCAAAAATTCGGACCCGTCAGTGAAAAACGCTTTGAAACAATTGGACCGACGCTGGGAAAAGAATTAATCCTGAAGACCATTGTTGGCATTCTGCTTTCTGCCGGCTTTATTCTTGGCTATGTCGCTTATCGTTTTCGCAATGCCAAATTCGGTGTTTGTGCCATCTTAGCTATGCTGCATGACACTTTTATTATGATCGGTGTCTTTGCTTTCTTAGGAGTTTATTTTGGGGTGGAAATCGATTCTTTGTTTGTCACCGCCTTGTTGACGATTTTGTCTTTTTCTGTTCATGACACCATTGTTGTTTATGACCGTATCCGTGAATCGCAAAAACTCTTTCCTAAATTATCTTTTACCCAGTTAGTCAACAAAGCCGTTACCGAAACCCTCGGCCGCTCGCTTAATAATTCCTTAACGATTATTTTTATGCTTTTAGCCTTGTATTTATTCGGCGGTTCCACCACTAAATGGTTTGTTTTTGCCTTATTAATCGGCACCGTCTCCGGCACCTATTCTTCCACCTTTACCGCCGCGCCTTTATTAGTTCTCTGGGAAGAAATTAAAACATCACATTCTCGACATCACACACCCGGTGTGTGATAGTAATAGTAGTATAAAAATCAATGCCCAGTAGAGAAGATCCTTTAGTTACAGGGGAAATTTATCACGTTATTAATCGCGGCGTAGCTTCAATGCCAATTTTCAATGATAATCGCTATTATCGTCGATTCTTAGAAACTGCTCTTTACTATCAGCATTACCAACAATCAATGCGGTATTCATACTTTTCCCGATTACCGCAATCAGTAAGAGCAGAGTATTTATTAAAACTAAATGAATCAAAAAAATATTTCGTAGAGATCATCTGTTATTGTTTAATGCCTAATCATTTTCATTTTCTCTTAAAACAAGTTAACGATAAAGGAATTTCTGAATTTATGCGCAAACTATCTGAAAGCTATACTCATTATTTTAATGTTAAGAATAAAAGAATAGGGCCAATTTTCCAAGGAAGATTTAAATCTATAAGAGTCGAAACGGAACAACAACTTTTACACGTTACCCGCTATATCCATCTTAATCCTTATAGTTCCGGAATCATCAAGACAATCTCCAGCTTAAAAGACTATCAATATTCTTCACTTCCGGAATACTTAAGATTAAAAAATGAAATTTGTCAGAAAGACATTATTGTTAACTATTTTAAAAAACTTAATGGTTATGAAGATTTTATTTTTGGCCAGGCTGATTATCAAAGAGAACTATCAATAATTAAACACATCTTGCTTGAAAATCCTGAAACTGACTAATTTTCTCTATCACACACCCGGTATGTGAGAATCTTTAATTTTCTTCAACAAATATTCCCTCTCGTTTTTGGAAGCGTCGTAGATTTATTTAAACTGAAACCGAAAACTTTTACCCGTCGCTTCGGCGATTTGATAGAGAGTTTCCAGGGTTAAGTTTTGCTCTCCGCTTTCTGCCCGGCTGATAAATTCCCGTTTTACTTTCATTTTACTGGCCAATTTTTCTTGGGTTAATTTCAGTTGTTTTCTTAATTTTCTTAAGGCCATGGCCGCTTTTAAATAGCGGGCTTGTTTTAAAATTTCTCTTTGGTGTTTTTTAGAATACCGCGAAAAAACTTCATCATAAGAAATTAAATCTCCTCTTTTAATTGCGGTTTTAATTTTATCATTCATATTGTTTTAACCTCCTTTTAGCGGTTTTTAGGTTTTTTAACGGTGTTTTCTGGGTCTTTTTATGGAAAAAGTGAAGAATGACAATAAATTCTTTTCCCATATATGCATAAAAACCTCGGAATTCTCCTTGTAACTTAACTCTGATTTCATAAAGATTTTTCTCAAGTTTTTTAGTTACCGGAAACTCCAGTTTTCCGGTTGTTTTCAAAATATTGATTAAAGATAAGAAAACTTTTTGAACTGAAATGGAAAATTCAGCCAGTTCTTTATCAGCATTTTTGTCATAATAAATCTTTTTCATGCCAATTTAGATTGATAGTAACTTAAA
The DNA here is from genome assembly GCA_026397255.1 of Candidatus Beckwithbacteria bacterium. Taxonomy (NCBI): domain Bacteria; phylum Candidatus Beckwithiibacteriota; species Candidatus Beckwithbacteria bacterium. The sequence goes on along the minus strand of JAPLVF010000013.1, from coordinate 169,173 downwards.
AGTTACATTATGTCAAGTATGAGTTTGTATTTCTTTAATTCTCTTTAACAAATACTCCCGGTCGTTTTTGGTGGCGTCTTCCATTACTTCATCAAATATTTTTTTCAAAATTTGGCCGACTTTCGGTCCGCTTGGAATATTTAAAGTGTCCATTACATCTTTACCGTTAACTTTTAAGTCAGTAATTTGCATCGGCGTATACAATACCTGCTCAATCCTTTCCTGTAATTCGCGTAGCCGCCACGAAGTCGCCTTGCTTCCGCCGCCAATGCGGTCGCCAACCCGGAGCATTATCATATTATTAATATTTTCTTTGCCGATCCGGCGGATAAATCTTCTGATAGCTTTATCAGTCATTTTCGGTTCATAAGCGAACATATGCCAGCGGACCAATAACCATAGCAAGTCGCTGTCTTTTTTTGATAAGCGCAAACGGCGGCTGATAAGTTTCGTCATTCTGGCCCCGGCGACCTCGTGGTTGTAAAAAGTAATTTCTTTACCTTCCCGGCTTGCCTTAACCATCGGTTTGCCGATATCATGAAGTAAAGTGGCTAAGCGGATAATCGGGTTGGGGGAGGGAGAGGCGGCTAAACTATCCAAACTGTGATTCCAAACATCTTTAGTGTGGTGTCCCGCCTGTTCGATTTCCCGCGTCTCGATTAATTCCGGCAAAATATATTTTAAAATTCCCGTGCTGAATAATAATAAAATTCCGTCTTTTGGATATTTCGAGCCCAGAATTTTTAATAATTCATCCCTTACTCTTTCGGCGCTGATTTGTTTAATTAAAGTGCTGTTTTTACTAATCGCTGCCAGGGTTTTTATTTCTATGCTAAAACCTAATTGGCTGGCAATTCTGATTGCCCGCATCATTCTTAAAGCGTCTTCTTGAAATCTTTTATTCGGGTCGCCAACCGCTCTAATTAGTTTATTGGTTAAATCTTTTTCTCCCTCAAACGGATCGATCAATTTTAGATTTTTATTAAAACTCATGGCATTAATAGTAAAATCCCTTCTTTTTAAATCTTCTTTTAAGCTTTTTCCCCACGCCACCTTATCCGGCCGCCGTCTGTCTGAATATCCCGATTCGCTTCTGAAAGTGGTTATTTCATAGACTCTGTCAGTCTTACTTTTTAATCCGAATTGTTCTTCCAGATGTTTAGCCGCCACACCCACGGTTCCAAATCGATTATCATAGAAAGCCTCTTTAAATAGTTTCACAATTTCTTCTGGGTTAGCATCGCTAGTGAAATCCCAATCTTTAACCGGCGTTTCTGTTAAGATATCCCTGACTGCTCCACCCACCACATAAGCTTCAAATCCGGCCTTTTCCAAAGTTTCCAAAACTTTAACCACCAATTCAGGCAGCTTAATCTTCATATGATAAGATTATAGCCGTTATGAATAAAAATTGGAAAATTATTTTAAGCTTACTCAAAAAACGCGGCTTGATCACCAAAAAAGACCAGGTTGAATTTCTTAATCCCACCAATCCGGAAAAAATTAAACTTAAGGATCTAAAGATCAGTAAAATTCAGGTGGCCAAAGCTATTTCCAGGATCAAACAGGCTATCAAAAATCAGGAACTAATTTATATTTACGGCGACTACGACACTGACGGTGTCAGCGCCACCGCCATTCTTTGGGAAGCCCTTAATTTTTTAGGGGCCAAAGTTTTGCCCTATATTCCGGTACGCAACGATCCCGTTCGCGGTCTCTCTCCGACAGGAATAGGATCACTTAAAGATCATCCCTCCCTCATTATTACTGTCGATAACGGCATTTCTGCTTTTAAAGGTTGTGAATTTGCTAAAAAATTGGGGATTGATGTTATTATTACCGATCACCACCTACCTCAACATCGACAAGGGAAAGTTCACTTACCACCAGCCTTAACTATTATTCATACCACTGAGTTGGCCGGTGCCGGCGTGGCCTGGTTTTTTAGCCGGGAAATTCTTAAATCGCTAAATACTAAAAGCTATATGCTAAATACTATTCTTGACTTAGCCGCTCTCGGCACGATTGCCGATATGGTACCCTTAATCGGTCCCAACCGTAGCTTGGTTAAATTCGGTTTACAACAATTACGCCAAACCCAACGTTTTGGCCTTAAAGCCCTAGCTAAAGTTGCCGGCCTTGATCTAACCAATATTTCCGAACACCAGGTCAGTTTTATTTTCGCTCCCCGGCTTAATGCCATGGGTCGCATGGAACACGCCTTAAATTCTTTACGCCTGGTTTGTACCAAAGATAAAGAGCGGGGAGAAAAATTAGCCAAACATTTAGGGGAAATTAATCAACTGCGTCAGGATAAAACTTTAACCATGTTTCTTGATGCCAAAAAAAAGTGGTTAACCACCAATCAAAAAAAAGCTTTAATCTTTGTGGCTGACAAATCCTACCATGAGGGCGTGGTTGGCTTGGTTGCCGGTCGCTTAGCTGAAGAATTTCATCATCCGTCCGTGGTTATTGCCTTGGGCAAAAATTATTCCAAAGCTTCTATTCGTTCTATTAAGGGGTTTAACGCCATTAAAAACATCCGGTCTTTGGAAAGATATTTGTTGGAGCATGGTGGTCACGAGTTAGCCGCCGGTTTTACGATCGACAATAAGAATATTAAATTAGTTCAAAAAAAATTGGAAAACCTGGCCCAAACACAATTATCCGGCAATCAGCTGCAGCCGGTTATAGAAATCGATTGCGAGATTAAACTTTCGGATATCACTTGGGACTTAATGGCTGATCTGGAAAAATTAAGGCCTTTTGGTTTTGGGAACTCCGAGCCGGTTTTTTGCACGAGCCAAGTTAAATTAATCAACTTTCGCCCAGTCGGTCAGGACAATAAACACCTAAAGCTTCGTCTTGAAAAATTTTCAGGGATAGCTTTTAATCAAGGCTATCTGGCCGATAAACTTACCCCCGGCCAATTAGTCAATATTGCCTATACGCTTGAGAAAAATGAATGGCACAACAAAAAAGAATTGCAGCTAAAGATAAAAGAGATTATTACAACCTGAAAATCATTTCTCGGCCATTTTTAAATTTTAACAAGCAAGCCGCTGGCTGTTTTTTTTGATCAGATAATATTTCTAATGATTCTATTTCATAGCGAGAGATTGTCTCGTCAGCTAATAACTCTGAAAGTGAAACAAAATGCTCCAAAGGAGGAACTTGAGGGGTGGGCGAATCTGCGGGCATAATTAATTTTTTTAAATCACCCAAAGTCATTCCTGGTTCAATGTGTTCATTTACTTTTTTTAGGCAAGAATGTAGGTTATTTGGACTTTGAGGACATTTGTTTCGCGCCCATTTTGGAAGTGGACATGGTCTTTCACAAATAGTAGCCATATTAAAAATTTCTCCCGATTATAACATTTATTGATTGTCAAGAGGAGGGTTTATCAATATAATCAAAGTTATGGAAAGAACTTTGGCGGTTGAGGCGGTTAAACACGTCGCTAAAACCGTTTTATTAAAAGGCTGGGTGAATTCAGTCCGTTCCCACGGCAAAATTACTTTTTTTGATTTACGTGACCGGTCGGGCCTGATTCAGATAGTCACTCAGTCAAAAATTGATTTAAAACCGGAGTCGGTTGTGGCCGTCACCGGTCAGGCAGTCAAACGGCCGGAAAAATTAGTTAATCCCAAATTGGCGACCGGCACTGTCGAAATTCAGGCGGAAAAAATTGATATTATTACCAAATCCAGAGAATTACCTTTCCCGCTGGATACGGACGGCCACGACATCGACGAAACCATCCGTTTAAAATACCGCTACTTGGATTTACGCCGGCCGCGCCTAAATCAAATTATTAAGGCTCGTTCCCGGGTGGTAAATTTTATCCGTCAATATTTATTGAATCAGGATTTTGTGGAAGTCGAAACCCCGATTTTAACCAAAACGACTCCTGAAGGCGCCCGGGATTTTCTCGTGCCTTCCCGGTTACAGCCCGGTAATTTTTATGCCCTGCCGCAAAGTCCCCAGCAATATAAACAAATGCTGATGGTAGCCGGGTTTGAACGTTATTTTCAGATAGCCCGTTGTTTTCGCGATGAAGACCCGCGTCGCGACCGGGCTTACGGTGAATTTACCCAGCTGGATATCGAAATGTCTTTTGTCGAGCAAAACGACATTCTTCAATTAACTGAAGCGATGTTTACCAAGCTCATTAAACAACTCTTTCCCCATAAAACCATTTCTCAGTCGCCTTGGCCCAGAATTACTCACGCTCAAGCTAAAAAACAGTACGGTTCCGATAAACCGGACTTGAGAAAAGACAAAACCAACTCTGATGAATTGGCCTTTGCCTGGATTATTGACTTTCCGTTATTTACTAAGCAAAGCAAAGAGGACTTTTATTACGGTTCCGGCCAAGCCAAGTTTGCTCCGTCGCACCACATGTTTACCAGCCCGCACCCAGACGATATTAAATTACTAGACAAAAACCCTTTAAAAGTCCGGGGTTTGCAGCATGATTTAGTTTTAAATGGTTACGAAGTGGGCGGGGGATCAATCAGGATTCACGACCCCAAAATCCAGGAAAAAGTTTTCGAGTTGATCGGTTTTACCTCAAAGCAGAAAGAAGAATTCCGACACATGCTCACGGCCTTTACTTACGGTGTCCCGCCGCACGGCGGTATTGCTCCGGGCATTGACCGGTTTTTAATGGCCGTTTTTGGCGAATCCAGTGTCCGGGAAGTGATGGCTTTTCCGGCCGTCGCCTCCGGTCAAGTCTCGATCATGGACGCCCCCTCGCCAGCCACCGACGAACAACTAAAGGAACTTCATGTTAAAGTGGTTAAATGAAGCAGTTTTTAAATTTAAACCTTATTCTGGCGCTGATTTTTTCGTGTTTTCTGACCATTAAATTAGATGTTCTTACCCCGGTAACCCGGCCGGTTAATTACCAAATCAGTTCTTTTTCCGATTACCCCTTAAATTCTACTGGGCGACTCACTCCTTATTTATCTAGCCGTTCGGCCATTGTAATTGACGTCGACTCCAAAGCCATTATTTACGAAAAAAATCCTGATTTAAAACTTTTGCCCGCTTCTACTACCAAAATTATGACAGCCTTGGTGGCTTTGGATAACTATGTTCTTAGTGACATTGTCACTATCGGCAATATTAAGGTGGAAAAATCCAACATGGATTTAATTCCCGGCGAAAAAATTACTGTCGAAAATCTGCTTTATGGCCTTTTAGTCGCTTCTGCCAATGATGCCGCCGTGGCTTTGGCGCAATTTTATCCGAGCGGAGAAGCCGGTTTTGTAACAGCCATGAATCAAAAAGCAAACAGTCTACATCTTGATTCCACTCAATTTATTAATCCGATTGGCTTGGATAATTATAATCACTATACCACCGTTCATGATTTAAGCCTGTTGGCTGCCGTTGCCCTCCAAAATCCCGAATTTTCCAAAATTGTCTCGACCATTAGTATTACCGTCACCGACACCGATAACACCGTGATTCACGAGCTTAAAAATGTTAATCAGCTTTTGGGTCAGATTCCTGGTTTAGCCGGGGTTAAAACCGGCTTAACTCAATTGGCCGGGGAATGTTTAGTTGGTTACGTCCAGCGTAACGGTCACCGGATTATTACGGTTATTTTGGACAGTAGCGACCGCTTCGGTGATAGCCGTAGTCTTATTGATTGGACGTTTGCGAATCACCGTTGGGAGAATCTGTCAGCCATTCATTAGTAATTGCCGGCACGTAACCATAAAAACCACTATCGCCTTCAAAGACGATTATCGGCATTAAGAACCCGTTCGGGGTCTCGCTGTCATAATAGGCCAAATATATTCTTCTTATTGCCACTACTTCACTACTGCTGCCGACACTGGCAATAAATCCTTGTTTGGTTTGTAATTCTCTCCAGGCCTGGCTGGCCGATTTAATCGGATAGGTGGCCGATTGGTCAAAGTTAACCGGGAAATAATTATAATCAACCTGGATAATTTGTTTGGCTGTTTCTCTTGATCCGGAGAAAATAATACTGATAATCCCTTTTTGGGGGTTGGGCGGAAAGACGGCGTGATTATTGATGTCCGGCCGGAATACATCTGCCTGAACAAAGTCCGCCTCCGATAAACTCACCGCTTTCTGATATTGACCGCTGGAAAACGTTAAGTAGGAAATCTCAATTCTGGCGTTTTCCAACTCGCTACTTAACAGTCCCACTTGCCTTAAAAAATTCTTCACTTCAATTATTGTCTGTTCTTTTCCGGGCAACTGTTTTTCTGACAAAATTGTCGGGTCGGTTTGCCAATTTCTTTTTAAAGAAAACGAGCCGTTGATAATATCCATTTCCAGGATTGAGGGTAAAAATTCTTCAGTTTCCCAGCGGTAGCGTCTGTCGGTAATTTCTTTCGGCTGATCGGTAAAACTCATTTTTTTTGCCGTCAGCTTAGCCTGGTCAAGTGCCAGAAAATTAGATCGGAATGTCGGCATTAAATAAACCTCGGCTCGATCGCCTAAATCTGGGGTTCCTCCGGTTGTGGTTTCCAACCTTAAAGTAATTTCCGGATTTAATTTTTGCGGCCAGGCAATTTTTGTTAGTTTACCAAAAGCTACTGTCGGCGGCGGAGTTGGAGCCGGCTTAACCACCTTAAGATAGGTGTTAAAAAAGAATAAACCTACTTGTAACAATAAAAATGCCACTACTGCCACTAAGCCGAATAAAAAAACTTTTTTGGCCCCAACGGCGGTTTCTGTTAAAGTTGCCATTTCTCTTTGAGTATAGCTAGTTTCTCTGTTAAAATGCAAATATGTCTATTCGTGTCCGCTTTGCCCCCAGTCCGACCGGTATTCCCCATATTGGCAATACCCGCACTGCTTTATTTAATTACTTATTTGCCCGGCACAATAAGGGGAAATTGATTTTGAGAATTGAAGACACCGATCGGGAGAGATTAGTTCCCGGGAGTTTGAAAAAAATTTTACAAATTTTAAAAACTGTCGGCATTACCTGGGACGAAGGGCCGTATATTCAGTCCGAAAGATTACCAATTTACCAAGAACATGCCGAGTTGCTGGTTAAGAAGAAATTGGCTTACTATTGTTTTTGTACCAAAGAGCGGTTGGTAAAACTGCGTGGTCAGGGTTACGATCAGCATTGTTTAAAACTAAGTCCGGCTGAGGTGACCAACCTCTTGGTTAAGAAAACTCCTCACGTGATTCGTCTCCGGGTGCCGGATCAAGGCGTTACCGGTTGGGATGATTTGATTCAATCAAGAATTGAGTTTAAAAATGAATTATTGGATGATCAGGTACTGTTAAAATCTGATGGTTATCCGACTTATCATTTGGCTGTGGTCATTGACGATCATTTGATGAAAATCAGCCATATTTTACGCGGCGTCGAGTGGATTTCCTCCACTCCCAAACACCTTCTTCTATATCAGGCCTTTGGCTGGCCGATTCCTCAGATCGGCCACTTTCCGGTTATCTTAGGTCCGGATAAGGCTAAGTTGTCTAAACGCCACGGAGCCAAAAGCATTTTAGATTATCAAGCTGAAGGTTATTTACCTGAAGCGTTGGTCACATTTATGGCCTATCTTGGCTGGTCTTATCAGGATAATTCTCAGCTGCTGACAATGGAGCAGTTAATTAATTTATTTGACTTAACTAAAGTCCAAATTGCCAATTCAATTTTTGACCTTAAAAAATTGAATTATTTTAACGCTAAATTAATTCGGCAAACTCCGCCAAAAACCTTACTTCAATTAATTAAACCATACCTGAAATTAAAGATAAGCGATAAACAATTAGCTCAAATTATTCCTTTAATCCAGGAAAGAATGATTAAGTTGGGGGAAATTAATGATTTAATTGATTATTTTGTTAACCCGCCAAAAGTGGACAAACAGGCTTTGCTGGAGGAATCAAAACTGTCCGCCGTCGAGACAAAAAAATATTTGCAAGAGGTAATTCAAGTAATTAAAGTACTCAAATCTTGGACAGTAAAAAATTTAGAAACAGACCTGCATCAGTTACAGCAAAAATTAAATTTATCACCCCGCCAGGCCTTTATGACCTTAAGATTGGTGGTTACCGCCCGACCGGCCACTCCGCCCTTGTTTGATATTATATATATATTAGGGAAAGATGAAGCAATAAAGAGGTTAAATTATGCCCAAAAAACACTTGAATAAAATCAGTGGTAAAAACTTATTGGCTTCTGCCTCTTTAGCCGGCAGTTTATTGTTGACTTCCGGTTCGCAATCATTAAAAGCTTTGCCGGACAAGCCGCCGGAATTGCGTCTCCCCCTGGGATTAGTTAATGATGAAGAAATAAAAAAAATCTTAAGTAAATATTTAAATAAAGTTTTGCCGTCGTTCAACCGTGTTTTAACCGAAAAAGAAGAATTGTCAATCACGCAAGCAATTCAAAAAACTCTGGGGATTAAAGCTGTAGCCGAACTCGAAGGGAAGCGCTTAAATAACCAAATTGGCCTTATCGGTTTGGAGCAGCACCTCTTGCGTTATCCGGGCGACACCCTGGAAGGTCGTAGCTTTCCCCAGGTCGGGCTGGCTCCCGGCACCGGTGCTTGGGGTTATTTTGCTTCGTCTGCCGAAGCCTTGGCGAAGGTGGATCGGGAACGGGAAAAATATTATGTGGCGGTGCAAACCTTATATTTACCTGATTGGCCGCAGCAAGCCAACCAATTGAAGCAGTGGTTTCAATATCGTAAGGTTTTAGTGGTTAATCCTCAAACCGGTGCGGCCGTAGTCGCGGTTATCGCCGATGCCGGTCCGGCTAAACAGACCGGTAAGCAATTCGGCGGCTCACCGCAAGTCATGGTCGACCTTGGTCTTTATCCAAAAAACACGAAAGGCAAAGTCATTGTTTTATTTGTTGACGATCCGCACAATGAGGTCCCTTTAGGTCCGGTGACCCATTCTGCCGGTAAACCGCCTGCCCTAATCTAAAACATGTCTAGAATTTTTTGGGTTTTTCTCAGTTTATTTATTTTCTTACTGGTTTCGAGCCGGCCGGCTCAGGCAATCGTTAATCCTTTATCCGTTCCTAATAATCGTTTTGGTATTCACATTCTTGAGCCCGCGGATATTCCGGCTGCGGCCGCTTTAGTTAATAGTCAGGGAGGCGATTGGGGCTACGTGACTTTAATCATCCGGCAGAACGACCGGGATAAAAATAAATGGCAGACTGTCTTTGATCAATTGCGCCGTTTGCACTTGATTCCTCTTGTTCGACTGGCGACTAATCCTGAAAAAAATTACTGGGTTAAACCTGAAGTTTCGGAAGTTCAGACCTGGGTTGATTTCCTTAATTCTTTAAATTGGGTAGTTACCAACCGCTATGTGATTCTTTTTAATGAGCCCAATCATGCCTTGGAATGGGAGAACTCGATTAATCCGTCGGAATATAGCTCGATTGTGCGGCAATTTCATGACAAGTTAAAGGCCGCTTCAGAAGATTTTTTTATTTTGCCGGCTGGACTGGATACCGCCGCCCCCAACTCTAACTCCACCCTCTCCGCTGTTAATTATTGGCAGCGTATGTATCAAGCCGATCACGATATTTTTACGCTTTTTGATGGCTGGAACTCTCATAGTTATCCCAATCCTGATTTTTCCGGTTTGCCCACCGCTAAAGGCCTGGGAACATTGCAAAGCTATCAGGCAGAGGTTAATTACCTTGCAACCCTTGGATTAAATTCCTCCCTGCCGATTTTTATTACGGAAACCGGCTGGACTAATTTTTATTCCAATAATTTAACTGATCGCTATACTCAAGCCTTTACCCAAATTTGGACCCAAAGCAACTTAGTGACCATTACCCCGTTTATCTTAAATTATTCCGAAAGCCCCTTTAATCAATTTTCTTGGAGGAAGCCAAACTCTGCCGATTTTTACCCCCATTATTATGCGGTTCAATCTTTACCAAAAATTGCCGGCCGGCCGGAGCAAAATAATTCCAGTAGCATTGTTTCTAAGAACATCCCCGGTTCCTTAATTGACAATTCTGTTTATGAATTTTCCTTAAGTTTAACCAATACCGGCCAGTCCATTTGGACACCGGCTGATTTTAGTTTATTAACTAGCGGCGATTTTCCTCCGGACCTGGTTCAGGTTAGTCTGGTTAATTCCACCGAGCCGTTTCAAACAGCCGATTTTAAAATTAACTTAAAAACTCCGCCTGATCATCAAGATTTTTCTCTTGGCCTTCAATTAAGCCTTAAAGGCAAACCTTTCGGGGAAAAGTTTTACCAAACCATCAAAGTTGTCCCGCCGCCGTCATTGGTGGCTCATATCAAAATGCTGTTTAAGCGTCAGGTCAGCGGGAATGATTTTCAGCTGTTAGTTTACGATGAGAGAAACGAATTGCAGACAAAATTAAACCTTCAGGTTAATAATGGCCTAAGCCAGCCGGTATTTTTGTACAATTTAGTTCCGGAAAACCTTTACCGTTTTGTTTTATTAAAACCGGAATTTCTGCCGCGTCAGCTTTATTCCCCGCTTAACCCGAAAGAAACCGAAATTACTTTTAAACCTCTTCTTCCCAATCTTTTTAAAGTTTTACTTGACCCACTTAATTATCTTCGCCTGCGTTTGTAAATTGGTCAGCCAATCCTGAATCTGCGCGCTTTCAGTTCCGGCCATTTTTTCTACCAATTTGTTTAATTTGATATCTTCCGTCAGGTCTTGCCTCGTCATCCCTTGTAAAGTTAACAGTTCATTTAAATCAGTCCCTTGCTGTTTTGCTAAGTCTTCTATCCGGCTGATCTCGGCCTGAATTTCATTATTAGCCACACTGACTTTTTGTTTTTTAGCTTCACTGGTAATTAAAGTTTTAGTAATCACCGAATTTAATGCCTGTTGTCCGGCCAGTCGATTTAATTCTTGGCTATAGCTCAACTTCCAGATTGGCCGGCCGTTTACCCAAGCCACCACAATTTGATTTTTAAAATAAAACAACAAACCTAAAAACGCTAAAATTGCTAAAACAATCACGAAGATTCTTGGGTTTTTTAGTTGGGGTTGGCTTTTTTTTGTTTTCATTGTTTAATGATAACAGAAACTATTTATATGTCAAAACACCCGGAATATCAATATTTAGATTTGCTTCAGGACATTCTGGACAACGGCCAATGGAAAATCAGCCACTCGACCGGGGTCAAATTAAAATCGGTTTTCGGCCGGCAAATCCGCTTTGATTTGTCCAAAGGGTTCCCGCTTTTAACCACTAAAAAAGTTTTTGTCCGCGGGATCATCCACGAACTTTTATGGTTTTTATCCGGCTCCTCCAATATTAAATATTTAATCGACAATGACGTCCACATTTGGGACGAATGGGCCTACAAAAAATATAGCTGGGGCGTTACCAAACCGATACCTTATGAAGAATTTATGGTTAACCTGAAAAATAAATCCGGTTTTGTCGAAAAATACGGCCAACTAGGCGCAGTTTACGGCGTCCAATGGCGCCACTGGCCCGCCTTCGCCGAGGCTTCGGCGGGCAAGCCCCGTACTATCGATCAACTCGGCTGGGCGATTGAGAAGATTAAAAAATATCCACAAAAAAAGCACTACATTATTTCCGCTTGGAACGCCGGCTGTATTTACGAAATGTCCGGCTCACACGACGCTTCCATGGTCATTGCTCCTTGTCACACCCTGTTTCACATTAATATTACCGCTAATAAATTATCTCTGCTTTTATATCAGCGCTCGGCCGATATGTTTTTAGGCGTACCGTTTAATATTGCTTCTTACGCTTTACTGACTTTAATGCTCGCCCAGGTTACCGGTTACCAGCCGGGTGAGTTTATCCACACTTTCGGCGACGCCCATATTTATGCCAATCATATTGAACAGGTCAAGACTCAGTTGAAACGCCAGCCCCGTCCGTTTCCGGTGATGAAAATAAACCCCAAAGTTACCAACATTGACGATTTTAAATTCGCAGATTTTGAGGTTATTGGCTACAATCCGCATTCCGGCATTAAAGCCGATATTACCGTTGTCGGAGGATTCTAATCACATTCCCGGAATGTGATAGAGTAAATTTATGAAAATTTCGATTATTGTGGCCCATGATAATAAGTTAGGCATCGGCGCTAAAAACCGGCTGCTTTGGCATATCAAAAAAGATTTTAGCCATTTTAAAACCATCACTACCGGCCACCCGGTGATTATGGGCAGAAAAACTTACGAGTCCATAGGCAAATCTTTACCTGGTCGGACCAATATTATCGTTACCCGCCACCCCTATTCCGTTCCAAAACGGAATGTAGAGATCACCCACTCTTTAAAAGAAGCCATCGATCTAGCTCAGTCTATCGATAAAAAAGAAGTCTTCATTATCGGCGGCGCTGAAATTTACCGTCAGGCTTTAGCCCAAAATTTGGTTGATAAGCTTTATGTGACTAAAGTTAAAGGCGACTTTCACGCCGACGTCTTTTTCCCCGATTACTCCCACTTTAAATTATTAAAGAAAGCAGACTATACTGAAAATAATTATAATTTTACTTTCTATGAATTTACCAAACATTAGTTTTCCCGGTGAAAAAATTAAATTTATTACTCCCACTTGGGATGACATGAACGATTTAGCGTTTCAAATTTCTCAAAAAATGATTCAGGCCGGCAAAAAATTCGACCGGATTGTAACTTTAGCTAAAGGCGGTTGGCCGATGACCCGCTCTTTAGTCGATTTTTTGGAAGTAGGACAGGTGGCCAGTTTAGGTATCAAATTTTATTCCGGGGTTAATCAAAGATTTGTTAAGCCAAAGATTTACCAGGATTTTCCGGTTAGCCTGAAAGGCGAACAGGTATTGCTGTTTGATGATGTTGCCGATACCGGCGAATCATTTAAGTTTACAAAAAGCCATTTATTAAAAAATAACGTCCGCAGCATTACCACCGCCTCACTTTTTTACAAACCTCACTCAATTTTTAAGCCGGATTTTTATGGTTATAAAACCGATGCCTGGATTATTTTTCCTTACGAAAAAGTTGAAACCATGAAATTTTTAATCAATAAATGGCAATCCCGCCATCTCCCCCAATCATTAATTAATTCCCGTCTATGCAAACTTCTTGGCAAAAAGATAGTCGCTGGTATAGCGAGTTAACTGCCGGTTCCGGTCACTATTATCACGAACACATTGTTCTTGGGGGTGTTCTAAAGCTGTTAAATTTAAATTCAAAAAGTAAAATTTTAGACTTAGCTTGCGGTGCTGGCGTTCTAGCCCGCCGTTTGGCCCCGGCCATTAGTTATACCGGGATTGATCTATCTCCGAACTTAATTGAATCTGCCAAGCGTTCCGACAAAAATACCCACCATCAATACCTTGTGGCTGACGTGTCTAAACCGCTGTCTGTGGCCCAGGACTTTACCCACGCTACTTTAATTTTATCTTTACAAAACATTAAAACTCCGGCCTGCGTCATCACTAATGCCGGGAAGCACCTAATTAAAAATGGCACTTTAGTCATTGTCCTTAACCATCCTTGTTTCCGGATTCCCCGCCAATCCAGCTGGGGGATTGATGAAGCTAACAAACTGCAGTATCGCCGGATTAACCGTTATTTGTCTCCTTTAGAAATTCCCATTCAGATGCACCCCGGCCAGCGCCATTCTTCCGTGACCTGGAGTTTTCATCAGCCGCTGTCGGTTTATTCCCAAATGCTGGCCTCAGCCGGTTTTGTCATTCAATTAATTGAAGAATGGACTTCGGATAAATCCAGCGAGGGTGGCGCTGCCAAAATGGAAAATCGCAGCCGTTCAGAATTCCCTCTCTTTTTAACGATTAAGGCCATCAAATCATAACTCATCGCCTTTAGGTTCTACAAAGAATTGTTGTATTTAGAAAATAATGTCCTATAATGACCGCATGTCAGTAGAAAGACGAGCTTTACTCTTAGCCGGCCCTCAACATTATGATGAAAAAAGGCCGGCGGTTGGGAAAATACGGAAATATTTGGAACACCTTGATCCTCTTGGAATCGCCATAGTCAGTTCCTATCTGAAAGCTGCCGGCTTTAAGACTACCTATGCGCAGATGTCTCCGAAAGGATCTTCCGCTCTTGAGGGATTAATTGAAAATGTTGGAAACGTTTTTATCTCAGCCAGACACTTTGATACATCAATGGCGAAGGAAGCGACAAGAATTGCCAAGCTAAAAGGTAAAAGGGTTATCGTTGGTGGCTATAGTCCTACTTTTAGCCCTGAATCGTTTGCTGAAGCTGATGTCCGGGTAAAGGGCGAATTTGAACCTGTTGCGGAAGAATTTATGACCGATCTTTTATCAGGAAGGCTTAAAGATGAATATGATTCAAGAAAAATGGAACCTTTTGATATGAAGGATTATGTTTATCCGGATAGGTCCATTTTTTCAAAATTACCGGGAGTTCTGGAAAAACTGCGTAGACATCCGCAAGAATGGCAAAGAGGCTGTACTAATTATTGCTCATTTTGCAGTCCGACTAGAATGCAAAGAGGTGGGGACGATGAGGTAAGGTATAGAAGCGCCGAGGATATTATTAAGGAAATTAAGCAGATGGGCTTAGGAAAAGGCGACCATTTATTTTCTACAGACTTAAATACTTCAGCCATCCCAAGAGAAGTTTTATATGAGCTATTTACTTATTTGAATAAAACAGGAATTCATTGGTACACAGAAGGGACGGTTGCTCCTCTTCTTGAAGATTTAGAAAATTTTGGCCCTGATAAAAGTCTTTTGCGTCTTATGTCAGCAAAATATGGTGGGGGAGGATGTTTTTCCTTTCTTTATGGAGCGGACGACATAGTCACCCCACGCGTTGCGGGTTCAAAGGATAAAGAAGTCACATTACTCGCAAAAGCAGAAGTTGTTTTTAAGGAGATGGGTATACCATTAAATCTATCTGTAGTTGTTGGTTTGGATAATCATAGCTTTCCCGATACATTTTACAGGCATGCTTACATATTAAAATCGCTCAAAGTTCCTTACACATTTTTGCATCTGGCCACGCCATATCCATCTACTCCATGGGGAATTCAGATGGAAAGACAAGGAAGGATTAAAGATAGAGATACATTGCATTACAACCATCGAATTTCCGTTTTTGAACCAAAAAATATGACATCTGACCAGCTCCAACAGGGGTATTATTGGTTAATGAGAACATTATATACACCAAAAGAAATTACAAATACATTCAGAAACAATTTCGACTCAAAAATGGCAGCGACCAACCTTATGCTTGCAATAATTAAATCAGGATTACCTTGGGGGGTGGAAACTTATTTATCAACCATAGAACTTGAGGCGAGAGGGTATATGGACAATAAGATCCAGAGAGATCTCGATGCCGGTTATAAAAATTGGCTAAGCCAAAGTCATTTTTAAATCGCAGCCGTCAGGAATTTCCTCTCTTTTTAACGATTAAAGCAATCAAATTATAGTTTAATTCAGTGATCCGGATAATATAATTATATCAATTAAGCGTATAATTAACAGATTGTACCCAAAATACTATGGATCAAAGCAAAATCAGAAATATCGCCATTATTGCCCATGTTGACCATGGTAAAACCACCCTGGTCGATCATTTGCTGAAGCAATCCCACACTTTTGCCGCTTACCAGTCCGAAATGCAGCAGGACACGATTATGGATTCCAATGCTTTGGAACGCGAGCGCAGCATCACGATTTTGGCCAAAAACACGGCCATCCATTGGCACGACTATAAAATCAACATTATCGATACTCCCGGCCACGCTGATTTTTCCGGTGAAGTTGAACGGGTGTTAAACATGGCCGAAGGCTGTCTCCTGTTAGTTGATGCCGCCGAAGGCGTTCTTTCCCAAACCCGTTATGTTTTGTCTTTAGCCTTAAAGCTCGGCCTCCAGCCGATCGTCATTATCAACAAAGTCGACCGCAAAGATCAGCGGGCCGAAGTGGTTTTAAACGAAATTAACGATTTATTTGTGGATTTGGCTGAAAACGCCGAGCAACTGGAATTTCCGGTTTTATATGCTGTCGGCCGCCAGGGGATAGTCGGTACGCAAACCATACTTAATCCTAATCACTCTTTAACCATTACCGACGCCAAAGATTTAGCGCTTTTATTTCAAACCATTATTGATACGATTCCGGCACCATCAGGCGAACCAACCGGTCCGGCCCAGATTCAAATTACCAACCTGGACTATGATGCTCACAAAGGCCGTTACTCTATTGGTAAGGTCAATCGGGGAGTCATCAAATTACACGATTTTTTAGCCGTGGTCCGCAATGGCCAGAAAATCAGCCAGTCTCAAGTGGAATATTTATTTACTTTTAAAGGTTTGATTAAAGAAGCTATCAAGCAAGCCGACACCGGCGATATTATTGCCCTAGCTGGTTTTAAAGACGTCCAGATCGGCGATACTTTAACCGATGTTAATGTTTTGGCAGGCCTGCCGGGTTTAAATATTACCCCGCCGATTCTTAAAGTCGAGCTGTCTGTTTCCACTTCGCCCCTCGTCGGTCAAGATGGCAAACTCACTACTTCCCGCCAAATTTCCAGCCGTCTGAAAAAAGAAATTGAGACCAATATCAGTTTAAAGATTACTCCTGGTTCTTCCGGTAACAGTTTTGTCGTCGCCGGCCGCGGCGAACTCCATTTATCCATTCTGATTGAAACTATGCGCCGCGAAAGTTTTGAATTTTCCGTTTCCCGGCCGGAAGTGATTTTCCAGGAAATTGCCGGGAAAACCTGCGAGCCGTTTGAAAAACTTTATGTCGAAGTTCCGGAAAAATATTCCGGCACCGTCATTAATTCTTTAGGCCAAAGAAAAGCGGTCATGTTAAACATGGCTAACTTAAAATCCGGCGTCCGCTTTGAGTATAAAATTTCCACCCGGAATTTAATCGGTTTTCGCGGCGATTTATTATCCCAAACCTCCGGCATGTGCGTGGTTAACTCGGAGTTTTTGGATTATGAACCCCAGGGTGAAGACTTAAGTTTTGTCCGTAACGGCGCCATTGTTTCCGACGAATCCGGCCAAACCCTATCTTATAGCATTGCTAATTTACAGGAACGCGGTCTCTCGTTTGTGAATCCCGGGGATGTCGTTTATCGCGGGATGGTGGTTGGTTTAAGTACCCGCCAAGGGGATATGCACATGAATGTTTGCAAAGGTAAACAAAAAACCAACGTCCGCTCGGTTATCGCCGACGCCACCATTAAAATTACTCCGGCTTTAAAAATGTCTTTGGAGCAATACTTAACTTTTATCGGCACGGATGAGCTGTTGGAAGTGACCCCCAAATCTTTGCGTCTTCGTAAAAAAGACTTAAATTTCAAGCGCTGATTTTTAAGATTTTATATTCCACCAAGCCGTTCGGTGTTTGTACCTTAACTGTTTCTCCGGCCTTTTTCCCCAAAATTGCCCTGCCAAGAGGCGACTGGTAGGAAATTGTCTTTTCTTGCGGATTGGATTCGTAACCGCCGACAATCTTGTATTCATAAGTCTTTTTCCCGTCAGTTAGCGTCACTTGGCCGCTTTTAACAATTTCCGCCTGTTTAATTAACCGGTTTAAATATCTTAACCGGCCGTCCAGCCATCCCAGTCTGGCTTTTGATTCTTTGTAGTAGCCGTTTTCGGACAGATCGCCCATTTCCCGGGCTTTTTGCAAATTGCCGACCACTTCCGGCCGCTCGGCCGTCAGCTTATCTCTTTCGGCACTAATTTTATCTAATCCGTCTTGGGTAAAGGGAATTGTATTCATTTTCTCAGCTTATTTTCAGCTTAGGGTTATAATATTAATTTAATTATATATTATCTATGAGAATTTTAGTCGTTGAAGACGAACATAAAATTGCCAACTCTATCAAACAGGGCTTAGAGCAGGAAAAGTATGCCGTTGATGTGGCTTACACCGGCACTGACGGTTTTGATCTGGCTTCCACGGAAGATTACGACATGATTATTCTTGACCTTTTACTGCCGGAAATTAATGGGTTGGAAATTTGTCACCGGCTTCGCCAGCAAAAAATTCATGCCCCGATTTTAATTTTAACCGCTAAAGGGCAGGTGAGCGACAAAGTTGAAGGGTTGGATAGCGGCGCCGATGATTATTTAACTAAACCCTTTGCCTTTGAAGAATTATTGGCCCGGATCCGGGCATTAATCCGGCGGCCGCATCATTCTAGCGGGACAACTTTAAGTGTAGAAGATTTAAACCTGAATGCCTTGACTTATGAAGTTACTCGGGGCGGTAAATCTATTCAATTATCCAGCAAAGAATTCAGCCTTTTAGAATACTTATTAAGGCATGCCAATCAGATACTGACCAAAGATAAAATTATCAGTCATGTTTGGGATTATGATGCCGATGTTTTACCTAATACCGTCGAAGTTTATATTGGCTATCTGCGCCACAAAATCGATCAACCCTTTCCTAAGCAACCAAACTTGATTCATACGATTAGAGGTTTCGGTTACAAATTAGGTAAAACCAATTAAATGTTTAAACAGGCGCGAATTAAACTAACCGTTTGGTATCTGCTGATCATTATGATTGTCAGTGTTTTTTTTAGTGTCGGAATTTATCAAGTGATTACCTCTGAACTCAATCGAGTCGAACGAATGCATCGCTTACAGCTTGAAGATCGTTTGCCTAACCCGCTGCCGCCGGAAAGATTTAGACTTGATCCCGATCTAATTAAGGAAACTGAAACCAGACTTAAATTATTTTTAATTTTGATTAATCTGATAATTTTAACCGGTTCTGCTGCTGCTGCCTATTTTCTATCCGGAAAAACACTTCAATCAATTAAAGTAATGGTTGATGAGCAAAGTCGTTTTATCACTGACTCTTCCCACGAGCTGCGGACTCCTTTAACCGCTCTTAAGTCAGAAATCGAAGTTAATCTGCGGGACAAACAACTCAATCTAATCGGAGCTAAAAAACTTTTACTTAGCAATCTTGAGGAAGTCAACAATTTACAGGTCCTGTCGGACAATTTAATTAAATTAACTCAATATCAAAAAGGGAGAAACGACTTAATTATTAGTAAAATTTCTCTAGCTTCGATTGTTGCGCCAGCACTGAAAAAAGCAAACGTTTCTGCTAAAAATAAAAAAATTATTGTTATTAACAAAACCAAAAACTTGAACCTAAAGGGTAATCAGTCAACTTTAGTGGAAATGTTGACGATCTTTTTAGATAACGCTATTAAATATAGTCCTGCCAAAAGTAAAGTTACTATTACTAGTTTAGCCACCGACGGTCATGTTTTGATTACTATTAGCGATCAGGGGATCGGTATTAGCCAGAAAGATATTCCTCATCTTTTTGACCGTTTTTTCCGGGCCGATCAATCCCGCAGTAAAACCAATATTTCCGGTTATGGTCTAGGCCTCGCCATTGCCAAGCAAATCATTGAGCGGCATCATGGATCAATTAAGGTTCACAGCCGCCTTAGGGAAGGCACAACTTTTACTATTAAATTACCAATTAGTGCTTAAGCTATTTCTCAGTTTAGTTTATTAAATTCTTAATAATATGAAGCCAATTAAAACTTTATTTGCCAACTTCATTCTTTGGGTAAAAAAACATAAAAAAATTTCCGCTGTTGGCTTAATCATTATCATCGTTTTAGTGATTATTCTTTCTCGGACTCTTTCCAACAAACCCAAAGTTCAATATCAAACCGCTTCGGTTGAAAAAAATACATTGGTTGTTTCCGTGGCTGCTTCCGGACAAGTTTCTACTAACAATAGTGCCTCAGTTACCACCCAAACATCTGGAGTTGTCAGTCAGATCTATGTTCAAAACGGCCAGACAGTCAAGTCCGGTGATCCGATTGCCCAGGTTGATCTGGATATGGACGGGAAACAGCGGGCGGCTCAGGCTTTAGCTTCCTATCAAAGTGCCAAAAATAGTCTTGAGTCCGCTAAATACACTCTTTACAGTGTTCAGTCAGATATGTTGGGCAAATGGGATACTTTTAAAGAATTAGCCGAGAGTGATACTTATAAAGACACGACTTCGGGTAACCGCAACCTGCCGGAATTTTATATTCCCCAGGATGACTGGCTGGCCGCTGAAGCCAAGTATAAAAATCAGCAAAACGTGATTGCTCAGGCGCAAACCTCTGTTAATAGCGCTTGGGCAGCCTATCAACAATCTTCCCCGACAATTTATGCCCCGATTTCCGGTGTTATTAGCGGTCTTTCGCTTCAGGTCGGTTCGGTTTTGACTGCGCAAACCAGTTCTACTGGTAGCTCTACGTCTCAAAGAATCGCCAACATTAAAACCCAAGCCGCACCGGCAGTCACCGTTAATCTTACTCAAATTGATGTTCCCAACGTCCAACCGGGAAATTTAGCGACAATAACCCTAGATGCTTTCCCGGGAAAAACCTATACCGGCAAAGTTGTCAGTATTGATACTACCGGTATTGTCAGTTCTGGCGTCACCTCTTATCCGGCGGTCATCAAGCTCGATCTTGGCGCGGACGAGATTTTCCCTAATATGACCGGTCAAGCCAATATCATCACCCAGACAAAAAATGACATTCTATTGATTCCTTCGGCTGCGGTTCATAGCCAAAACGGCCAGACGTATGTTCAGATAATGAAAAATAATCAGGTCAGCCAAGTTGCTGTGGTCACCGGTTTATCATCCAGTACTCAGACAGAAATCACTTCCGGTTTGTCTGAAGGCGACACGGTTGTTATTAGTACTACCAATTCCACTACCAGCCGGACTCAAACCACTACTTCCCCTTTTAGTCTTGGCGGTAATCGGGGATTTGGGGGAAGATGAGTCTCCGTCCGATTATTCAAACCAGCCATCTGACCAAAATTTATCAGATTGATACTCTCGAAACGATTGCTATTTCCGATGTTTCTTTTCGCATTAATCAAGGCGAATTTGTGGCGATCATGGGTCCTTCCGGTTCCGGTAAATCCACTTTGATGCATATTTTGGGTGCTCTTGATAAACCTACCAGTGGTGAGTATCTTCTTGACGGAGTGAGTGTAAATAAGCTTTCTGACGACGAATTGGCCGATATCCGCAATCAGAAAATTGGTTTTGTTTTTCAGGCTTTTAATCTTTTACCCCGCACCACGGCTTTGAAAAATGTGATGTTGCCGATGATGTATGCCGGGATTGATAAAACCAAACGTCAACAAGAGGCGGAAAAATATCTCCAGCTGGTTGGTTTAGGCGATCGTTTAAACCACACCTCCAATCAACTATCCGGCGGCCAGCAGCAGCGGGTAGCCATCGCCCGTGCCTTAGTGCTAGATCCGTCCATGATTTTAGCCGATGAGCCGACCGGGAACATTGCTTCTAATCAAGCCGAAGAAATTATGGCCATTTTTCAAAAATTAAATAATGCCGGGCATACGATTGTCATGATTACCCATGAGCCGGATATCGCGGAACATTCAAAAAGAATTATCCAAATCCGTGACGGAAAAATTATCAAAGACAGTCTTAATAAACAAGTTAAATTAAAACAATAATTATGGACTTTACTCAACTATTCTTAGAAAGTTTAACCACCCTGACTGTCAATAAACTGCGGACGGGTTTGGCCATACTGGGCATAGTGATCGGTATCGGCAGCGTCATTGCCTTGGTGTCTTTAGGCCGGGCCAGCCAGCAAGCGGTTCAATCCCAAATTCAAGCCTTAGGCACTAATTTATTAACAGTTAGTCCTGGGGCCCAAAGAAGCGGTGCCGTTAGGGGAGCCGGTGGTGGTTCAACAACTTTAACTAATGATGATGCCGCGGCCATTACCAACTCTCCTCAAATTACTACCGTTAAAAATGTTTCAGCGGAATTTTCCCGAAGAAGTCAGGTAACGACTGGGGCTAATAACACCAATACTCAGGTAGTTGGAGCCACGCCTGTTTATACCGATGTTCATAAAGTCACTCTCTCTTCCGGGAACTTTATTAGCCAGAGAGATGTGGATACCTTGGGTAAGGTAGCGGTGGTTGGTCCCCAGGTGGTGAGCGATTTATTTGGCGATAATCCTGAGCCCGTCGAAGGACAAACCCTTCGGATCAGTGGTCAAACTTTTACTATTATTGGCGAGACTACTTCCAAAGGCGGCAGCGGATTTCAAAATCAGGACGACATTATTTACGTGCCCTTGTCGACTGCCCAAAAAGAACTTTTTGGCGTTAACTACCTTAGTTCAATTGCCGTTGAAGCCATCAACGCTGACGTTATGACTGATGCCCAAAATCAAATCGGTTATTTATTATTAGCCCGGCATAAATTTAATGATCCGATTCAAGCCGACTTTTCTATCTTTTCCCAACAGGACATTTTAAATACTGCCTCCTCAATTACCAGCACTTTTACCGGTATGCTTTCCGGCATTGCCGCCATTTCTTTATTGGTCGGCGGCATCGGCATTATGAATATTATGCTGGTTACGGTGACGGAAAGAACCCGGGAAATTGGTTTAAGAAAAGCCCTGGGGGCGAAGAAAAAGACTGTTGTTGCCCAATTTTTAATCGAATCAATCATTTTAACCATTACCGGTGGAATTTTTGGCATGATTTTAGGCATTATTATCTCTTTAATTATTTCCAAATTAATTAATTTACCTTTTACCATGTCTGCCTCATCAATTATTATGGCCATCGGCGTGTCCGGAGCCATTGGGATTATTTTTGGTTGGTATCCTGCCCGAAAAGCCGCCAATCTCCAACCCATCGAAGCCTTAAGATATGAATAAAAACTTAATTATTACTCTTTTATTAGTGGTGATTGTTGGTGTCGGTGGCTTTGTTGGTGGCATAAAATATCAGCAAGGAAAACAGCCTATCTTTAATCGACAACTGGGAAATGGTCAGGGGGGAGGCTCGCCCCGCCGTAGCCTTGGCGGAGGAGGGCCGGTTAATGGCGATATTATTGCCAGTACTGACAAATCCATCACCGTTAAATTGACTGATGGCAGCAGCAAAATCATTCTCTTTTCTGCTAGCACGACTATCAATAAAGCCAGTGAAGCGACCACTGCTGATTTAACTGTTGGACAAAAGGTCGCTGTTTTTGGCACTACTAATGCCGATGGCAGTGTGACCGCTCAAAATATCCAGTTAAATCCAGTTTATTCTCGTCCGTAGCGGCCCATAATTTGGGCTTGGGTTAAAACATGCCCCTTTATTGCCGCTTCCAACTCTTCAATTCTTGCCGAACTAATTAGATTGAGTCTGCTGTCCAAGGCATAAAGTTTGAAAAAATAGCGATGCTCGCCTGATGGCGGACACGGCCCGCCGTATTTGGCTTGTCCGGAACTGGCGGTTCCCTGAACTGCGCCTGCCGGTACGGAATTTTCTGCTAACGTTGTTGTTTTCGGGTCAATATTCCAAATTAACCAATGAATCCAGGTTCCTGACGGCGCATCCGGATCATCAACAATTAACGCCAGTGATTTAGTTGTTTCCGGTACGTTCGCAAAAGTTAACGGCGGGCCAACATTGTCACCATCACAGCTATATTTGCTCGGTATTGTTTCCCCGTTTTCAAAAGCGGAACTGAATATTTGCATCTTTACCCCTTTTTTCTGGCTCAATACAATTATACTGCCAACAAGCCCCAAAACTAAAATAAAAATAATTAATTTTAGAGATTTCATTAATTAATTATATTATAATTCCTTATAAAATCTTTCTTATGAAGAACATCCGCAAAATTATCGCCTTATCCAAACCTTTGTATCGGCTGACTTTGCTTTTAAGCTTGTTGGTTTTAGTGATGTCTGTTTTGCAGCAGGTCCAACCGTTTTTTATAAAATTTATCGTTGATAACATTCAAAAAGAGATTACTACCCATAACGGCAATCTTCAAACCGTCAGCCTGTTAATGTTGGGCTTATTGGTAGTTAATCTTTTATCTTCCCTGCTTGATTCCTTAAGTATGCGTTTTGGCGACTACATTAACAGTCGTTTGCGCCGTTTTTTAACCGAAAAATTTTACTCGCACGTTTTTACCCTGCCCCAAAAATATTTTGACTCGGAGATTTCCGGAAAAATCTTAAATCAACTTATCCGCGGCATCCAATCCATTCAGGATTTTATGGGGATGTTCACCAACTTTGTTTTGCCGGCCATTTTCCAAAGCATTTTTACCGTCGGGATTCTGTTTTATTACAGCCGGCCGATCGGCTTGCTCGCCTTTCTGATTTTTCCTGCCTATATCTTAATGAGTAATTACTCGACCAAAAAATGGGGCAAAGAAGAAGTTAAAAAAAACCGACTGGAAGATATTGCCCGCGGCCGCATCAGCGAAGTCATCAGCAATATTCGTTTGGTCCGGGGTTTTATGGCCCAGGCGCTGGAATGGAAATTAGTTTCCAAAATCCTGGCCAAAGTTAACGAAATTTATGACCGTCAATCCACTACTTATCACATCATTAATTTTATCCGTGAATTTAGCCTCGAGCTGGTTTTAGTCCTAATTTCTCTGATTACTTTCAGCCAAACTTTTACCGGCAAATTAACTTTAGGCGAAATGGTTTTGATTTTACAGTTGATTAACCTGATGCGCCGGCCGTTGTTTGCGATGAGTTTTATTTTGGAAAGAATTCAGGCGGCGGAAAGCGGTTCTAAGGAATATTTTGAAGTTATGGATTTAGAGTCAGAAGAAAAATTAAATCTGTTGCCTTTGCCGCCGGTCAAAATTATTAAACCCCCCAGCCTGCGTTTTGATAAAGTTTCTTTTCGCTACTCGGCTGACGGTCAGGAAGTTTTGCACAATTTAAGTTTTTCGACTCCCGGCCGTCAAACTATTGCCTTAGTCGGTCACTCCGGCGCCGGCAAATCCACCATTATCAACTTGGTTTTAAAATTTTATCAGCCGGCTTCCGGCGAGATTTATTTAAACAATCAACCTTACAGCCGATTGACCCACCAACAGATCCGTAGCCATATTTCTCTGGTGTTCCAGGATAATGAATTGTTTTCTACCACTGTCCGGGAAAACGTCAGCTATGGACTGACTAAAGCCTCAGATGAAGCGATTATTTCTGCTTTAAAAAAAGCCAATGCCTATGATTTTGTGAGGCAATTGCCAGGCAAATTAGATGCCGAAATCGGCGAACGGGGAGTTAAGCTTTCCGGCGGCCAAAAACAGCGGATTCAAATCGCCCGGGCGATTATGCGCAACTCACCGATTTTAATTTTGGACGAAGCTACCAGCAACCTTGATTCTCAGTCTGAAAGCACAATTCAATCTGCTCTGGAAAATTTAATGAAAGATAAATTAGTGATTATTATTGCCCACCGCTTCTCCACCATTCAGGCCGCCGACCAAATTTTGGTGATTGATGAAGGGAAATTGGTTAATGTTGGCACTCCGGGTGAATTAGCCCAAAAACCCGGGGTTTATTCCGAACTCTTGCGCTACCAAATTGCCGGTAACCAAAAACTTCTCGCCAAATACGATTTACACTGATTTATTTTTCCAAACTCTCCAACCAGTCGATTAACTCTTTGCCGGTTTTGGCTCCTGGACGCAGACGATAAAGATAATAGCGATTAACTTCAGATTGGTAACTGCCGTTTGTATCCGTCACCGCCGTTCGGTACCCCGCTTCCTTAAGCAATTTGATTGTTTCTTCATTAAAACCGCCGTAAGGGTAAGCAAAATTATTCACCCTTTTGGCAATTAGCTGTTCCAGTTTGTTTTTACTGTCGATAATTTCTGCTTCGGCTATTTTAGCCGACTCATATTTAAGATTGATATGATGAACTGTGTGCGAGGCAATTTCCACCAGGCCGCTGTTAGCTACTTCCTGAATTTGTTTACTCGTCATCGCATTTAGTTTGTCCAAAAATCCCGGCACAATATAAACCGTCGCCTTGACGTTATGTTTTGTTAATATTGGCAAAACCACGGTATAAAAGTCTTCATAGCCGTCATCAAAAGTTAAAATAATCGGTTTTGGCGCTAATTTGACCTTGCCATCCAGATAATCCGCCAGCTCATCGATAAAAATGAAAGAATAAGAATTATCTAAAAGTGTCTGAATTTGTTTTTCAAAAATATTCGGCGTGATGTTCAGGCTTTTTCTGATTGTGTCTCCTTCATCTTTGACATATTCCACGTAATGATAAATGAGGATCGGCACTTTTACCGTTTCTGACTCCTTGATTAGTTTTTGAAAGGGGATTTTTGGTTGATGTGCAGTTGCGGCTTGGAAATCAGTCTTACGCTGAGAGAAATATTTTACTACCCCCAAAATCCCCCCAGCGATTACTAGTAATAAAATAAATATTAAGGTCCTCTTCATTAAAGTATTATATAATTTCTTTTGATGAAGCGAAAAAGCGTCTTAATCTTTCTAATTTTAATCGCCGTAATTTTTGCCGGATATCTGACAATTTATAATTACTTCCTGCCAAAAATCTCCGGCGAAAAAGTCTCATTGGTTAATATTGTCATTCCCCGTCGGGAAGTTGTCGGTTTCCTGCCTTATTGGTTGGTCAGCCGGGCCCAAAACGATTACTCAAAATATATTACTACGTTGACCTATTTTAGCTTGACCGTTGCCGGTGACGGGACCATTCAAAAATATACCAATCCCGGAGAAAGTGAACCCGGCTATTTAGCCCTCACCAGCGGCAAAATTGACCCTTTCATTAATAGCGCCAAAGAAAAAAAAGTTAAGCTTTCGTTGGCTGTCTTCAGCGTTGATGACGAAACCATAAATAATCTGCTGGCTGATCCGGAAGCCAGCGCTAAAAATTTAGTCGAAGCAGTTACTCCCATAATGGAGAATTATGGTTTTACTGATTTAAATTTAGACATTGAACAGACTCAAGATGCCTCTCCTGCAGCCCGGGTAAAATTTACCCGTTTTGTTCAAGCAGTCAAAAGCAACCTCGATCCTAAAAAAGTAAAAAGCCTGTCTATTGATATTACTGCCTTTGCTTTTGTCAAAGAAACAAACCTTTCCGATCCGGCTATCCTGGCTTCGCTGGTTGATAAAGTAATTCTCATGGCTTATGACTATCACTACATCGGTTCTTATGTCACCGGACCGGTGGCTCCGGGAGAGGGGGCAGGAGTGGTTTCCGAATTCGACACTCAAGCTGCAGTTGAGGCGGCTCTTAAAATAATGCCTGCCAAAAAACTTATTTTAGGCATTCCTCTTTATGGCTACGGCTGGGAAGCCATCGGCAATGTTCCCCGCTCGGCAATTATTCCGGGAACAGGCTTTATTATCAGCAATGTCCGGGCGGAGACTTTGTTGGCAGACTGTGCTACTTGCAGTGCCCAGTTTGACCAAATTGATAAAGAAAGCCACTTTATTTATGAGGACCAGACAACTAAAACTTATTACCAAATTTTTTATCCGGATAAAGCGGCCATCCAGTATAAAACTGAGTTAGCCAAACAAAATTCCCTTGGCGGCATTGCTCTTTGGGCTTTAGGGTACGAGGGAGAAACTATTTTAGAACCCCTTTCCGCGTATCATAATTGAAAATAAAAGTTTGTCCGGCAACCACTGTCATTTCATGACTGACATAATTTAAATCATTAAAGGCCGCCGTCGCTTTTCCTGACCTTAGAGTCAAGCTAATAATCGGTTTTTTTGGATCAATAGAGACGATCATATCACCATCCTCTTCTGCCAAAAGGTTCATCACCCTGATAGTCACAGGATAACCACCTGTTTTAACATATTCGCCAGTCCCGTTAGTTTGGGAAAAAACTATATTGGCCGGAAGAGTTTGCACAATCTCCATTTCTGTTTTCTCCGAAAGTGTTACCGAACAGGCCTCTGTAAAAACCAAAGCTAAATTGCTTTTTTCTCCGGTAATTAATTTCTCTCCTTGTTGAATTTCGCTGGGCGAAAAAATTCTGGCTGCCTCAGTTGCCGTTCTTGACTGCCAGCTAATTTCTCCTGTCATAGTCACAATTTTTCCTTTAAGTGATTCCGTTGGTGCTTTTTCTAGTGAGAAATTTGAAGTTTTTTGGGTAGTTACTTCTGCGATCGGTGAAAGAATCGTGTGTTCTTTATTTTTCGTCTTAAAAAACCCAAAATAAATGGCCAAAATAAAAATTAAGATAGTTAAAAACGCCAGCAAATATCTAAAAAATTTCATCTTAGTTGAGCGGTCCGGTCTGGACCCTTAATATCATTATAAGTGTAGTTTGCAAACTTTATCCTCCGAAATTATTTCCAAAAAACAAATTCAGCCAGCTTATTTTCCTGCTCAGTGAAATTTATTGTCCTAATCAACTGGTCACTGGAGATGATGAAATCAATGTCTTTGCCAGCCGGGAAAACTAAGCCGTAGGGATTGCCCATATCCTTTTGACAATTCAAACATTTTACCCGGTTATCAGTTGTAAAATTAATTTTTTCGCCGTCAGTTTCAACTTTTGTAAATTGAAGGTCTTTATTTAATGGCTCAAGTAATCGCAAACGGTAAACATATTTTTTAGTGGAAGAATCAAACCTCGAAGTGAAACCGTCCTCTTTATGATAACGATCTATAAAAGTAAGTGTTTGTCGTATGACAATTGTACTCAGATCTCCGGTTCCTTGTGCTGGAAAAGATTGATCGCGTAACTTTACGCTATCCAAAAACGGATAAGCTAAGAGTGTTGCCAAAACAATAACTAGAGAAATAAAATAATAAACATTACGCGACGCGGTGCTGGTTTTAAAGTAAGCGAAAATATTGCCTAAAACATTTCTAACCGAAAAAGAAATAAAAATAAGTGCGGCAAGGTAAAAAATTAAGGCAAAATTAAAATCAACATCGCCAAGTCGAAGTTCTTTTAGCATGCGGAAAAGCCCCCAGCCAATGGGCGTAATTGGGATAAAATAAACACCTATAGCGAAAATTAAAAAAATAATGTTGGCAAACAGGCGATATTTTTTACCGAACCAGAGGAAAAAGACAAACACTATATAGATAATGATTGTCGGGAGAGTAAATATATTTAAAAAATACATGAGAGTGGACAAGGCCAGCAAAACTGCAAAAAGTTTGTTAGATGCAATTTCCAATGGGGTCAGGGAAAGTTGATTTTTATTTGTATTTATACTTATATTTATATTCATATTTTTATAATATCAAATTTTAGGTGTATTAAGTACCTATTTATTGAGCGGTTCGGTCTAGGACCGTTTTATCCTGATAACTGGTACCTCTTCATTAACAATAAATAATTTACCTAAATTAGTTTCAAATGAACAATCTGACTTGTTTTTATATTCATTATCTGGAGTTGAAAGAATTATCCTAACCATAAATTTAGTATTTTTTAGATCTAATTCAGCGATCTTATCAGCCTGTTTAAGATATTTTGCCTTGATAGAGCTATGATTCAATTCTATTCTAGTTGTACCGATATCGTAACCCATTGTGTTTACACATTTAACTAATAAACCTTGAGAAGAGGTGGCGTGTTTTTCCGGATTTAAAAATCCACTTTTCCTTGCCACATCTACTATTAAATCTGACCAGACTCCTCTAATTGCTGAACTATTCCAACTAAATGATATAGGCGCATACGAATTTTTATATAACTTAAGTGGAGAATTTTGATATTTAACTATCCAGTACTGATCAGTTTCCTTTTTAACATCGAGCTTGTGTAAAGTTAAATGTGTTTTTGTTCCAATTGGCCTTATAACTATTTGATTTTGTGATTGGCTTACTTCTAATATTGAATATTTTTTCGTTTGGCATGTTCCCCATATATATTGTTGCATATTCAAATTTAAAGACAATCTCCGTATTTGTCTCAAATTTACTTAACTAGTTGGTCTATGACTAATTTATTTTTCTGATTTTGAAAAATTATCGTACGCTGGAAAATGATAATAATTATGTTGTAAATACATAATTTTTTTCTGAAGATGGATAGATTTATTATCGAAAGAATTGGTTAAATGAATTATTTGTGAATATATGTAGGATGCGAAAAAACTCGAAAAAAGTGATAAAGCTGTCCCTATAAGAAAAATATTCTCTCTTATGCGCCAGAGTTTAATTACTTTTTCCCCTTTTTCTTTTTTCTTTCTTTCTTTCTCCAGATTTTCAGGAGAATTGTCTTTCCAGCTTCCAATAACTTTCAAACCTAACCAAATACCAATGAATTCAGGTTTTTGCATAATAAAACTAGCCGTAAAGATTATTCGTTCAAAAATACCAATTATTCTGGGTAACCAAGACACCTGTTCTAATGGAGATAGATATTTTTGAACGCCATCAACATCTCTTAAAGACTTACGGCTCCAAATATTACCCACAATCATATTTATCAATAAATCAGATATTACACCGACAGCAACAAAGGAAATTAAAACCGCCGTAAAATTATTTGGGAGTAGTTTAAAAGTAACTATTAAAAAGGTTAATAATAAAACAACAATTACAATCCAAAAATTCTTCTTCTTCAATTCATAGAATTCTTTTAGATTGTATTCTTCATTGTAGTATCCCACTTTTAATTTCATATTTAGTTGAGTGGCCCGATCTCGGACCATTCTATCCTTATAAATAACTAAATAACTATATCCAGTTATATCTTTTAGCAATGTCTATTATTGTAAATATCGCAGAAATAAAACCTACCAAAGCAAAAATGAAAAGGATTATTTGAATTATTCTCGGCTGCTTCACAGCATAATCAACAATTGACTTTTTGGTAGCCTGCTTTTCTTTATTTACAAACATGAATTTTGCGATTGGAGTTTTGTCTCCTTGGTTAATAAGCGCCAATGTAGCTACACCCATTAACGCATATGCGATAATAAACGAACTTATCCAGGCATAATAAATGTTTGGGAAAAATTTCGAAAACAAAAGAGAGAAAATCACCATTATCCACGCCGTAACTACCAACTTACCATTAAATATAAAGTCAACTAATCTAGTTGGTAATGGCTTTTTAGCTTTGGGGTATAGAGATACCTTGCTAAAAGTGAATTCAAGTTTGTCTTTTGAATCTAAAACCCATTTTTCGTCTGATCCACTCAGATTTATCTGGTTACCAAAAGCTCTTCCTAAATACATGTCGATTGTATAGGAATAGGGATTTTCTTTTGAATAAGTACTATAACTCAGATATATTCTGACAGACTGTAGCTCAAGCTGTCGAGTTATAATTTCATTTAGAAAATCTTCAAAAGATTGTCCTTTTATATCTCCGGCACTTGTTTCACCTTCTATGCTTGAGTAGATACTGATATCTTTTTTGTATTCCGAGGTATTTTTGATTGTTTCCTCTACAGCCCTATAAATACGTTTAAATTCATTAATATTAATAACAAATCCATTATTAAGATTTAATTTTTGTTTGTAAGTAATTAATGTATTACCCATATAATTTTGTTTTTTTATTAATTTTGCTCGTATTAGTTGAGCGGTCCGGTCTGGGACCATTAAGTCGCTATAACTAAACTCCCATAGTGTATCATCCCCAGACTAAATGAGACAAATGAGACAGTATAAAAAGGGACGTCTTTAATATTGCTGATATAGTTTGATATATTATTTATTTTGTGACTTTTTATTTTCTATTCCCTCGGGAAGAATTCTCCATTTTCCTTTTTGAACCAGAACTTTATGTGTTTCGATAATGTGATGAATGTCATCCATAGGTGTTTTTCTATCAACTACAATTGATTCTTTCTGAATTCTTTTTAACTTTTCTAATAATATTTTTTCTTCTTCCGGATTTCTCTCTTTTATTTTATCTAGCTTTGTTCCTCTCCAATTAGGAAATATTTTGTCCCATATTTTAGAAACGGTATTGTCTAAATCTTTTGGAGGCTGAGGGGCAAATCTCATAAATCCTTCTTTATTAATTTGATCTAAATAATGCAAGTAGTATTCATTTAATTTACTTAAGCCTCTTTTAAAGTCTGGGCCATCTACAAAAATTTGATCTTTTCTCAAAAAAAAATTAACAATTCTTTTATGTAGTTTATCGCTTGATACGAAAACATTACAAAAAGGTAAATAATATAAATAGGCTAGATCGATTTTATGGCTTGGACGATTTTTCGACTCCAAGCCAAGAAACATGCAAATGTAGAAAAACAAGTCGATTTTTAAAACATATGCTGCATAAGGGGCAAATTTCTCAAAATCCGAAATAGATTCTCTACGCCATCTTTGTAATGCTTTATGATAATAATTTTGGTTAATCCCTGAAAATTCAATAACGAGATAAAGTAAAAGCTCGATCTTTGTTTTTGTGATAAATTTATCTACGAATTTTTTTACTTGTGAATAATTTGATAACTTTTCATTATTAGGTAGAAGATTTTTAATGATTCCTAATATGTGATCAAAGGTTAGATTTGATAACATATTTCTCCATGATTTAGAAAATAATTTTTCAACAGCAAAATATTCTCTTTTATGCCATCTATTTAAGGCCATTTCCTCTTGAGATTCAGAGTAGTGAATACCAACGTTTCCGTCAGGATCAACTTTCTCGATACCACCTTCACGAATAATTCTGCCATCCATTTCAACGTCCATGCCTATTAAATTACCCATAATTAATCTTCTATGATGAATATTTGGCGCAACACTAGTTGATGGTACTTTTATTGCTAGTGCACTAATAATTTCTGTGATTGGTTTCCCGCTTTTGTGTTTTCCTAAATCAAGGTCTCCTAGAGTCTCTACATAAAAAAGTGGGGTTACGTTGGTTATAAAAAACTGTTGAAGAAATACGGATTCATCAACGCTTATACTTTGAAGGAACGATTTATCAAATATTATCGTTGGACCCATAATTTTTTTAAAGATAATTCTTTATTTTGCTATTTTTTTTGAATATTTGTTAAAAAACTTTAATTCATGGCTATCAAAACTATTAAATACCTGTAAAAAATGACGAAGCATTACAAAATAGGCTTGATAGCTAACTGCCAATATTCTTTCAGCATCTTCAGGTTTTGAATCAATATCAAAAAAGGGTTCCTTTAAAATATCTTTTTTACTTCTCAAATATCTTTGCAACCCTGACATATTTAAATGAGTTGCTTGAGAAAAAAATTGATAATAGTAAATATAATATTTCTCAGCGCTGTTGTTTTCGGAGAATGTACCTATCTTTTTAAGATATTTATCTATTTGTAAAGTTCTATCGTATAAGCTGGGTAGCTTATTAACATTATTATCACCGTGCCTTTCTCTATATTTTTGTAGATCATATAAACTTCCCAAGATAAATTTGTCCCAATCACACGGTTTTTTTATTGATCCGAAAGTTAGATCCCATTTGGGATATTTGTCCCATAGCCTATGATGTTTTTTTGCAAAGCTAATAGATTCTAGTAATAAATCCGAAAGAAATAATCTTGCATTTTCTTCTGTTCTGCCCGAATAAATAAACCTTACGTTTAGCAATAATTCAAACTGAGATCTTAATAGAGATTCTCCAGGTCTTTCATAAATTGGTATTGAACCTAATAATTTCAATATACTTTCAGAAAAATTTTGCATCGCACCCATCATGAAATATAGAACTCTTTTCCTTACTCTAGTTTTTTTAATATTTAGACCGATTGTGCTTATTTTTTGATAACCAAAAAGTAAAAGTTTTTTATACTCTGAAATTAATTCTTCCTGGCGTTTATTAAAATGCATAGAACTTATGTTTTTTGTTGCATTGTTTTATTAATCTCGGGATTAACAAATTTAACTTTAATTGCCGGCTTCTTCGGATATTTCTTTAAAAACCCTTTATTTTCTTTCACCAAATAAATCGTACAGTAAGTCATTCCGTTTTCTCTTTTTAAATCTCTCCCATGAAGCAATCCTTCTCGACTAAGTTTTCTTGCTGTTGATGGGTGAACGCCATAGTCGTATTTTATTTGCCAATCTTGAATCCAAACTTCATTATGATCATGTTTATATTTCAAATCGGGGATTACTCTATTTTTAATATTTCTCCAACAATCTCGGCATTTTAATCCTTTTGGGTTCCACCAAATATTATTTCCGGGGTAATTTTCTCCACAAATCCCGCAAGAATAAGCTCCTTCATCGGCATCAAGGAAAAATCCCTTAATTTTTTCTCTTTTAAGTCTCTGTTTCCTTAAATATTCCTTTTCGGCCATTTTAAACAAAAGCTCAAAAAATCCTAATAGGTTTTCTCCTTGTTCTTTGGCTTCAGCATCAGATAAATCCTTACCATACTTTTTCTTAAAAATATCCTTATATTCTTGAATAGCTTTGTCAGATAAAGGCATATAATCCTAGTTCAAATTAGTAAATAATTGTTCTTTCTTTCCGAGCTTTGTCCAATAATTTACCTAAATCGTTTTGAGGAATCATTGGACAAAACTGCCCCCAAATCCACTTCCCTTTGGCGCGACCAACTCTACCTACGATGTAGTAACCGATTCTGTATTCAATGTCTCCTTTTTTCCAGTTATCATAAGCCAGTTTGCCTATAGTCGACTCTTTTCTTAATCGTTCGATAACAAACACTTTTTCCTTAAGATTACTCTGTGCTAAAAACGTCCAAGCTTCACGGATAAAATAATGAACCCCAGTCCTACCAATATCTTTAACTTGAATAGTGTTATGTTTTTTAAAAAGGTTTCCTTTTCTTTTGATAAATTCTTCGGCTGACTCTTTTTTAATGGTCATTTTTAATATTTATTGGCTTTTTTCTTCTAGGCCTTTCTCTTTTAATTCTGACAATATCATTTTTACAATAAACTAAAATTTCTTTCGCCTTTTTTTGGATAGAGGGAGCCATTTTATCAATAAAGGGGTCAGTGATTTTTACCATTGCTTACCTTTTTTTAAGGTATAATTTATCAATTATTTTTTGGATCTCAATTGTTTCCGGAGTTTCCCATGGCATTTTAAGCAATTTGACTGATAGCCAGGTGGATTACACTCCAACCGCCAGCTACACTGGTACAGACTCTTTTACCTTTAAAGCTAATGACGGGACGATTGACAGCAATACGGCCACTATTAGCATTACTGTTAATCCACCTCCCACAATCTCACAGGAAACCACTAACGCACCAAGTGAAACGAGCATAACAATAGTTTGGACTACTGACCATCAAAGTACCAGTAGAGTGATTTACGATACTGTTTCTCACGCTGTATTGGATATTGCTCCAAACTATGGCTATGCTAACTCTACAATAGAAGCAGATAATTCTCCAAAAGTTACTTCACATTCTGTGACAATCAGTGGGCTCACCGCAGAAACTACCTATTATTACCGTGTAATTTCACATGGTTCACCAGAGGTAGTTGGTGATGAAAAAAGTTTTGCGACTGAAAATAACACAAGTAGCGGAGGGGAAGTAGTGGGAACAACAACAACTTCTACTTCTTCTGTATGTTCTGATGAAAAACCTGGAAGCGCTCCTTCTCTTGTTTCCATAATTCAAGGTGGATCAAATGAAGTTACCTTAATCTGGTCGAAAGCAAAGGACCCGGTAACTTATTACTTAATTGCATTTGGAACTAAATCCGGAGAAATGCTTTATGGAAATCCAAATGTTGGTGGAAATAATACAACATCCTATACAGTAAAAGGACTGTCGTCAGGAATTAAATATTTTTTCAAAGTTAGGGCCGGTAATAATTGTATGCCAGGCGATTTTTCCAATGAGCTATCAACCGATGTTTATGGTCAAGTAATAAATGAGGTTCCGGAAGGTTTTGCTCCAGGAGTGCTTGGTGAAACAGTTTCAGCCGCGGGAGAAGTGCTGGGTAAAGAAGCAACTTCTTCTCCAGCGCCCACAATTTCCCCAGTTTCCCAAGGAAGTCGTAGTCGCAAAAATATAATCTTTTTTGGAATAGGAATCACGCTTCTTGCAGCAGGCTACATTTTCTTCATAAGACGAAAAAAGAATAATTAAGTTCAAAAATTGTCTGAAGAAAAATATTTAGGACCCTGAACAATAAGGGGGACGGTCCGAAACTCCTAAAAACAAAGTAGAGGTTTAGCAAGTGCCATCAACCTATTTAAGAGCTTACGGTCGCTTTCCGTCCAGTAGTGTTGCCGGACCAAGATTCGGACTTGGAATAGGCGGTTCAGAGCCGCCTGTGATGCCATTTCACCATCCGGCAGTTTTATAGCTTATTTTAACAGATTTTGCAGCTTTGAGAGTAAAATAAACTAATATGCAAAAAATTCTCGTTCGTTATGCCGAAATTGGCCTAAAAGGCGGTAATCGGCCGTTTTTTGAAAACCGGTTGATTACCAATATTAAAATCGCCTTGAAAAATCCCTCACTTCAAATAATTAAAGGGCAAAAACAGATTATGATTTCCGGCGAAAACATTGACTTGGATAAATTAAAAAACGTTTTTGGCATTGCCTGGTTTGCTCCGGTTCAAGAGTCAACCAATAACCTGGAATCAATTTCTAAAATTGCTTTACAAATGGCCGTTTCTAAAAAAACTTTTAGTGTCAGAGCCCACCGTCATTTAGAAGTGGCCATTGGCGATGTGATTAGAACCAAGAAAAAGATAAAAGTCGATTTATCTCATCCCCAACAAACAATTTACATTACTGAATTTAATAATCAGACGCTTATTTTTAACCAAAAAATCCCCGGACCAGGTGGCCTGCCGGTTGCCACTTCCGGCAAAGTTTTATCTTTATTATCCGGCGGCTTTGACTCGATTGCCGCCTCGTATTTATTAGCCAAGCGGGGAGCGCAGGTGGATTTCTTACACTTTCATGTTTTTCCTGATTCAAAGACAGTTCTGCAAAGCAAAATTAAAACAATCGTTGATAAATTGTCCGGCCTGACCTTATCCCAGAATATTTATTTGGCCTCGTATTTACCCTTTCAAATGGCTGTTTTAGATTTAACTAGTCGTGATGAACCGCAGGAATTAGTGGTTTATCGCCGGTTGATGGCCAGAGTGGGGGAAATCTTGGCTAAAAAATACGGCTACCAGGCTTTAGTTTTGGGTGATAGTTTAGGTCAGGTGGCCTCTCAAACCATGGAAAATATCTGTAGCGTTGATGAGGCTGTCAAAATTCCCATTTTTCGCCCCCTAATCGGTACTGACAAAAAAGACATTATCGCTTTAGTGAAAGGTATTGGCCTGTATGAAGAAACAATTAAACCTTACAAAGATTGTTGCTCGCTTATCTCTACTCACCCAGCCATCAAGGCTAATTTTTCCCGGATACAAATATTAGAAAAAAAGATTAAAATAGACCAGATTATTAATCAAATAACCACAGATGTCCGAATTATCTCTCTCTAAAATTCACCAGCAGGTAGTTAAGTTAATTCCCTCAATTAACGAGCGGCTGCGGCTGGGTTTTTCTAAGACTAATAAAGTTAGCTATAAAACCAGTCCTCAGCTGTCAGTCTCGGTTGTTACCCATCTTGATAGTCAGATAGAAAATTTCTTAAAAAAAGCCTTGAAAAAAATTCTGCCTCAGGCCGGTTTTATCGGTGAAGAAACCGGCGTTAATGTCCGGCCGGAATATAACTGGATAATTGATCCGATTGACGGCACTTTAAATTTTGCCAATAAAATTCCGGTTTTTGCTGTCTCTATTGCCTTGTGGTATAAAAACCAGCCGGTTTATACGTTAGCTTCTTTCCCGATATCCAATGAAATCATTCATGCGCTTAAAAGCGGTGGTATATTTCTGAATCAGAAAAAAATTAAACCCAAATTTAACCGCTTAAAACAAAAGTTGCTGGTTTACTCAATGGTGGGTTCAGCCGAAGAAAAGCAAGCGGTTTTTGCTAAGATTTGTCACGTTTCTTCCGTCCCCCGCAGTTATGGTAGTTGTGTTTTTCACGGCGTCAATATTGCCTTAGGTCGGATTGATGCCGGGGTGTTTGTTAACCAGGCAGTTTGGGATATTGGCGCCATCATTTTATTGTGTCAGGAAGCCGGGTTAACAATAAAATACACTTCCGCTCCACCCAATCTAGGCACCGATAATTTGAAAACATATCAGTATTCAATGGTCATCGGCTCGGAAAATTTGGCCAACCAGCTTTATGATCACCTGTTATTTTGAAAAATCAAAGAAAAAAGTTTTTTTGCGCCACATGGTGGTGGATATGCTGTTAGTAAAAGATAACCAAATTCTTCTGGTTAAACGCAGCGGCAAGTGGGTGGAGACCGGTAAGTGGGCTTTACCGGGTGGATTTTTAGACTTGAATGAAACTGGGGCTCAGGCGGCAGTGCGCGAAATCCGCGAAGAAACCGGTTATGAGGCCAAAGTAATCAAGCTATTTATGGTTAATGACAATCCTCAGCGGCCTCACGAATTAAACCGTCAAAACGTTTCCTTAGTTTATTTACTAAAACCGCTTAAAAAGCTCGGCGGTCATGATCATGAAGTCAGTGAAATTAAATGGTTTGATTTAGACAAGCTTCCTCCGGCTAAATCTTTTGCCTTTGACCATTTAGAGATTATTCAACAGTTTTTAAGCACCAAATAGCGGTTGTTCTTGTCGGCGATAAAGTTATCAAGCAATTTTAATTTAAGCGGCTTAATTAATTTATTAATTTCTTCTTGACTGTAAAGATGGCAGTAGCGTTCGGCGTCTACGCCTAAATGCCAGGGTAAAAGATAATCATGGTTGCCAATTGATTTTCCTTTGGCCGGATTAAATTGCCAGAAACTTAAAAATAAAACTCCGTTAGATTTTAAACAAGCGGCAGCGCGCCGGAGCAGCGGCGCGCGATCAAGTTCAGATAAGTGGTGCATTACTCCTAAAATTGCTACTAAATCGAATTTTTCTTTCACCGGCCAGGGGAGCAGTAAATCTTGTTTTATCAATTTTGCCTGCGGTAGAGATTTTTTCGCCTGATCCAGTAAATACTGATTATTATCAATGCCAATATAATCAATATTTTTATGTTCTGCCAAGAATTTGCCGAACCGGCCATTGCCACACCCCAGGTCCAATACCTGCAGGTTCTCTCCCTGTAGGCCCGCCTGCCGGCGAGGCAGGTAAGGCAAGAGCTTTTTCCACCCTTCCCAGTAAAACTGCCGGGAAGTGTTAAAATACTCTTGGGTTTTTAAGTAAAACTTTTCGTTTAATTTATTTAAATCCATATGGCTAAATTTGATTTTAACCCAAAAACCTATGAGAAAAAACTTCAGCCTTTAATTAAGGAATTGGCGGCTGGCAAAAATTACGACCAGGTTTTGCGCCGTTTCCCCAAAACTGCAACCACACTTTTTACTAAAGCGGAGGTGATTAGCGGTTTAAGATATTTTAATTATCCTCCTTCTTTGGTGGCTAAGCCGGTCCGCACCTTATCCGGCGTGGTTCCGGTCACGCTTTTAACTAAGCCCTATCCTTGTCCCGGCCGCTGTCTCTATTGCCCTAATGATCCCAGGATGCCCAAAAGCTACTTGCCGAACGAGCCCGGCGGCCAGCGGGCAGTTGCCAACCAATTTAACCCTTACCGCCAAGTGATTTCCCGTTTAAAAACCTATCAGGCTAACGGTCATCCCACTGACAAAATCGAGTTAATCATTTTAGGGGGTACCTGGTCAGCTTACCCCAGAGCTTATCAAATCTGGTTTATTAAGCGTTGTTTTGAAGCCCTTAACGGTCAAAAGTCTGTTTCGTTAGCTGTAGCGCAAAAAATCAACGAAACCGCCACCAACCGCTGTGTTGGTTTAAGTCTGGAAACCCGCCCGGATTGGATTACCAAGCCAGAATTAATTCGTTTTCGCCACTTAGGTTGTACCAAAGTTCAAATCGGTATTCAGAGTTTAAGTGATCGCATTTTAAAATTGAATCAGCGCGGGCACACCGTGGCCGCCACCAAAAAGGCAATTAAATTACTGCGTTTATATGGTTTTAAAATTCAGGCCCACTGGATGGCTAACTTATACGGCGCCACCCCTAAAACAGATATTGCTGATTTTAAAAAATTATTTAGCGATAAAAATTTTCGGCCGGATGAATTAAAAATCTACCCTTGTAGCTTAATTAAATCCGCCCCACTCTATCTATATTATCAAAAAAATTTATGGCGGCCTTATACTCAATCAGAATTAATCAAAGTTTTAACTCAAACCTTGCCGCTCGTGCCGCCTTACTGCCGTGTTTCCCGGATGATCCGCGATTTTTCTGCCTCGGATATTGTTAGTGGTAACAAAACCAGTAATTTACGTCAGTTAGTCGAGCAAAAAACCACCAATAAGATTAAAGAAATCCGCTTTCGGGAAATCAGGAACGAGCCTTGGAAAAATTTAACCCTAAAAATTATCTCTTATCAGACTTCAGTCGGCGAAGAGAAGTTTTTGCAGTGGGTGACGGAAAAAAATAAACTATGCGCTTTCTTGCGTTTGTCATTACCTAAAAATAAAACTACGGCCATGATCCGCGAACTTCATGTTTATGGTCAGGCTTTGGCTTTAGGTGGCCAGGCTCGGGTACAGCACGCTGGTTTAGGTAAAAAATTAATAATGAGAGCCGCCCAGATTGCTAAAAAATTTAAATATCAAAGAGTTAGGGTTATCTCTAGCGTCGGCACCCGTGAGTATTACCGCCGTTTGGGCTTTATTGACAGGCAACTTTATCAGTCGCTTACAATTGATTGATATCCGAATCCAGAGTGTTAATCTCCTTGTCAAAATCTTGCACAGTTGTTTGATCTATCTCTTTTTCGATGGTTTCCACAGAATCATCATTGTTAATTTGTTCTTGTTGAGTTGATTCCGGTTGTCCAATTGTTGTTGTTTCATCAACTTTTTTTGGCAAGCAACCGGACAAAATAATTCCTAAACTTAAAACTATTGTGATAAAAAATATTTTTTTCATAAACTATTCTTTACGGCTTTAAGGGCATCAACCAACATTTGTCTGGTGGTTTGGACTTTTTCTCGCAGAGCTTTTAAGTCTACCCTTAAGCTGGTTTTTGCTTGGGATGCGCCAACCTTTAAACCGCTTTCTTCAGTGAATTCAATTACGTACACTTTTTTAGCTTGCTCTTCCACTGCCGCCTTAGTGGCGGTAATTGAATCTTGGGTCTTAGCAATTGCTGCTTCGGCTGCGGTTGTATTTTTGCCTTGCTCTTTAAGTTTGGCCACTCGACTGGACAGTTTTTCTAACAGTTGAGTCATTCGGTCTAATACATTAGTCATGGCTTTAGTCGCCTGGTCATTGATATGAGCCAGCTGCTGATTAATTCTCTCCGCAATTTTTTGTTTCCTCTGATCTTTAATTGTTTTTACTTTTTCTTTAAATGCCTGGTTTTCTTGCTGTATTAAGAGGCGATTTTTGCCTGTTTCGGAAGCTTCTTTTTGACCCAATACCGGGGTCGCACTAATCAGGAATAAAGCCAAAATAATTATCAACCTTCTCATGTATCCTAAAATTAGCATGGATGTTACAATAAATCAATGTTTTTGTTAAAAATTTTCCGGCCGAAAAATTTACTGAAATTGGCCTGGTTTGCTTTCGGTGCTTTTGGTTTATACATCGTTATTAAGCAGTATTATCCTGATTTTCCCAAAAATCTGGCCACTTCAAGTTTAATTAAAGGTGTTCAGGGCAGCCTTGTCTCCTCCGGTGAATCTCCCCAGCCTCTGAATTTAAACAATTTAAAAGATCTAACTCCCCAGGAGGTTAGTCAGGCAATTAGCCAGGCAGTCAAGCAGGAAATTACCCAGATTTTAGAAACTACCACTACTCAAATTAGGCAGTTTCCGGCCCAACAGGTAAGAAAGATTAAAATCGGCGCCTGCGAAAATCTTTTAGAGGAAGACATTTGTAATGTCGCTAAAGAAATTAAATGTCAATAAAATATGATTTTTCTTAATTTTAAGATTTATCGCCAAACCTGCGGGGAGAATACTCTTAAACTTTGCCGTCTGATCCGCCAACTGGCAGACAAACTTGTAATTCCTTGTCTTCAGGCTGTGGATATTTACCAGGTTAAGCAAGCTTTGCCTGATTTAGAAATCTGGGCCCAGCACGCCGACCCGGTTGAGTCTGGAAAATTTACCGGCTGGCAGGCACCAGCAAGTTTAAAATTTGCCGGAGCCTCAGGGGTGTTATTAAATCACGCCGAACACCTGCTTGATTGGTCAACTATTATCAAAACCACGGCTTTTTGCCGGAAGGTAGGGCTCAAATTTATGTTAATGGCATCCGATTTGGCCATGATTACCAAATTTAACACCTTAAAACCTGATTTTATCGCTTTTGAAGATCCCCGGCTGATTGGCGGGCCGGTCGCTATGATTGATGCCCATGAGGCTTTAATTAAAAAAGCCGTTCAAGTGGCTCAGGCACCTTTAATTATCGGCGGGGGAATTAGAAACAAACTCCATGTTCAAAAAGCTTTAGCCGCCGGCGGTGCCGGAGTGTTAGTCGCTTCCGAATTTGCCAAATCAGATAATCAGGAACAAACTCTAAAAGAATTAATACTGGGACTTGACCGTTAGCACTCTTTTGTTTATACTGCTAAATTATGGCTATTCTTTTAGGTCCGCACCAGAATAAACCAACCAAAAGGGTTGTTCCGCTTGTGCCCTTGCGTGAAGGGGTTGTCTTTCCTCACAGTGAGTCGGTCTTGACTTTTGGCCGGGCCAAAAGTAGTGCCGGTGTCGAGGCCGCTTTTCGCACCGATCGATTAATTGTTTTCGTGGCGCAAAAAAACCCTGAAGTTGCCGAACCGGGGGTAAACGATATTTATACAATCGGGACGCTTTGCAGCCTGGAAAGAATTTTAAAGACCGATGGGGAAATTAACGCTCTGGTCAAGGGTTTAGTCCGGGTCAAAATTAACAGTTTAACTGCCAGTGAACCTTTTTTAGTTGGCGAAGTGGAAGAATTAGCGGAAATTACCGAAGAATCTGATGAGGTTACGGCTTTGCTGAAGCTGGTTAGCAATAACTATAAACAAGCCGTCAATATGGGTAAATCCGTCGATTTTTTCATGTTTATGCGGGTAATGAGCGGGGTTTCCGCTTCCGAGCTGGCTGATCAAATTGCCACCAATCTGGATATTTCTACCAGTC
Source organism: Candidatus Beckwithbacteria bacterium (assembly GCA_026397255.1). Taxonomy (NCBI): domain Bacteria; phylum Candidatus Beckwithiibacteriota; species Candidatus Beckwithbacteria bacterium. The sequence goes on along the minus strand of JAPLVF010000013.1, from coordinate 126,195 downwards.
AAAAACAGTTTCTCTTGGAAACTCTGGAGGTGAAAAAACGTTTGGAATTAGTTTCCGACCACCTCTCGCAGGAATTAAAAATTTTGGAAATTGAACGCAATATTAATACTAAAACCCAGAAGAAATTCGATAAAAACATGCGGGAGACTGTTTTGCGCGAACGTTTAAAAACCATTCAAAAAGAACTGGGCGATGACAGTGAAAATAAAGACATTAAAGAATATCGGGAGAAAATCACCGCCGCCAAGATGCCTAATGAGGCAAACAAAAAAGCCTTGGAAGAATTAAACCGTCTGGAAGAAATGCATATGTATAATCCAGAAACAGGCTATATTCGTACCTATTTGGATTGGCTTTGTGGCTTGCCCTGGAGTGTTGGTAGTCCCAATAATGTCAGTATGAATAAGGCTGAGAGTATCCTCGAAGCCGATCATTATGGTCTTGAAGAAGTTAAAGACAGAATTATGGAATATTTAGCCGTGCTCCAGTTGAAAAAACAACGTCAGGGCGCTAATAAATCTGTTGTTCCGGCCGGACCGACGATTCTTTGCTTCGTTGGCCCTCCCGGAGTTGGTAAAACCTCGATTGGCCGTTCGATTGCCCGGGCCTTAAATCGTAAATTTGTCAAAGTTTCTTTAGGCGGTATTCGCGACGAAGCCGAAATCCGCGGCCACCGCCGCACTTATGTTGGTGCCTTGCCCGGCCGGATTATTCAGGGGATTAAAACCGCCGGGACCAATAATCCGGTCTTTATGCTGGATGAAATTGACAAGGTTGGGGCAGATTTTCGCGGTGACCCCTCGGCCGCTTTATTGGAAGCTTTGGACCCCGAGCAGAATAAAGATTTTTCCGATCACTATCTGGAAGTGGCTTTTGATTTATCCCAGGTGATGTTTATCACCACAGCTAATATTTTAGATACGATCCCGCCGTCCTTAAGAGACCGTTTAGAAGTAATTCATTTTTCCGGTTATACCGCTGATGAAAAAGAAAAAATTGCCCTAAAATACTTGATCAATAAAAGCTTAAATGCCAGCGGTCTGACTAAAAAACAGGCGATTTTACCCTTATCAAGTTTGAAAAAAATTATTTCCGGCTACACTCATGAAGCCGGCGTTCGCGGCTTAGAAAGAGAAATCTCTAAGGTTTTTCGCAAAATTGCCAAGAAAATTGCCTTTAAAAAACGTGGTCCCTTTAAAGTTATCCCTAAAAATTTATTTGAATATCTTGGCCCGGAAGCATTTTCTCCTGTTTTGGCCGGACAAAAAGATGATATTGGTGTGGCTACCGGCCTGGCTTGGACCGAAGCCGGCGGCGATGTTTTATTTATTGAAGTAGCGATTGTTCCCGGCAAAGGCAAAATTACCCTTACCGGTCATTTAGGCGAAGTGATGAAAGAATCTGCTCAAGCCGCCATCTCTTATGTCCGTTCCCGCTGGCAGCAGCTAAAACTCAACAAGAATTTTTATCAAACCGTGGATATCCATATTCATGTGCCTGAGGGGGCGGTGCCTAAAGACGGTCCGTCGGCCGGTATTACCATGGCCACCGCCGTTATTTCCGCTTTAACTAAGAAAAAAGTTAAAAAAACTGTCGCCATGACCGGTGAAATTACCCTTCGGGGCCGGGTCCTGGAAATCGGCGGGGTTAAAGAAAAAGTCATCGCCGCTCATCGTGCCGGCATCACCATGGTAATTTTACCGAAAGACAATCAGAAAAATTTAGACAAACTTCCCGCTAAAGTTAAAAAAGAAATTAAGTTTGAATTCGTTTCCCACCTGGATGAAGTGCTTAAATTAGCCTTCGTCTGACTTTAAGGTTAAGATGGTTGCATCATGGCTTACTGGCAAAAGGCTGGCTTTATTTTTTCTTTAGGCCTGATTGTCGGCGTTTTTTCAGTCGGCGGCTTTTCTGTCAATCAACCGGCGTTTTTATCCCCATTAAGCAGTAGCAGTGAAGATACTTCAGTGCCTTTACAGATTGTGATTCCGGCCGGAACTATCCAAGCCCAAGTAATCGAAATTCCTCGTGTTCCCTCAACTAAACCAGAAGTTGAGCCAAAAACCAATAACCAACTCAAAGGGGAATATAAAATTGCCCTATTAGGTGATTCCATGATCGATACTGCCGGTCCGGGGTTTCCGGCATTACAGCAGGAGCTCAGTCGCTATTTTCCCGCCGCCGCCTTTCAAATTTTCAATTACGGCGCCGGCGCTACCAACTTAGAATTTGGCCTGCATCGGTTAAATAATGATTATCAATATTTAGGCCAAACCATTCCGGCTCTCTTCTCTGTCCAGCCGGATATTATTATTATTGAGTCCATGGCCTACAATCATGGGAGCCAGTCCCAGGAGGATTTGGATAAACAGTGGCTGACTTTAGGCAAAATTGTCGAGACGGTCAGAAACAACAGTCACGCGAAATTGATATTTTTGGCCACCATTGCCCCCAACTCCAAGCTTTTTGCCGGCAACATTGAAGGATTAAATTTATCAGCCAATGATCGGGCTGATCAGGCTAAAACAGTTAAGTTATATTTGAATAATTTTATTAACTTTGCTCACAGCCAAAACATTCCTTTAATTAATGTCTATGAGGCGAGTTTATCTCCAGACGGAGAAGGTAATAGCCGCTATATCAGTCATGACGGCCTTCATCCTTCTGTGGCTGGTCACGAACTGACCGCTAAACTTATCTTAAATTATTTCCGTTAGCTTTCGTCTGATTTTTCTTCTTTAAAAATCACTTTATCATCACTGGTGGTTTTCAAAACTCCTAAATCTTTTAATTCCGATAATAAAAATCCGTCGCAAATAATACCTGATTTGGAAAAAATATTATTCAACTCTTTTTTGATTTTTTCCTCGACTTGGGTTCGATAAGAGGTTAACTGATTTAAGGAGACCTCTGATAAAACGCTTCTGATGCGGCTCCGGGAAACCGGCCGGACAATTTTACTGATAAAATTCTCTCCAATCGTTTCCCACAGTTCATTGGCCCGGGTTTTATCGATTTTAAATAAGATTGAACCTTCTAATTGGATATTTTTTCCGTCTGAAGTCTTGCCGGTAATCGCTTCATCGCCCATTGCTTCTTTATAAGTTAAATCAAAGTCATGCCGGATTAAGTATTCCAGAATCTGCGCGTTAAACAGCTTGGCTCTTTGCCAAAAGGGGATTTTAAGATGTAATCCCGGACCCTTAACTTTTTTTAATACCCCTCGTCCTAAGTCATGGATGCAGGCGACGTGTCCCGGCGGCACATTGACAAAAAATCCGCCGACCACCTCATCGGCTAAGAAAGAAACCACTAATTTATCAAACTCCATTTATTTTACCCCTTCTTTGGGTTTATCAATAATTAGGCCGTAGGCTAATTTCTTCAGCCTGCCCCTGGATTCATAATAGATAATTTTTACGGCCTTAGCAAGCATGATTACAATTGAAAACAGTAAAGTGGTAATCACAAACAATTTTTTCCCGGCCGGCATAAAAGCAAAAAAACTAAACGCCCCGATCGGCAAGATAAATAAAGTTAATAGTTCGCTTCTGCCGGTTGGGAAGGGCGACAGCAACCCCGACAGTCCTTCGGCGACAAAAATAACCAGCGAATTGATGAGATTTAAAGTTACATTCGGGTGGGTTAAATCAAACCGGCCGTTTAGCCAGGTTAAATTAAAGTGTTCCGGATGCGCTGGCATCCACTTATAAATCAAATGAAAATCTGCCCCCTCCAAACCGGTGGTAAAAATCCGGTAAAGCATCAGCATCACCATTATCTGAAAAAAGATATCGAACGAGGACATAAAGATGATTCTTCTGTTTCTCCTCATTAATTTTTTCGTTTCTTCCCGTTCTCTGATAGGATCTTTAGCGTGTAATGCCTGAATTTCTGAAAATTTTTCCGAGATTTCATGCCGTTCTTTAGCGCTGCGAGAGGAAGAAAGAGAGATGGGTATCCAGATAATTCTAAAAATTATCGTAAAAATAATCACCGCATTTCCCATGTCCAAATATTGCGGCGCCACCCTCCCTAAAGCCCAGTAAATTCCTACCAATAGATTAAAAAACGGCTGATAAATAAAGGTCGTAAACCAACCCATATGGTTATTGTAGTAAAAAGGCGGCCTTTCCGCCACTTTTCTTATCACACACCCGGTGTGTGATAGAGGTAATTAGCTCCAGCGGATTAAAATTGCGCCGAGGGTGGCGGCGATGACGGCGGCAAACTTACCAGCGCGCCAATAAAACTAAAATAAAATGAGAACGCCCAAGCGTCTTTATTCCCTTTGAGAATATAGCGGGTAATTAAATTATCCCCGGTATAAAACAGTCCTGATATCAACGCCCAGATTAACCACATAAAGGCATTTTAACACGTTACCTTGCTATAGTCTTATCACACACCCGGTGTGTGATAGAGGTGGTTTCGTTTATTCCGTTCCGGAACGGAATGTTAGGAAGTAATGCTTGGCTCCAAAGCCGATTTTACATTTTCAAGTAATTCCTGAAACAATGTTTCTCCACCCGGATAATCAGAAACAAACTTATTTGCCAGATGTTTTCTGATATCTAAATGTTCTGTATTTGGTTGGTCGATATGTGCCGCAATTACCGTATCTTGTCCAAATTCAAATAGACGCAGGTGCAATCTTCCTGATTTGAAAATATTCAGTGAAGAAAATTTATTTCTAGGCTCGCTTTTCCTGTTTGTGGGAATAGGATTTTCCAGTAATTGTTGGCGAAGTCCGGCAATATTGCTATGGACAGGTGATAATTTTTCCCCATGAGGCATACTCAGCATAGCAAAATTATCAAAACCTAAATTTTGCAATAATTGCAAAAAAGAAAAATAATCTGAGGAATTAACCTTAAAAGGTAAAACAAAGATTCTGTTTGCCTCCGGTTCTTTTTGCACAATGGCAGAAAACTCAGGATCGGCTACTTCTTTAATAGAAAAATCAAGTTTTTGAATCGGAGCGACCAATTTTACACTCTCCCTTATCCCTAAAATTCCCAGACCCTTTTCAATTGCAGAACCAATCATATTCATAGCTGTTTTTTGTGCCACTGCCAGGCAGATCTAACAATTGTTTCTAAATCCGAATATTTTGGTCGCCAGCCTAAGTCTTTTTGAATTTTTGTCGGGTCGGCCACCAACTCATTAGCATCTCCCGGTCGCCTTGGTCCGATTTTTAACTTTAATTTTTTAGCGCTGACTTTTTCCACCATTTTGATCACTTCTAAAGAAGAATAACCTTTTCCGGCACCCACATTATAAACCTCGCTTTTATGACCGGAAATAAGTGCTTTTAAGGCTAAAATATGCGCCTCGGCCAAATCCAAAACATGGATGTAATCCCGGATACAAGTTCCATCTTTAGTCGGATAATCGTTGCCGAACAAAGAGAACTCCCGGTTTTCCAAAATCGCTTTAATCAGGTTAGGGATTAAATGGCTTTCCGGTTGATGGTTTTCTCCTAATCCTTCGCCAGCAGGCGAAGCCCCCGCCGCGTTAAAATATCTTAAAGAAATCGATTTTAAACCGTAAATCCGGTCATAAAAATCTAAAGTTTCCTCCACCATTAATTTTGACTGTCCATACGGATTTTCCGGCTCTTTCCGGTCATCTTCTTTAATCGGAATTCTGATCGGATTGCCGTACACTCCGGCGGTGGAAGAAAAAATTAAATATTTAACCTTAGTGTCTACCATTGCTTGGATTAAGTGTTGTGAACCGACAAAATTATTTTCAAAATATTTTTGCGGATTAGTCATTGATTCACCCATTTCGATATAAGCGGCAAAATGCATCACCGCCTCGATTTTTTCCGTTGCTAACAGTTGTTTTAATTTGTTGATATCTTGAATATCCTGTCCGTCTTTTTTATCAAAAATTACCACTTTCTGTCCGTTTTTTTCTAAAGCACTAGCCGTAATCGAGCCAATATAGCCTTTGCCGCCGGTCACTAATATTTTCATAACCAATTTCTGGTGATTATTAATCCGGCCAACATCCCCAAAGAATCAAAACCTACATCTCTTAAGGTTCCTTCTCTGCCGGTCACAAAAGTCTGATGCCATTCATCAGTTAAAGCATAAATCAAGCCTAAAACAAACGCAGTCATAAAAATTTTTTTATAAGTAAATTTTCCTTTTTGTGAGACTGCCCGGAAAATTAATCCGTATAAAATAGCGTATTCTGTCAGATGGCCGGTTTTTTTAAAAATAAAATCCAGCCAGCTGAAAGCTACCCCCGGGTTATTAATCGGTTGGCCGGATATGAAGAAAATTATTACCATCCAAATCATTGCCGGCAGCCACAATTTAAATCTTTCCTTGAGTGTCATGAGGTTTATTATAATGGTTGCTTTTTGTAAAAACTACCACTGTCGTAGCCATCAAAGCTAAACCCAAGCCGATTAGACCAAAAGATAATAAATAAGGATTTTTGGTTTTTCCGGCTTTCGTCGCCGGCTCAGTTTCCCCCAAAACCTCGCCTTCAGGCGTGGCCAACTCAGCTATTAAATTTTCTTCAGGATCAAATGATGGATCAACGACCCCGAGCGAACCTGTCCCGAGTGCAATCGAGGGACTCGAGGGGCTGGGTTTTGGGCTGGGGGATTTTGATGGTAATGGTGTTGGACTTGGACTTCGACTCGGGCTGGGTTCAGGACTTGGTGAGGGAGTAGATGAGGGTGACGGACTCGGCGCTGGTGACGGGCTGGGCATAAAACAACCAAGATTCGAATCCTTTTGACCACCGCCATTAGGACCATCTTTGGTTACTGTTGTCGTTACTATCCATGTCCCGTTGCCGTCAGGATTTCGCGCTCCCACCTCATTTCCTTTAATCTCAGCTAAAGTAACTTGAGTTGCTTCTGAACAAAATTGTTCTGTCCAGTTACCATAACTAACGCAATCAGTTACATTTTCACCACTCTTTAATTTAATAATATCGCCGTCATGATTTAATTTATTGCTCCATTCTGTTACTGTCCAACCTTTTGCTGCTAAAATGCAGTTAAAACTTTTTGGATTACCTGAAGTACTACCATCGACTAAGCTGTATTCGCTCAGATCCACAGAATTATCAGAGTCGTTATAAATTTCAACCCAATCACTTGAAGTGTCTGAGCTAAATTCATTAATCCGTATTTGTCCCAATATTTTATTTGGAGTAATTAAAAATAAAGCGCCGGTGAGGGCGCTAATGAAAATTTTTGTTCGTATATTATTTATGCGGGCAGGCATTAAGAATAGTGTATCAAAAAAAATTATTGAAGATGAAGATAAAGGGTCATCTTACCATCATTGTGAAAAACCCGAACATTATTGCCCATAGCGGAACTTCCTCGGTAGAAATAAGCAATTCCATCATCAGTGGTTTTAACGATGGCATTTGGATCAACGATGTCAAAACCGTTATGAAAGTTATTTGGATATTTATATGAATATGGAGTATGTCCCCAACATTGCGTAACTCGAATATTCCCCATGGGCCAATCGTGGCCTCCATTGCCTACAGTTTTAGTAACAGGCTCATTACCAACATCATCACATGACTTACTATCAAATAATACTGTTTTGGATGATAGGTAGTCATAGGGGTTAGTGTCAGCATAATAATTAAAATTTTCCCTCTCATTTTCCCTTAGATTATAAATACCAAAGTGTAAATGCGGACCGGTAGAATTACCGGTGCTACCCATAATTCCAATAACTTCCCCTTTTTTCACATTACGTTTTTCTGTAAACTTAGAATTTAGTAAAGCTTCGAGCTCTGCTCGTGCCTCTGCTAATGATTGTTGGTAAGTTTTTTCATCATTCTTAGTAATTTCTAATAATTGTTGCTTGCTTTGTTTTTGTGTCAGTAGGTTGGAGTTTTGCGTTGCTAGCGTTTGTCTTAAAGCTTCCGCTTGTTTTTGTTTTTCTTCCTCAAGCTGTTTTTGCTGTTCGTGTTGGTTTTTTGTACTTTGCAGCTCCATTAGCAAATTTCGGTCATTTTGTTGGGCCAGTTCCAGGTATTTGGCTTTTTGCATAAAGCTGGTTAACCCATCGCTGGAAAACAACATCAGTATCGGGTTAAATAAACTTCTTTTATAGCCGGCTCCGACCCGGGAAACCAAAAGCTTGGAAATCTCTGTTAAGTTTTCATCCAGCCGGCTGATTTTTACCGTTAAAGTGGCAATGTCTTCTTCCAGGACCTTCAATTCTTGTTCGGTTTTGGCGATTTGGGCCATGGTTAAAGCCATTTTATTGTCTAAATAGACAATGGTGGAGTTTAAGGTTTTTTGTTGTCCCTGATTCTCGTTTAATTTATTTTGGTAGCAATTAACTTTTTCACTGCTGCCGGTAGAAAAATTAGCGCAATCATCAGCCTGAATTTCTACCGTCGATATACATAATAGCAGTAAGCAAATCCCTAAAATTTTTTTCCACATGGCTTAATTTTATTCTTCTTTTAAAAATCTGTGTGTGGCCAATAAACCGCCGGTTGCTCCGATCAAGGCACCTAAAAATAATTCAATCAATAGTACCAGCATCATAAACCAGAAAGGAATCGGGAGTAACGGAATATCCTGGAGCCAATTAGTTAAGAAGGGTGTCGAGTAAAGTAACAGTAAATATGACACTCCCCAGGCCAAAAAACTACCCACGATTCCGTAAATTATCCCGGTTAAGATAAATGGTTTTCTGATAAACCAACTAGTGGCGCCGATTAGACGTAAAATCTCAATTTCTTCCCGCCTAGAGGCAATCTGCATACCGGTAATCACCAAAATTACCAAAATCGACTCTACGGTCAAATAAATAATTATTCCGAGGCCCAACGTCTTAATGCTGTTAATCCATTTGGCCAGGTTATTAATAATATCTTCGTAATAAACCACTTCGTCGACATTATCTTGCACCTGCAGAATTTGCCTTAAATCCTTTAAATCTTTTAAATCTTTCGCTGAGATCTCGATTGAAGCGGGTAGAATACTATAATCGACTAATTCCAACAACAGGGGATTATCTTTATTTTTTTCTTTATAAATTGCTTCCGCCTCGTGGGTGGAAACGTAGCGGAAATCATTTAACTTGCCGGTTTTATCCAGCTGCGCCCGGATATTGGCAATATTGGCATCGGTTAAATCTTTCCCCGGTTTAAAAAAGGCGATTACCTGAGGGGCCGATTCAAAATATTTCAAAATTTTGATTGAACCGAAAGAAATCAGGACAAAAACGGCGATTACCAATAAAGTTAAAGTTGTCGTCATTACTGCTGCCAGATTTTGCCAAGGGCTTCTTCTTATCTGTGTCCAGGTTTTTTTAAGAAAGGTCATATTTTTATTTTATACTTTCCTTTCTTCGTGTCCGTTATCACTTTGCCTTTATTTAAAGTAATGACTCTTTCTTCAAAATTATTTACCACTTCGGCGTTATGGGTGGCGACCAGTACGGTTGTCCCGGCTAGGTTAATTTCTTTGAATAGTTTTAAAATATCAAAACCGGCTTGAGGATCAAGGTTGCCTGTCGGTTCATCAGCCAACAGGATATCTGGCTTCCCGACAATTGCCCGGGCAATTCCCACCCGCTGTAGTTCGCCTCCGGAAATCTGCCTCGGGAAAAAATTGCCTTTTTTTTCCAAACCGACATTTTTTAAAACCTCGTGAACTCTTTTATCAATTTCCTCATCTTTAATTCCTTCCACCTCCAAATTTAAAGCCACATTTTCTTTTACCGTTCGATCACCCAATAGTTTGAAATCCTGAAAGCACATGGCTGTCTGCCGCCTCAAAAAAGGAATTTCTTTTTGTTTAATTTCCGCCAAATTTTTATCTTTAATTAAAATTTCTCCCTGAGTGGGGATAATTTCCCGCCGCAATAATTTCATTACCGTGGTTTTACCTGCCCCTGAAGGTCCGATGAAAAACACAAACTCACCCTTTTTTATTTGGAAAGAGGCTTCATGAAGAGCTTGAGTTCCGTCCGGAAAAATTTTGGTGACTTTTTGAAAAACAATCATTCTTGAATTTCTAAGCGCCCGACGTCCATCAACCAGCCGGCTTTTTGCGCTTGAAATGTCTGTCCCCAAACTTTAACCTTTTTCCCGACAAATTGATCTAAGTCGATAATTGATGAGGTTAGGTAAACGTTTTGTGATTCGCCCCCCTCCCTGATTAAATGATGGGAACCTTCTCCGTCAATTCCTCCCTGGACTAATTGGCCTTCGGCTAAATCTGGAAATGATTTCTCGTCTTGGACGCCAAAAGTAGCGCCTTTTTTCATGGTTTCATCTGTTGCCGTTCGGCTCAGATATTTTACTCCGGTCGTACCTCCGGGCTGTTTCAAACGAAATAGTCCAAAACCCGAACCGGCGCCTAAAAGAATTATTACTAAAAACCAGAGGATTAATTTCCCCTTGCTTTTTGCCTGTGGTTTTTTAGACATCATTGGCGTCGTTGTATCCGAAGATAAATTTAATGGTTTTATTTCGACCATAGGTTGAACCTCCCCGAAAAATTAATATACTTTAATCATACCACAAGTCCCAATTCTGCCTCAATAAAACTATCCAGCTCGCCATCTAATACTTTCCCCGGGTCAGTTTCCGTGTGGCCGGTCCTTAAATCCTTCACTTGTTTATAAGGGTGGAGGACATAGGAACGGATTTGGTTCCCCCAGGAAGCCGGTTTGTGTTCGCCTTTAAGATTTTTTAAGTTTAGCTGCCGTTTTTCTTCTTCAATCTGCCAAAGCTTAGCCGCTAAAATTTGCATGGCAATCTTCCGGTTTTGTTCCTGAAACCTCTGGGTTTGGCATTCCACAACGATTCCCGTCGGTTTGTGCTTTAACCTGACGGACGTCGATACTTTATTAACATTCTGGCCGCCGGCCCCGGACGAGCGGGAAAATTCAATTTCCAAATCTTCCGGGCGGATAGTCACCATTTCCGTCTCCTCTAAAACCGGCAAAACCTCCACTAAGGCAAAAGACGTTTCCCTTAAATGGTCGGAATTAAACGGCGACTGTCGGACTAAACGATGGGTCCCTTTTTCATTCTTTAAATAACCGTAAGCCAGATTGCCTTCAATTTTAATCGTCGTACTTTTAATTCCCGCTTCTTCTCCTTGGCTTTCCTGCAATATTTGGGTTTTAAACCCCTTTCTTTCGCTGTATCTTAAGTACATCCGTTTCAGCATCTCTGCCCAATCCATGGCTTCGACCCCGCCCTGCCCGGCATGAATGGCTAAAATTGCGTCAGCCTGATCGTGCGGTCCGGCTAAATATCGCTTTAACTCGAGTTTCGCTAATTCCGCCTCTAAAATAGCTTGGTCTTGATTTTCCCCTAATTTTTCCTCAAATCTGTCTATTTCGCTCAATTCTTCCTGTAATCGGCTTAAGTTTTTCATCTCATTTTGCGCCCGCTGGTGGTCTTTCCAGAAATCCGGGTCTTGAATTTGCTTTTCTAACGCCGCCAATTCCGCTTTTTTCCCATCAAAATTAATCGCCTTTTTCAATTGGTTCAGCCTGTCAATTAGCGCAGTCATACCTTAAACTCAAACGCTTGGTTTTTCTTAATCTCGCCCTGAAGAATTTTTTCGGCAATAACATTAGTAATTTTTTCCTGAATGGTTCTGTCAATTTGCCTGCCGCCCCATTTGGTCGAAAAGCTATCAGCAATTAAATTTTTTACCGCCTCCTCATTAAAGTTAACAATAATTTCCTGTTTTGCTAATTCTGCTGCCACCTCTTTTAATTTTAATTTAATGACCTCCTCGGTTTCTTTTTTAGAGAGGGTTTCAAAAACAATTATTCCGCTGAAACGGTTTAAAAATTCCGGCGGAAAAGCACTCTCAATTTGTTCAATTTTAGTCCCGGCATTCGTGGTGGCGATAATAATGGTATTACTAAAATCAATGGTTTTTCCAGTGCTGTCAGTAAGCCTAGCATCGTCTAAAACCTGCAAAAACAGATTTAAAATCTTAGAGTGAGCTTTTTCCAGCTCATCCAGCAAGATTAAAGTATAGGGTTGATGTTTCACCGCCCCGGTCAGCTGATTATTCAATCTATCTAAGCTGTTTAAATTTTGGTATTCACTCATGTCTAAGCGTATCATTACTTTTTCTGAGCCGAAAAACTCGGCCGCTAAGGTTTTGGCGGTTTCCGTTTTACCTACACCGGTTGGCCCGCCAAACAAAAAGCTGGCAATCGGTTTGTTGTCTTGTTTTAGGCCCGTTCTTGCCCGCCGGATGGCGTCGGCCACCGCTTTAATCGCCTTATCTTGTCCGATGACCCGCTGGTGCAGTTTTTTCTCCAAATTAAGAAGTAGTGCCGTTTCCTCTTTAGTTAATTGTGTTACCGGAACTTTAGTTTTTTGGGTAATCAATTTTTCGACATCCGGAACAATGACTAAAGTTTTTTCCTGATTTTTGGCCACGGCCACCACCTCATCCAAAAGATTTACTGCCTTGTCCGGAAAAACCCGGTCATGGATTAACTTAGCCGCCAACTCAATTATTTTTTTTAGAGCGAGGAAAGAAACCGTTATTTTTTCTTTTTGTTCTCTTTCCCAAGCCAGATATTCTAAGACCGCTAAAGTTTGTTCATTATCGGCTTCTTTTAGTTCTACCAACTCAAATAACCTGGCAAAAGCCTCATTTGGTTCCAGCGCTTTTTTATAATTGGCGGTTGTGGTTGCCCCGATAAACTGGAAGACGCCTTCAGATAAGGCCGGTTCTAAAGCAATAAAGACTTTACTGGTCTCCGGTGAATCTTGGTTAATCGAGGCTAAATTATGAACTTCGTCCACAAACAGAATAATATTGCCGGCTGTGGTTATTTCTTCAATAATTTTCGTCATTCTTTGGTTCAATTCGCCACTGCCGGCTCCGGCCGCCAAGCGGCTGACATCTAACGAAATTAACCGCTTAAACTTTAAGCTTTTTGCCTTGACTCCCCGGACAATTTCCTGGGCAATACTTTTTACCAAAGTTGTTTTACCGCTTCCCGGGGCCCCGACCACTAAAACATTATTTTTTTCCCTGCGGGATAAAATTTCGGTAATTTGCGTTACGGCTTCGGCTTTACAGAACATTTCCGCTAGCTGTCTTTTTTGGGCCAATTTGGTTAAATCCACGCTGTATTTATCCAAAGTCGGCGTCGGGATGCCGATTAAACCCCGGTCAATGCCGCCAATCGGTCTGGCTTCATAATCTTTATCCCAAATAAATGGGGTTCTTCCCCAGCTTTTCTCTTTCTGAAGCCACTTAACTGTTTCTTGTGCTTCTTTATATCGCCAATTTTCTTGTTTCAAAATCGTTAATAATAACTGTTCCGGTTTTATTTTCCTGGCATCAAAGGTGATTTCCGGCGCTATATTATTGATCGTCGTTTCGGCAATTTCCAAGCGTTTTAATATTTCTTTAACCGTCGGATCTTTAATTAATGACGATTCTATTTTTATGTTTTTCTTGACAGAGTTTATTAGCCACGAAATCGTGCTAATTATCGGAGATAATATTAGCCAGATAATTAACCAAAAACCTATCGCGATAATACTTAAACTCATCACGATACTGCCAATAACAATTCTTACCACCCGATAAATAAAACTTAACACTCTGCCTAAAAAAGACACATCATGGAATAAAGGCACAAACAACATTTGCAGCATTAAACTCAAAGCCAAGCGGTTGTCTAGGAAAATCAATAAATTTTTAACCAGTCGTTTGTACCTATTCATACTTCTCTTCGATCAAAGTAATTTCCCCGGAATTAGTGGCCGTTGCTCCGCCAGCTGGCAGAGCAAACTTAAAACTATTCAGAATTCCTTCCTGAATTTTATCCCAATAACCATCGTCAGCCGGCGCTTCTAAACTATAAATTATAGCGTTATCGATAGCGACAGCTTTTCTTAATTTCGGCGCTGTGTAAGTGAATTCAACGCCGGTTATATCGTCAAAACTGATTCCCCGTACATCCATGATAATATTTTTCTGCTCGAACTCTTTTTGCCAGTCTTTTAAGGTCTTAAAATTAGTGTCACTGATCTTTAAACTTAACTTACCGGGTTGGTTGCCGGTAATTTCTAAAGAAGAAAACACGGTTTTATCATCCAATTCTACTTCCTGAATTTTTAAATCTGACGGATGCTCAAAAGAAAATCCGCTGCTGTCTTGATAAGTTACCGTTTTCACTTCCACCGGTTCTGTCTGTTTAATGCTGATTTCCTGTTCGACAAAATTTTCTTTAGTTTTCGGTTTTACCAACCAAATGATTGTTCCCGCGACCAAAATTAGCATTAAAACAATGATTAATATCTTTGTTTTTGACATATCCGCTTTTTCCAGTATATCATGAGGTTGACATGAAGTTGAGACTGATAGTTATTGTTATTATTTTTTTAAGTTTATTTTCCGCTTCAATGGTTTTGGCAAAGAAAAAATTAGTCCGTCTGCCTCAATCAACCGTTACTTCCGCTGCCAAGCACAAACTTCGGGCTGACCGCCAGGCGCTTTTATTGGTTTTAGATGATATGACTAAAGCCACTTCGGTTACTTATAACCTGACTTATGTGGCTGATAATGTCAGTCAGGGGGTGCAGGGGACTTACGCTGCCACTCAGGGCAACACTCAAAAAGAGTTGGTCTTCGGTACTTGTTCCAAAGACGTCTGCACTTACCATAAAAATATTACCGACATGATTTTGGAAGTCAAAACCGCCCTAAAAAGCGGCAAAACCCTGGTTCAGAAATATCAGATTAAACCCTAATTATTGCTTTCTTTTTTAATTCAAATTCGGCCAGGTGTTTCCAGGTTTTCGGGTTCCTGACATCGGCCGGGACAATGCAAATTTTGCGAGCCACAAATTTAGTTAACGGCAATGTTATATTCTCGGCAATCTCCAACCTTTGTTTTAAATCTAAATTACCATATACCAAGCTCATGTGCGGGGTATACATGCTCGGGTCCGGATGCCCAGCCGCACTTTTAATATATTGGTTTGCCAATAATAATTCATAGTTTGGTTTCACTCTAGCAAAAACGCATTGAGCCCAAGTGGTGCTGACGCTGACTTCGCTAAATTCAATTGGAATCGGCTGCAAGTTTTTAATTACTGACCCCACTACTTGCATGACTGATTTTTCTTCACCTTTCAACATCGCATTAGTGGTAATCGTGATATGCGGTTCAAAGTTCGGTGTTTTTAGTTTGCGGCTCCACAGGTCAATAATTGGTTGGTACACTGCCTGAATTTCTTTGTCTGGTAAAAGCCAGAAGCTAAATCTCTTCATATTTTCATTAACATCTTTTTGATTTATGTTAAAATCTACCTCAATATGTCAAATTATCAACCTTCCGTCAATATTCTGCGCCGCTATGCTCAAGTTTTAGTTAACTATGCCTTAAACTCCGGCCAGGGCGTAAAAGCCGGGGAAGTGGTTTTGTGTGCAATTCCGGATGTGGCTAAACCCTTAGCCAGGGAGCTGCAAAACACAATCTTAAAAGCCGGTGCTCACCCGATTATGCGTTTGATTCCTACCGGTTTTACCAAGGATTTTCTTTCTTTAGCCAACCCTACTCAATTGACTTACTTCCCGCAAAAATACCTTCAGGCCCAGACCGATTTAATTGATCATAGTCTTGGGGTTATCGCTGATGTTGATCCTCGGGAGTTGCAATCAATTAACCCAAAAAAAATTATTTTAAATCGCGACTCGCAAAAACCTTACCGCGACTGGTTAAACGAGAAGGAAATCAAGGGTAAATTTACCTGGACCATAGGTCTTTGGGCCACTCCGGCTAAGGCCAGATTGGTCGGTTTAAACCTGAAAGCTTATTGGCAGCAAATTATTCAGGCCTGCTTTTTGGATAAAGCCAACCCAATCAGTGCCTGGAAAAAAGTTAGTCGCTTACAGCAAAAAATTTTAACTAAACTTAACACTTTAAATATTCAAAGTGTCCATATTAAAGGTGAAGACGTTGATTTAATTATTCAAATTGGGGCCAATAGGCAATGGGTTGGTGGTTCCGGCCGCAACATTCCCAGCTTTGAGATTTTTACCTCGCCTGATTGGCGCGGGACAAAAGGCTGGATGAAGTTTAACCAACCGCTCTACCGCTACGGCCACATTGTTAAAAATATTTATCTGGAATTTAAGCGCGGCTTAGTTGTCAAGGCTTCTGCCGTTGAGGGCAATCGGTTACTTCAGGCAATGCTTAAAAGTACCAACGCTGATAAATTAGGTGAATTTTCTCTGACCGATAAACGCCTGTCCCGGATTACTCACGTCATGGCCGAGACTTTATTTGATGAAAACATCGGCGGCCCTTTTGGCAATACTCATGTAGCCATCGGGATGGCTTACAAAGATTGTTTTAAGGGTAAAGCGCCAGATTTAACCGCCACAGATTGGGCCAAACTTGGTTTTAACGATTCGGCCGAGCATACGGACATGATTTCTACCACTGATAGGACGGTGACTGCCGAATTAACCAATGGCCAAAAAAGAGTAATATATAAAGAAGGTCAATTTGTCATTTAATTTATGATCCTTAAAACCGACCAGGATTTCACTACCTACCGCCGGGCCGCCAAAATTTCCTTAAAAATTCTCAAGAATATTGTGGAATCGGTTAAGCCGGGAATTTTACCCTTGAAATTAGACGATTTGACCAAGAAATTTTGTCACGAAGCTCATGTCCGGCCGGCTTTTTTAGGGGTCGGCCGCCCGGACAATCCTTATCAGTATGCTACCTGTATTTCTGTTAACGATACTGCTGTTCATGGTATTCCCAGCCCCACCGAACCGTTAAAAATCGGCGACCTGGTTAAAATTGACTTTGGCTTAATTTATCAAAATTATTATACGGATTTTTGTGTGACTGTTGGGGTTAAATCAATCTCTCCCCAGCAGGAAAAACTGCTTCAAACAGCTAAAAAATCAGTCCAGTCCAGCATTGCTTTAGCTATTCCCGGCAATACTACCGGTGACGTTGGTCACAATATGCATCAGGTTGCCCGAGAGGCCGGTTTTGATGTTTTAAAACAATATACCGGTCACGGTATTGGTCACACCCTGCATGATAAACCGGTAATTCCGGCTCATGGCCAGCCGCATCAGGGGGAAGTTTTTCTCCCCAACATGGTAGTTTGTCTGGAAAATCAAGTGGTGGAGAAAAGCGATCAGGTTTATCAGGCTGACGACGGCTGGTCAGTTAAAACTACGGATGGCGGTTTAGTTGGCATGTTTGAATATATGGTCGTGGTGAAAGATCAACCTGAAGTCCTAACTCCTACCTTTGACTGGCCGTTGGTAATTTAGGTATGCAAAAAATTTTGGCGATAATAATTGCACTGTTTGTCGGACTATTTCAGCCAAAGCCCTTGGATATTCCGTCTCCGGATATGCCGTCTCCGCCCCGTCCGGTCAACTTGATTTTTGCCGGTGATTTATCCTTTGACCGCCATATCCGTCAAATGGCTGATCAAAACAGCTATGATTTTATTTTGGTCCCGCTTAAAGATTTATTTTTCAGCGCCGATTTAGTTATCGTTAATCTGGAAACTCCGATTACTGATAATCCCTCTGTGAGTGTCGGATCAGTTATCGGTTCGCCGCAAAATTACCGGTTTACTTCTGCCCCGGAAACTGCCGCCGTCTTAGCCCGCCATAACATTAAATTAGTTAATCTAGGCAATAATCATACTTTAAATTTTGGTCTCGACGGTTTAAAGCAAACCAAAGGATATTTAACTGCTGCCGGAGTTGATTTTTTCGGTAATACTGGCCAGGCATCGGATTCCGCCCGGTCTGCCGTTAAACAAATTAACCAGTTAAACTTTGGTTTTGTTAATTACAATCAGTTTGCCAGCGACTCTCTGTCAGCGGCTCTGGAAGATTTACAAACCCTTCGGCCCCGGGTTGATGTTTTAATTGTTTTTTGTCATTGGGGGGAAGAATATCAGCCGATTGCTAGCCCCACAATCCAGGCCATGGCTCATCAATTCATCGACAACGGCGCTGACTTGGTTATCGGTACCCATCCGCACGTGATTCAGCAATCGGAAATTTATCAGGGGCAGCCGATTTATTATTCTTTAGGTAACTTTGTTTACGACCAGTATTTCAGTCCGCAAACCCGAAAAGGAATGTTAGTTAGCGTTACTACTGACCCGGAAAATTTAATATCTACTTCCACTCAAGAGGATTATGTTGATCTTCTTCCCAGCGGCCAAACGATTTTGTCTGCCACTCAATGATTTAGATTTCTATTTTCGAAAAGAAATAGCCGCCGATAGCTAATAACAACAAGGCCAAACCAGTCAGAATACCTAAATTGAATCCTAAACTAAACTGTGACGTTCCCAAGAATGCCGCCCGCATGCCGTCGATAGCGTAAGACAAAGGATCGATCCTGGTAATAATGCTTAAAACTCTAGGTAAATCCTGCAAGGGGAATAAAGCTCCCGAGAGGAAAAAGAGCGGCATAATTAAAAAATTCATAATTAGCTGAAAACCGTGAATATCCTCCATTTTACTGGCAATCGCTGTGCCTAAGGCCGTAAATAAAATTGCCGTAATCAGCATAATTAACAAGCCCATTATTACTCCAGTCAGACTTTGCGGCTTAAAACCGATTAATAAAGAAATTAAAAAAATTATTAACCCCTGGCCAACAGCAATTGTCGCCCCGCCCAAAGTCCGACCGATCATAATATTTAATCTGGATACCGGCGCTACCAAAGTTTCTTTCAAAAAACCGAACTGCCGGTCCCAGATAATTTCGATTCCGGAAAATATTGAAGTGAATAAAACGCTCATGGCGATAATTCCCGGCGCCAAAAAGTGGATGTAATTGCCCTGGCCGGCTTTTTGGAACACCGGGCCTAAGCCAAACCCTAATGCTACTAAAAACAAGAGCGGTTGGCCCAGCGAGCCGAAAATTCTTGACTTTGATCTTAAATATCTTTTTAGTTGTCTTAACCACAGAATATAAATTGTGCTCATATTTAGTGCCTCCACATCCTGCGGTTCATCCGCATATGTTCTAGACCGCTGGCTTCTTCGGTTCGGATTTCGTGCCCGGTTATATTTAGAAAAGCTTCTTCTAAAGTTTTCGTTTTCGTTTTTTGCTTCAGTTCCTCCACTGTTCCCTGACCGACAATTTTTCCATTGTCAATGATTGCCACCTCTTGGGCGATTTTTTCTGCCTCTTCAATATATTGGGTGGTAAAAAAGATGGTAATTCCCTCTTTTTTATTTAAAGTTAAGATATAGTCCCAAATATGCTTTCGGGTTTGCGGGTCCAAGCCGATAGTTGGTTCATCCAGGAAAAATATTTTTGGGTGATGGAGTAAGCCTCGGGCGATTTCCAAACGTCGTTTCATTCCGCCGGAAAAAGTTTTTACCAGCGCGTTTCTTCGGTCATACAATTCCACGATTTGTAACAACTCTTTAATTCTTTTTTCTCTTAGATCTTTCGGCACTTTATATAACACGCCGTGGAAACTTAAATTTTCCCTTGCCGTCAATTCGTCATCCAAGCTTTGGTCTTGGAAAACGATGCCGAAAGAATGGCGGACACTGTCTTGCTGAGTGATTGGATCAAAACCATTAACGCTGATCTGTCCTGCTGTTGGTTTCAACATCGTTGTCAGCATTTTAATCGTGGTGGTTTTCCCGGCGCCGTTTGGCCCTAAAAACGCAAATATTTCTCCGGCTTTCACCGCAAAAGAAATTTTATCAACCGCTGTGAATTTGCCGAATTTTTTTACTAAGTTTTTCACTTCAATCATGTTTAACATAATATCAGAATATTAGTAGGTTTACCTGAAAATCAGCTGATAGACTGCGCCACGGGTAGAACCGATTTTTATTACTAACTTTTGCTCTTGGAGTTTTTTTAAATCATAATGGAGGGTTTTCGGATTGATTGACAAAAACCGCCGCTGAATAAAATCAAAGCTGGCATAGGGGTGATCTTTAAGAATATTTAATATTTCCTGACGCCTCAACGGCAATGTCGATTCTTCTTCTGTTTGCGGTTGGGTTAATTTAGTAAAAACTTTTTTACCCTGTTCAAGGTAAAGATTTAGTAAAAACTCAGTTAAGTGTTGGTAATTTTTTGTTTCATTTAAGGCTTGGTAATAAACGTCCTTTTTATCATTTATCGCTTCTTCAATTGATACTAAACCGTTAAATCCAAATCCCCCTTGGTTCATAATTGCGGCAGTCAATAATCTGCCGACCCGGCCGTTGCCATCAATAAAAGGATGGATTTTTTCAAACCAAAAATGGGTCATGACTGCTTTTATTAGTGTCTGTTCAGGGGATTGATTTAGCTGTTTGATTAACCGGTTAAGTCGGTCAATAATTTCCGTTGGCGGCGGTGTCAAATAAATTGCCACCCCGGCTTGATTAAAAATCGCACTGGCTTCATGACGGAATTCTCCAGGATGAGGCATTAAATTCTTCATCGTTTTTAAATGAAGATCTTTTATTAAAGATAAAGAAATTTTTTTTTGGGCCTTTTTAGAATAAACATATTTATAAGCAGTCAATAAATTAAATACTTCCAGTTTAGCTTTAGTTTTATTATTCAGATTGGTTTTAATTGTCTCGTAAGACAATTGGTTACCTTCGATTTTCGCTGAATAAAGAGAACTTTTTAACAGTGATTCCCGGCGGATATTTTCTACCACGACCGCCGGTGGTTTAATTAATTTAAAAGCGAAACGTAAAGCTTCCAATTCCTGCAATAATTGCTTCATTGGATTATTTTAGAAGATTTTAGAAGATATTGGAAGATATTAGAAAATATTACTGTGCTTGTTGGGGATAATGGCACTTCTTCCACTTGACCGGTTTGCCGTTGGCGTCAATTTTACCGCACCAGCAGGGATCATTCCGGCCCAATTTTCGCTTGCGTCCCTCCGAAGCCTCTGGCGAAGGGGGATTCGTACCTACAGGTTCTCTCCTTGCAGGTGAATTTTGGCCGGCTTTGGCAAAGGCGCTCGCAAAAGCCGAAGTTGGGGTTATTGGAGCAGACGGTTTAGGTAAATCCGGTTTTGTTTCTTGGGCTTGAGTCATCGGTTGTGGCCGGGGTTGCTCCATGACTTGAACTCTAAAAATGCGCCTAGCCACTTCAAAATCAATCGTTTTAACCAACCGCTCAAACATCGTAAATGCTTCGCCTTTGTACTCCACCAGCGGATCTCTTTGGCCGTAACCCCGCAAGCCAATCCCTTCCCGTAAATCGTCAATGGCGTCCAGGTGGTCAATCCACAGGTGATCGATGGTATTCAGCATCATTAATTTTTCCACTTGCCTCATTAATGAAGGAGTTAACTGCGTCTCTCTTTGTTCATAGGTTTTGGCAACAATTTGTTTTAAATCTTCCGGCTGTTTTTCCAGTTGTTTTTGGATTCGTTTTTGCGAATCTGGGTCAAAGGGGATAATTAGAACTAAATCTTTAGCCAAGTTCTCTGTGTCTAATTCGCGAGTTACAGGGTTCGTATTTTTTACTACCAAATCGTCAACTTCTTTATTGACAAGACCGATCATTTTTTCTTTTAAATTTTCTTCCTCGATAATTTGTTTTCGTTTTTTATAGATAATTTCTCTCTGTTTATTCATCACGTCGTCGTATTCGACCAGATTTTTTCTTGAGTCAAAGTAAAAACTTTCTACTTTGACCTGAGCTTGTTCAATCGCTTTGGATACCATCGGGTGCTCCAGGGGAACGTCTTCCGGCATTTTTAAAGTCGTCATCAACCTAGAAATTTGTTCGCCGCCGAAAATCCGCATAATATCATCTTCCAAAGACACATAAAACCTGGAAGACCCAGGATCGCCTTGCCGGCCTGACCGACCCCTAAGCTGATTATCGATCCGTCGTGATTCATGCCGCTCCACGCCGATAACGTGTAAACCGCCAAATTTAACCACTTCATTATGAGCCTTCTGCCACGCCTTTTTATCTTTATGGCCGCTGGGGTCGCCGCCCAGAACAATATCCACGCCCCGGCCGGCCATATTGGTGGCTACCGTTACTACCCCGACACTACCGGCTTGGGCAATAATACTGGCTTCTTTTTCATGATTTTTGGCGTTTAAAATCTGGTGGGGGATTTTTTTACGTTTTAAAAATTCATCAATAATTTGATTTTTTTCAATCGAAGTTGTCCCGATTAATATCGGTTGGCCTTTGGCGTGCCGTTCGTTAATCTCGGCCACGATTGCTGCGTATTTTGCTCTGGTAGTTTTATACACCATGTCCGGAAAATCTTTCCTTATCATCAGCATGTGCGTCGGAATCACCACCGTTTCCAGATTGTAAATTTTTTTAAATTCTTCCGCCTCGGTTGCCGCCGTTCCGGTCATGCCGGCCAATTTTTCGTACATCCTAAAATAATTTTGGAATGAAATCGTTGCCAGGGTTTTTGATTCTTGCTTAATGGTGACATTTTCTTTGGCCTCGATTGCCTGATGTAATCCTTCGGAAAATCTCCGGCCGAACATCAATCTGCCGGTAAACTCATCCACAATAATTACTTCGTCGTCTTTGACCACATAATCTTTATCCCGTTGGAAATGTTCGCGGGCTTTTAAAGCTTGTTCCAGATGATGAATGGTTTCAAAATCTTTTTCATACAAATTTTCCACTCCCAGTTTTTTCTCGATTTTTTTAATCCCATGCTCGGTTAAATTAACGGTTTTGTGTTTTTCGTCACTTTCATAATCCATGTCTTTCGATAAGCTCGCTACTAAAGCGCTAAATTGGTAGTATTTCTGCGTCGGTTCGGTATCCGGCGCCGAAATAATTAACGGCGTTCTGGCTTCATCAATTAAAATTGAATCCACTTCGTCAACAATGGCAAAATAGTGTCCGCGCTGGGCCATTTGGTCCAGGCTTTGCACCATGTTGTCTTTTAAATAATCAAAACCAAATTCATTATTGGTGCCGTAAGTAATATCCGCCTTATAAGCATCTTGGCGGCTGACTTCTTTTAAATGTTTTAATTTAAGATCATCTACGGAATCGTCGGTAAAATCCGGATCAAAAATGAACGCTTTTTCGTGAATAATTACTCCCACCGATACTCCTAAAAGGTTAAAAACCGGTCCATTCCAGCCGGCGTCGCGGCGGGCTAAATAATCGTTGACCGTGACTAAGTGACAACTTTTTTGGGTTAAGGCGTTTAAATACAAAGCCGGAACGGCCGATAGAGTCTTGCCTTCTCCGGTTTTTTGTTCCGCAATTTTACCCTCGTGAAAACAAATTGCCGCCATCAATTGTTCGTCAAATGGCCTTAAATTTATGGTTCTGTCTGCCGCTTCCCGGGCCAGAGCAAAAGCTTCCGGCATCAAACTGTCTAGGGTTTCTCCCTTGGCCAGTCTTTTTTTTAACTCCGTTGTTTTTTGTTTAAATTCCGTTAATTTATACTTTTGAACTTGGCTGGATAAGTTATTGATTTTTTCCACCAAAACTCTAAGTTTTTTTAACTCCTTTTTATTGGTATCAAAAAGCTTGCTTAAAAATTTAAACATTCTTTATGTTTATTGCCAGCCGAAAATCAACAGGTTGCTAGCGGTCCTTAGTAAAGTAATCTTGCGGAAAATATTTTCTAGTTCTTTGATAAAAATTTTCGCCTGATTTTTATGTTCTCCAAAAAACAAATGATTATAAATTACTACCCCGTTAGTGGCTAATATTTTCTTGAGTTGGGTAAAAAATATCTTGGTTCTGAAATTTTTCGGCATGGTTTTCCCTAAGTAAGCATCAATGATGACCAAATCGAACTTAATTTTATTTTTTTGTTTGACGATTTTAGTTAAATATTTGGCTCCATCTTCAATGCTAATTTTTAGATTTTTGACAGTGGCTAGATTAAAATAACATTGGGCCGCTTCGACGACTTTATCGTCAATTTCTAAGCCTTTCATCTGGGCCTCCGGATAATATTTTTGCACCTCAAAAGCGCAATCGCCGCAACCCAAACCAATGATTAAAACATTATCAATTTTCTTTTGGATATTTTTTAGATTTTTTAGGGCTTTTTCCCAAATCGCCCGGACTAATCCGCCGGATTGGATCATGCCGCCGATCATTAACCTTGGCCTGTTTAGAGCCATCACCACTTCAATTAATCCGTTAATCGGCAAGTGATAGTCTTTAATTAAATGGGGGAATAAATTTTTAAGAAATTTCATTTTTACCCATATATTTTTGTAAAACTTTAGGTATTTCCACGTATCCAGCTTTCGTTTGGTAGTTTTCCAAAATTGCCAACGGCGTTCTGGAGGTAGCGATCGCCGTTCCGTTTAACATATGGACATATTCATTTTTTTCTTTACCTTTAAACTTAATATTTAAGTTGCGGGCTTGATAATCAGTGCAGTTGGAGGTGGAAGTGACTTCGCCGTATTCATTGCGGCTGGGCATCCAAGCTTCAATGTCCAGTTTTCTTGCAGCCATTGCCCCCAAGTCGCCGGTGCACATTTCCACTATTCGGTAGGGTAGCCCTAATCCCTGGTAGATTTTTTCCTCCATTGTCAGCAAATATTCATGGTATTTATCCGAATCTTCCGGTTTACAGTAAATAAACATTTCCGCTTTAGTAAACTGGTGGACGCGGTAAAGGCCTTTAGAGTATTTGCCGTAAGCACCTTGTTCCTGCCTAAAACAATGCGAATAACCGATATATTTTAAAGGCAGTTTATTTTCCAAAATCACCTCATCGCTGTGTTTTCCGGCTAAAGTGACTTCAGCCGTAGCAATTAACCCTAAATCTTGGTCTTTTATTTCATAGGTTTGTGCCTCTTTGCCTTTGGGGATATAGCCTGTGCCTAAATAATATCTGCTTTTGGCCAAGTCTGGGGTAATAACCGGTAAAAACCCTTCTTTGGACAGTAAATCAAAAGCATATTGAATCAAAGCTAGCTCCAATCTTGCTCCGTCTCCATAAAGAAAATAAAATTGTGAACCGGCCACTTTTGCCCCGGTCTCAAAATCCAAAATTCCTAAATTTTTCCCTAACTCCAAATGATCCTTTACTGGAAAATTGAATTTTTTCACTTCACCCCACTTTTTTACCTCTTTATTGTCTTTTTCGCTTTTGCCGACCGGCGCTTTAGCCGAACATAAATTAGGGATTTGATTTAATTTATCTTTAAATTTTATTTCGGCTTCTTTTAATTCTGGCTCAAGCTTTTTTAGTTCTTTTTTAATCTCCTTGCCCCGCGTAGCCTTGGCGGAGTGGGGTTTTCCTTCCTTGGTCAATTGATTACGCTCAGCTCTTAAGCTTTCAATTTTTTGCAGCCACTCCCGCCTGGTTTTATCTACTTTCAACACTTCATCCACGATTTTCGGGTCGTAGTTTTTATTTGTCGTCGACTCTTTAACTTTATCCGGATGGTCTCTAATGAATTGAATATCTAACATAGTGAAATTATAACCCTAAATCATTGCTAATTGCCTGCATGGCTTTAAGGCTTAACTCGACAAATTCGGCCAGGGGAATGCCTAATTTTTCTTCACAGAGAGCAATTTCTTCTCTTCTGGTTCCGGCAGCAAATGCCGCTTGTTTAAACTTTTTCATGACTGATTTTACTTCTACACTGGCTAGTTTTCGGTCAGGCCGGACTAAAGTTGTGGCGGTGATTAAACCGGTTAAAGAATCGCTGATGAATAAACTCCACTCCATTTTATTTTTCGGCTGATATTCCGGATAAAGATTACAGCAATGGGCTAAAATTGTCGCGTAGACTTCTTCCGGTAAATCCACTTTCTCCTGTTTTAAAATCTCCACGGTTTTTTTGCCGTGCTCTTTTTCCTTATCCTTAATCACTTCGTAATCCAAATCATGGATTAAACCAGCCATTCCCCAAATATCTTCTTTTTCCGGCTCAAATTTTCTCGCCAACGCCCGCATAATCGCTTCCGTGGCCAACATGTGCTTGATTGTATTTTCTGTCTTAATGTATTTTCTGATTAAAACTAAAACTTCTTCTCTGGAAATCATATTTCATTAGGAATGTCGATAAATTCCACTTCCAGTTTATTTTGGTAATTTTCTTTAATTTTTTTAGCTAGTTCTTTTACCCCGAAAACTTCGGTCGCGTAATGTCCGCCGCAAAAATAATTGATTTCCGACTCTTTTATTTGATGAACAATCCACTCGCTGGTTTCTCCGGAAATATATAATTGGACCCCTTTACTTTCTATTTCTGCCAACTCTGCCATATCTGGTTTTCCGGCCCCGGAAACTACGCCTATTGTTGTCACTTTGCTTGGCCCGGCCAGGACGCTAAAAACCTTATGATTAAATAATTTTTGGCATTTATCCAACAATCCTTTAATGTCTTGTGGTTGATTAAAAGTGGCTGTATAGCCCCATTCTTCAAATAAAGTTTCTTTAATTTCTGCCCCCAGCAAACGAATTATAGTGGCATTATTGCCGATTTTCGGATGGCTGTCTAAAGAGTAATGTAACCCCATTATTGTTAGTTTATTTTCGATAACAACTTTTAATCTTTTTTGAGCAAACAAAGGAAAACGGGATTTCCAAACTCGGGTATCCAGCCCGTGGTGGAAAATACAGAAATTCGCTCCGGCTTTTACCGCCCCTAGCAAAAACTCTTCATTGCAGCTGACCCCTAAAGCCACTTTATTTATTTCTTCACTGCCCAAAAACTGCACGCCGTTGGCCACCTCGTCTTTAATCAGCGCTTTTTGGATTAGTTCTTCGCCAATCGTTTGATAAACAAATTTAATTAATTCATCGCGTTTGATCATTAGCCACCAGGATGCCTTTTTCTAGCACCTGGCCTCCGCAGTATTTAATAATAATTGCGATTGTTTCTTCCACTGTTTTTTGAACTTTATCCGGTGTAATTTCATATATGCCGTCAACGTTAACCCAAACATTTTTGGTTTTTTCCGTGGCTAACGCTCTGGTAGCATCCCGATAATTATAATCCATGTTATAAGGCCCTAATTGGTCAAAATAACAAACTTCGCCGGGTTTTAAAACCGTTGGTTGATTATCTCCGAGAAATAAAGCTGTTTCCCCTCCCTGAGCTATTTGAACCACACTGGGAAATTTAATTTTATCGCTATCAAAAGCCCCGCAGGAAACTTTATTTTTCATAACGATCAAATTATAGGCATCGACAATGACATTAATCGGGTTATATAAGCCTTTACCGGTGGCAATTCGTCTTAAAAGTGCTTCCGGGCTGGGCCGTTTTGAGTGCCAATCTACCCCCATTTGTTTATACATTTTTCGATAACTCAGGATTTCCGGAGATTGATTCAAGGCCTCCGTGGTTAAGCCGTTGACTGTTTTTAAAAAGTCTTGTTTTTCTTTTTCCAGCTCAGTATTTATTTTCCCGATTTTAACACCCTTAATTAAAGCAAACCCAACACTGGCCGAAGGGTATTTTTTCACAAACTCCGGACTTAATTTAATTAAATCAGTTTTTGTTGACTTGATTTCTGCTGGTTTAAATTTAGCCGCTTCATCCAATCTTTTAATTGCTTGCTGATTGTTAAAAAGTAACCATCCGGCTTTTGGTCCATAATCTTTTCCTATTGTTGCTTGGTAAATTGTTCCAAACGCTTTACTGGTTGATAACCCAATTGTTTTAGCTTCCTCATAAATTTTTTGCTGAATCTCCTCAGGTGATTTAGCTTCTATTGCGATAATATGTGCTTTGGTTAATATCTCACGCTGTGTATTTGTAAAAGTCCCGACAAATTCAGGAATTTCTTTAGTTGTTTGAAAAACTTGTTCTTCGGGTGCATATTTATCCAGCCAGATTTTGCCATATTTAATTCGTTTTTCCAATTCTTTTTTGTTGGCTTTTGCAAACTGTTTTTTCAAATCAATTTTTGGGTCCTGCAGATATTGAACCACATCTCTGAATCTGGGCAAATTTTTGTGAGGTAAGGTGGCATCATAATCATCAAACAATTTTAAAATTGTTTCATTATTTGCCGGATCAAAAATAATTGCCCGCCGGTAATTGGTTTTTACCATTAAAAATTTTAAAATTTCCGGCGGCAGTGTTTGGCTGATTTCTACCGCCGACACCCCCACACCCTTGGAAGACGACATTTTTGCTCCGCCCTTAGCCAAAAACCATTCATAGCTAAAAGCAAACGGAGAGGGATAGTTAAATACCTGTTCACAGATGACTGAGGATAAATCGTGCGAACCGCCTTTACTCATATGATCTTTACCGGCGCCCTCAATCGTCACCCCGATCACTTTCCAGTGGGCGGCCCAATCCACTTTCCACATCAGTTTGCCGTTGGCATTAATCGGTTCAATTTTGCCTTTAAAGCCGCAGCCAGTTGCCCAGGTGACCAAATCCTTTTTACACTCAAAACTGACCATTTTGCCGTCCCAGTCAGTCACCATCGTTGACCCGATTTTGCCGCATTTAGGGCAAATTACTTGGTAAGGGTACCAATTTTTCGGTTTGTCGTAGCCGGAAATTTCGTGATAAAGCTGTCTGATTTTTTCGACCTTATCCAAAGCCTGCCGGATAATCTCATTAAATTTCCCCTGCCGGTAAAACTGGCTTGACCAGATAATTTCCGGCTTCACCCCCAAATCATTAAAGACTTTAATAAACTGTTTGGCATAACCTTCTGCCAAAGACTGATATCCTGGTTCCGGCGAGGGGATTTGACATAAGGGTTTTCCCATCTGTTGTTTAAATTCCGGTGCTAAGTAATAAGGGAAAGCATCCATTGGATCCATGTCGTTAAATACCCAGCTATAGCTGGCTTTAACTTTTCGTTTGAGCAAAGCTTGGTAAATTAAGTCGTGGACCACTACCCCTCTTAAGGCACCGACATGAATTTTGCCCGAAGGCGTTTTCATGTCATCAACATGATAAGGTTTATATTTCCCTGATTTAATGATTTCGTCAGCCAATTCATCTGCCCAAAACATATCTTTAAGTATATAACAAAAACCTTGAGGAGTTATTCGATTTTGTGAATTTGGTAAATAACTTTTCCGGCCGGGGCTTTAATTTCCACTTTATCGCCTTTTTTCTTGCCTAAAAGCGCTTGGCCTAAAGGCGAAGTGTGGGAAATTTTCTGCTTCAATGGGTCGGCTTCCCATTCGCCCACCAGCTCAAAAGTCTGAGTTGATCCATTGGTTTTCACTGTCACCAGACTGCCCAATTTAACTTCGTCAGTTTTTTTACTTTTAATTATTTTGGCTTTAACGACCAAAGTTTCAATTTCTTCAATTCTGCCTTCCACAAACGCCAAATCTTCTCTGGCCGCAGCATATTCGCTGTTTTCTGATAAATCACCATGGGACCTGGCGGTCGCCACTCTTTCCAGTAGGGCCGGCTTTTTTTCTTCCACTAAAACCTTGAGCTCTTCTTTGAGCTCTTTTAAGCCTTCGGGTGTTAAATAAAAATCCTGTTGCGGCATAAAAAAAGAAAACTTCACTTCACCCTGTTTCAGGAGATTATTAAAGTTTTACCTCACCGGGCAAACTGAAGTTACAAAGGTGAATTATATACTTATGAAATCCAAAATCAATACACATTTAATAAATATAATTTTGTGGCCCGGAGGGGCGAATATCTAACTCCTCGGTAGAGTATTTTAAAAGGATATATCAGGAATAATATTACTTTATTCCTGTTCCGATTAAAAAATGTCCATGTTTTTTATCAACTCTACAAAGAATATCTGATAGCTTTCCCCAGAATGGAAGATAACCCCTGGAGTAAACTTGAACATCTTTCAAACCAATATGTTGCATTATATCTTTTAAGCCCTTAAAGGCTAATACTCTTACGTGGCTAGTTTTGCCAGTATTATTAGAAGGTTTTTGAGAATGCCAAATACATGGATTGCCAATACTCCAACCATTAATTAAAGTTGTTGAAAATGGTTGCCAGCCAAAAATTAACGACCAAATATTAATCCAAGATGCTAAATTTTCAGTTAGTATTAATAATTGCCCTCCTTTTTTTAAGCACCGATAGCATTCTTCCATGTAAAGTCTAGTGTTATGCAAATGTTCAATGTTTTGGCTGGATAAAATAAAATCAAAATAATTATTATCAAATTTCCATTTAGAATTTAAGTCAAATTTTACACACTTTACTCCTTTCCTTTTAGCCTCATTGCAATATTTATCAACAATCTCTACGCCATATATTTCTTCTGGCCGTAAAACTTTTGCGAACTTTAGGGTAAATTCACCGTCAGCACAACCAAGATCTAAAAATCTATTTACTTTGTTTTTTATTATTAGATTTTTTCCTAGATTATTACATTTTGAGAGACCATCGTTAAAACTTTTTGGAGCAATGAATTTTAATAATCTTCTCATATTCGTGAGTTTAAACAGATTAATTATACATTAGACCAAAATTCGGGAAGAGTATTGAGAATAAAAGATGACCTAACCTTATTTAAAACTGTGGCCCCACCGGGAATCGAACCCGAATTTACAGATTGAGAATCTGCTGTCCTAACCGTTAGACGATGGGGCCCTTCGCTGATGTTCAGGGCAAGCCCCTCTATTTTACCATTTCTTTAGCGATTTCCTTATACATTTTGATGTATTCTTTAAACGCTTCTTTATTGCTGCGTTTTTCATTTTTGCGCAAATATTTTAAACCTCTTAAACTGACTTTTTTTACCTCTTTCCCCTTGAATAACTTATTGAAAAAAGCTTCGACACCATATTTGCTGTTTCTGATTGCTTTAAAATGATCAATTAGATCTTTTCTAAAATAAGCTCTGAGCCCGGCCAGCGGCGGGAAAATGATGGGCAGGTAACTTTTGGTGGTTAAAATCCCGATAGTCCCGCGGAACTTTTTATTAATCAGCGGTTTAATTAATTGGTTGACGTATTGATTGTTTAAGTTAGTCAGGTCCGCGTCAAAAAAAACCACAATTTCCCCATGGGCTTTTTTAATGCCTTCGGCGATCGCCCTGCCCTTGCCGTGATTTTTCTTTAAATCGATTAATTTAATTCTCTTCTTAAAACTTTTAAGAATTTTTAGACTCGAATCGCTCGATCCGTCATTGACAACAATAACTTCGTTGATGAATTTATTTTTCAGCAAAGTTTTAATTATTCGGCTAACGGTTTTTTCTTCGTTAAAAACCGGCACTATTGCAGAAATTTTCATAGCTTTAGTTTATCATAAGGGTATGTCCGCCATTAATATTATTAAAGCTTCCGGAGAAAAAGAAGTTTTTTTAGAAAGTAAAGTTCGTCAGTCTTTACAGCGCGCCGGCGTTAAAGCCGCCATTATCGATAAAATATTAGTGAACTTAATCGGTCAGCTTTACGACGGCATTACCACCAAAGAAATTTATACCAAAGTTTTTGCGCTTTTAAATCAATATCAATTCGGTGATAGCTATCGTTACACTTTAAAAGAAGCCTTGATGGCCTTAGGCCCGTCCGGCTATCCGTTTGAAAAATTTGTTGCCCGGCTTTTAAACTCTCTGGGTTTCCACACCCAAACTCAAGTGATCGTTAAAGGCCGCTGTATTGATCATGAAATTGATGTGGTGGCCGAAAAAGATAATCTTAAATTTTTAATCGAGTGTAAATTTCATAACCGGCCCGGCACCAAATCCCATTCTAAAGATGTCCTTTATACCGAAGGCCGTTTTGAAGATGTGACCGCGGTTAATGATTATCATGGAGTGTGGTTGGTCACTAATACCAAATTAACTCAAAATGCCGTTAAGTATGGTGAGTGTCGGGGAATGAAATTGCTGGCTTGGCGTTATCCTACAAAAGACAGTCTGGAACAATTAATTGAAACCTATCAGTTGTATCCGGTTACTTGCTTTGCTTTTTTAGAAAAACACCAACTGGAAATTTTAATTCAGAATAATTTAGTGTTATGCAGCGATGTCCTTAAGGCTCCTGCCAAAAAATTATCCGGCCTTGGTTTAAGCTCCAAGACTTTATCTGACTTGCGTTCAATCCACTTTTCATAATATAGTGATTTATAATAGATAATAGCAAAAAGAAGGGGGGTGAGTGATTTATGGATGATACACAAAATCCTGTAATGCCCGGTGATACTCCGGCGGCTCCTACACCCACGCCTACACCTACCCCTACACCCACGGATATACCTTTGCCCGGTGATACTCCGGCGGCTCCGACTCCGGAACCTGTCTCGACTCCAGGCGGGCCGGCCGCACCAGTAACTGAAGAACCTAAGATGTAAAAAATAAATTTATTTTTGCCCCGCCCCGATATTATGTCGGGACGGGGTTTTTCCCTCTTTACATTCGTCTTTTATTCGGCTTTACTAGAATTAATGGATCGGCTAATTTTCCACGTTGACTTAAATAGTTTTTTTGCCTCAGTCGAACAACAGTTTAATCCGTCTTTACGGGGAAAACCAGTCGGTATCTTAAAAGCCCTAGGCCGCACTTGCGTCATTGCCTGTTCTAACCAAGCCAAAACCTTTGGGATTAAAACCGGCATGAGTTTAGGAGAAGTTAAAACCCTTTGTCCTAAAATTATCTTAGTTCCCGCCAATTTTACTCGCTATGCCGCCGTCACCCAACAGTTTATTCAGCTGATGAATAATTTTAGCGACGTCGTGGAAGTTTTCTCGCTGGATGAAGTTTTTTTAGACGTCACCTATACTCAAATCTTTTTCGGCGGTTCAGTCAAATTAGCTCAAAAAATCCAAACCAAAATTCAGTCAGAATTAGGGGAATGTTTAGGCGTTTCCATCGGCATTGCTAAAAATAAATTTTTAGCCAAACTGGCTTCCAGCTTAGCCCAGAAAAAAGGCTTTTTTGTGATTAACGATCAGAATCAAAACCAAGTTTTAAAAGAGGCTAAATTTGCCGACGTTTGCGGCATTGGTCGCCATTTGAGTCAACGATTAAACAACCTGGGGATTACGTCTTTAAGCCAAGTTAAACTTGTGCCCCAATCGATTCTTCAAGCCGAATTCGGTCAGTTTTGGGCCAAAGAATTAACCCGTTTCAGTCAAGGGGAAGACAACCATTCTTTAGTGACAGTGAAAGAGATACAGCCAGCCAAGTCTGTTTCCCGCACCTATACTTTATTTGCCACCACCACCAATCAAGCTGTCATTAAAGCTTTAATCAGAAATTTAGTGGAAGAAGCTGTCTGGAAATTACGGCAGATGGGCTTAGTCGGCCGGCAGTTTGGTTTGGCTGTCCGTGGGGACCACTTTAATCAATTAAAGCACGTTACCAGACAAATTTTTACTGATTCCGGTCGGGAAGTTTTCCGGCAACTTTATACTATATATAATCGCTGGCAAATTCACCGCCCCATTCGTTTCGCCGGCGTTTGGATTTCTCTTTTGACTAAAAAGAACTTACTGCCTCAACCGTTATTTATTGCTGATCAAAAGCAAGATAAAATTTTAAAAACAGTTGATTTAATTAATCAAAGTTACGGCGAGTATACGATTTATCCGGCAGCCTTGCTTAATCAAACTATAATTCGGCCGGAAATCAACGGCTACTTAGGCGACAAACAATTTCAGCTAAAAACTTCTTGGCAGATATAGATTAGGTATAATAAGATTCGGATTGAGTCATTTGTTCACTTGACAAGCAAGGGTATAATAAGGCGAATGAAAAAAAGTTTTTCCAGAAAACTGCTTTCTGTTATTTCGGCCTGGGCTTTATTGGCTAATCAATTATTGCCGATCGCTTCAGTTTTAATAAAGCCTGTTTATGCTGAAGAAGATTTGGTTTCAACCGTTGTCAAAACAACTCCAATTACTTTCGATTCAGCTAAAAACTCTTTTTCTTTTACCGTCGATACTGATAAAGAAGTTAGCTATCTTTTAGCCTATCGGACAGTCGATGATAAAACCGAAGCCGTTAGTGGTCAAGATAAAGTTGACAGCGGAACTTTTACCAAAGAAATTTATGCCGGCACGTGTTCTGAAAATGGCAACTGCGTTAAACACCAGGTTGTCCGCGGTATTCTTAAAACCCAGATTGACGGCGCATCCGTCGTCAATGTGACTAGGTTTACTATTACTAGTCAGCAATTGGAAATAGTATCCGAAGCCGCTGATACATCACTTAATCTTTCCGCAGACGAAAATAGTTGGCTGGAAAATCCTAATCAACCGCTAGTCAGTCCGTCGCCGGTGATTACTCCCAGCCCAACACCATCAGTCAGTCCGGCCCCGTTATCCCTTCCCAGTCCGTCCGTTCAACCATCTGATCCGCCTAAAGAAACCGGTCCGCCTTCGTCCGCCGAAGCTTCAGCGAAGGAGGACATTCAGCCTAGCCCGGAAGTTTTAGGCTCCACTCAACCTGAAGAAACCGGCCAACTATCTGCCGTGATTGTTAATTCTGAAACTAGCCTTCCCGTCTTTGATCTTGACTCAGCCAATGTTTCCAGCGCCCAACTGTCTACCGATAAACCCGATTATGCCCCGACCGAAATCGTCATTATTTCCGGCACCTCCTTTGCTCCCAATAAAGATTATGCTTTAATTATTTCTTCCACCGATGAGCCAACGGTTAATTTCGAGACTTCCATTACCACCAACGATCTAGGCGAATTTACTTATGCCTACCAACTCGACGGCAACTATCGGCCGAATTATAAAGTTGAAGTTAAAGACGAGAATAAAATAGTTGCTGAAACAACATTTACAGATGCGGTGTATTCTGTATCAACCTATTCGTCTAATAGTTACTCAACTCCGAAAACTTCATACGTGCGCGGACAAACAGTTTTTGCTAAAGCAACTTCCACTAAGACCGAACTTTTGCGTCTAAATATCAAAAATCCAAGCAACAGTTCTATCGCCAGTTGTGATAACGGCGGGGGAAGTAAAGAAGTAACTTGTTCATATGCATTACCAAGCAACGCCGCTCTTGGAACTTGGTACGCAAATGTCCAAAACTGTAGTTTTTGGCTTTTTACTTGTTGGTCTTGGGCAGATAAGGGGACCTCTACTTTTACTGTTAACAGCGATCCCACTCCTCCAGTAATTACCTACAATGTCAGCCCAGCGCCAAATGCCGCCGGCTGGAATAATTCTAACCCAACTGTGACATGGAGCGTTACTGATCCCGAGTCCACAATCACTTCTCAAACCGGTTGTAATACACAAACCATAAACACTGAGACCTCCGGTCAAACCATTACCTGTTCGGCCACTAGCACAGGTGGTAACAGTTCTAATTCAGTCACTATTAAATTAGATAAAACAGCCCCTGTTTTTTCATCGAAAACAACCTTTTCTGGTTGGGATTGGTATAAGATAAGTAAAACATCTTATTTTAATTACACAGATTCAAGGAGCGGCATAAATTCCGGTAATCCGGCTTCCTGCACTATCAGCACTGAAGGGGCCAATCAAACTTGCTCGGTCACGCCAAATGTTTGTGACAACGCTGGCAATTGCAGTACCGCTCCGGTGACTTCTAATGGTGCCAATATTGATAAAACTGCCCCCTCAGTTAACGCCGGTGCTGATCAATCCAAAAATGCCTTATTTACCCAAATTGGTTCGGCAACCGATTTAATCTCCGGGATTGCCAGTGTTCTCTGGACAAAAGAATCAGGTCCGGGAACGATATCTTTTGGTACTGCCAGTTTAACCTCAACAACCGTTTCTGCGACTGTTGATGGAACTTATGTTTTAAGATTGACGGCTACCGATAATGCCGGCAATTCTTCATTTGATGAGTTTAATTTGGTTTGGGATACCACCGCTCCAACAATCACCATTAATAATCCCAACACAAATCCAGCGCTGAGTAAAACGATTACGGCTAGTACTTCCGAAGGCACTTTAGAAATGAGTAATACTACTGGTTCGGTTTGTGACGGCACTTTAACCTTTGTGTCTTATGCCAGTCAGACATTTACTTCTGAATCCGATAATGGCAAAAAAGTTTGCTACAGGGCAGTTGATGCTGCCACTAATACAACGTATCTAATGTCTGACGCAATAGCGGGTATCGATAAAACTGGTCCTACAACTCCAGGACAAATTGGTTGGTCTAGCGAAAATCCGCCAGTTGGCAGCGATTATGCAAGTGGCGCTGACTTTAATAATTACAAAACATGTGGACAAAGTTTGAACTATTTACCACTGACAAACCTTTGGGGTCCTTCTACGGATGCAAACGCTGGAGTAGCCGGTTACGATAGGGAAGTTTATTCACCAAATTCAACAACGTTGCTTGTAAGTCACTCCTTGTCTACAAATTATGTAAATGGTGGTGGGGCAACCAATGGAAATACATATTGGACCAGAATTCGCGCTTATGATGCCCTTGGTAATAAAGGTACTTGGACATCTTTATGTGCAATCACCTATGATACAACCGCACCGGTTATAACAGTTGATCCTTACAATACGAGTTGGACTAATCAAAATATCACTGTGACTGCTTCGACAAATGAAGGAATATTAAATACTACATCTCACCAATTTACAACAAACGGTTCATTTGATTTTGTCGCCACTGATACTGCGGGAAATATTACCACTAAAACAGTAACAATAACTAATATTGACAAAACAGCGCCGGGAAAACCAACTATAACCTCACCAACTGCTGAACAATATTTCAAAACAATTCCCATTCTAAATCAATGGTCCGTATCGAGCGACACCGGCGGTAGTGGCATCAAAGAATATCAAATCAAATATACTTATGACCACCACCTCGCCGGCAGACAAGATACCATTATACGTACAGTTTCCGGAACCTCACGCAACCACACACCAGGCCTTAACGAACAAGATGGTGTAACCATTTGGGTACAAGCTATCGACAACGCTGGTAACGAAAGTGGTTGGAGCACTCCGGTGCATTACTATTACGATGCCACAGCTCCGGCTTTGGCTTCCAAAACAACGTTTTCCGGATGGTATAACACAAACAGAACATCCACCTTTACTTACGCAGATACAAATGGAGTAGCCTCAGGTAATAATCCAACCTGTGACATAACCACTCAGGGGACAAATCAAACCTGCTCAATTACTCCTAATGTCTGTGACGCCGCGGGAAACTGTAATACAACCACTGTTACTTCAAATGGAGCTGATATTGATTTTACCGACCCAGATAGTACGATTACTGACCCATTAAACTCGGGAACTGATAGTACAATAATCACGAATAGTTGGAACGGATCTATTAAGGGAGCCGCCACAGACACTCTTAGTCACGTGAACGGTGTACAAATTTCAATTCAAAAAGACTTGACTCAATACTTCGATGGCACATCATTTGTAGTCAGCGGGACAGAAATCCTACTTAATACATCTTATGCAACAGGGAATTGGGAATATGCTGGCCTTACTTCACCTGCTCAAGGTACCTACACCATAAAATCTCATGCCACTGATAATGCCGGTAATATAGAAGATACCTATACTTTAACTATTATCTTAGATAAAACAATCCCGGAAGTAGCTTTATCAATCAACCCTCTAACAGCTGATGGGAGTAATGGCTGGTATAAAACTCAGCCGGAAGTGACTCTTACGGCAACAGATACAAATATTGACAAGATTGAATATCAATGGGATTCCCAGACTGGTTCTTGGACTACGTATTCAGCCCCATTTAAACCAGGAAGCGAAGGCGCTCACATTTTATACTACCGAGCACATGATTTGGCAGACAATTATTCAGAAGTTGGTATTAAAAATATTTCATGGGACGAAACAACGCTGGATAAAGGACCACAAAACCTTTCTGTATCACCAAATCCCTCTAACGGAAATAACGTTAAAGTAACATGGGAAGCAGCTCAAGATAACGTTGGCATCAATCATTACCGAGTCACCTGGAAGAAAGACGGCGTAGATGAAAAAGGCGCAGATGTATCTGAAGCAACTTTTGAATATACTATCACCGATAATTTAAGTGAAGGTGATTGGACAATAAAAGTAACTGCCTATGATCAAGCCGGTTTCACAGCAGATACTTCAACAACCGCCACTGTTGATTTGACCGGACCAATCGCTCCTATATTATCTATGGTTGGCACAGGAACTGGTTCTGTCAGCTTGGCTTGGAATGCAATTTCTGATGCCACTGACTATTCTGTGTGGTACGGTACGGCAACAGGCGTTTATGATTATGCTGCACACGTAGGTAACGTTACCTCATACACAATTCAAGGCTTAGGAACCGGTCTTTATTATGTCGTCGTCGCGGCTTACGACACTGTTGGTAATCGTGGCACATATTCCAATGAAGTTAATACAGCTACCACCATAGCTGGCATTCCGGGAGCCATCGGACCGGCAACCGGATTTTTACCGGCGCCGGAAGTTCTTGGAGTTGAAGAAGAAGCTACCCCTCCTGCTTCTGGCGTAGAATCTCCAGGAACTGTGTTGGGTGAACATTATTTCGGTTGGTGGCCCTGGTTATTAACATTATTTCCGGCTTGGTTTTTAATCCGTTACTATCGCCGTCGGAAGATTAAGTAAACAAGACTTCTT
Source organism: Candidatus Beckwithbacteria bacterium (assembly GCA_026397255.1). Classification (NCBI taxonomy): domain Bacteria; phylum Candidatus Beckwithiibacteriota; species Candidatus Beckwithbacteria bacterium. The sequence goes on along the minus strand of JAPLVF010000013.1, from coordinate 87,692 downwards.
GAAGCGCTTGATTGTTACTGCTGAACTTGAGTAAAATGAATCAATGATTCATTTACTGTCCCATTTATTCACCCCCCAGGAATCCAATAACTACAAAGCTAAAACCCTTCACGCTTCTTCGCTCAGTGTTTTGCTGGTCTTAGTAATTTTTACCCAGGTTTGTTTTAGTTTCTTAGGGGCAAGGATGCCCGGTGTTTTAGGGATTAATTCTTCGATTACTGCCGACGAAATTGTCAATCTGACTAATAAAACCCGGGAGGAAAATGGCCTGCCGGTCTTAACGATTAGCCCGCTTTTATCCGAAGCTGCCCAGGAAAAAGGAGCGGACATGATTGCCAAAAATTATTGGGCGCATGCGTCGCCGGACGGAACCACTCCTTGGGATTTTTTTAAAAATGTTCATTATCAATATCTTTATGCCGGCGAGAATTTAGCCAGGGATTTTCAGGATTCTCCGTCGGTTATTACCGCTTGGATGAACTCGCCGACACACCGGGATAATCTTCTCTCCGGCCGTTACCGGGAAATCGGTATTGCCGTCATCCAGGATACTTTTCAGGGTCAGCCGACTACTTTAATCGTTCAATTATTCGGTACGCAGGTCAGTTCGGCACTGCCGGTTAAAACCGGAGAAATCAATGCCAACGCCGAAGCCGTTCTGGCAGAGATCAAAACGAGTCCCTTAATCAGCTCTTTTCACTTAACTAAAGCGATTTCTATCAGCTTAACGATTATTCTTATAGCCGTAATTTTAATCGATTCGGCGATTGTGACCAAAAAGAAAATTATCCGGCTTTCCGGTTCCAGCTTGGCTCACTTGATATTTTTAGGTATACTATTAATCTTGCTGGTGGGAATCCAGCCAGGCTTAATCCTTTAATATGCCATATTTAAATTTGTTGACTTGGCTGATAATTTTAGGGTTAATCTATTTAAAAGTGCCTCAATATCGCCTGCCTGTTTCTGTTGTTATGGGAATCAGTTATTTTCTCTGGGGAATGTTTATTCATAAACGGGATAAAACTTTATTTTTACCGGTAGTCTTGGAATATTTAGCCATTAGTTTATTGGGTGCGATTGTATTAATTTTTATTAGTTTGCGGGCCTAAAGGAGTTTTTTATGAAAGGTGTTATTTTAGCCGGCGGCAAGGGAACAAGATTGTACCCCTTAACTTATCCTACCAACAAGCATTTACTGCCTATTTATGACCAGCCGATGATTTATTACCCCATCCAGACTTTAGTTAACGCCGGGATTAAGAATATTTTAATCGTTACGGGGGATATCCATGCCGGACAATTTATGCAGGTTTTGAAAAACGGTAAAGAATTTGGCATTACTCATTTGGAATACGCCTATCAGGAAGGCGGGTCTAAAGGGATTGCCGATGCGCTTCAATATGCTGAAGATTTTGCTGACGGCGACGCGATCACCGTAATTTTAGGTGATAATACCACTGATGAGGATATTTCTCCGGCCGTTAAAAATTTTAAATCCGGCGCCACCATTTTTTTGAAAAAAGTTCCTGATCCGGAGCGTTTTGGCAACCCGGTTTTTGCCAAAACCGATCCGCAAAAAATTATTGATATTGTTGAAAAACCAACCAGTCCCAGCTCGCCCTATGCCGTCACTGGTTTGTATATTTACGATCATGAAGTTTTTAAAATGATCAAAAAATTAAGACCATCTGGCCGGGGAGAGCTGGAAGTTACTGATATTAATAATGCTTATTTAAAGCAGGGCCAGCTTCATTGGCAGGAACTAACCGGTTTTTGGTCTGATTCCGGCACTTTTTACTCGCTTTTTCGCTCCAACCGTTATTGGGCAAAGAAAAAGTTGGGCGATAAATATACGGCCGTTATCAAAGGCAAAGACATTGGTTGACAATCTTCATCTTTGGGTTTAGTTTGGTATTATGGTTGAAGCTCCGTTGGCTGACCGATTACGCCCTAAAAATTTGAAAGAGTTTGTCGGTCAAAAGCATTTAGTCGGCTTGAATAAGCCTCTTTTGTTAACCATTCAAAAGAAAACTTTACATTCAATGATTTTCTGGGGTCCGCCCGGGTGCGGCAAGACTACTTTGGCGCGTCTGATTGCCAAAGAAATGGAGGCAAATTTTGTCGGGTTATCCGCTGCTTCCTGCGGTAAGGCCGATATTAAAAAAGTGGTGGTTGAGGCTAAGGCGACCTTATTCCGGCAGCAGACAATTTTATTTTTAGATGAAATTCACCGTTTTAACAAACTCCAGCAGGATTATTTACTGCCGTTTGTGGAAGACGGCACCCTGACTCTAATCGGCGCCACGACTGAAAATCCCAGCTTTACGGTTATCAGTCCGCTTTTATCCCGCTGTCAGGTATTTGTTTTAGAGTCAGTCGCCAAAACGGATTTAAAAAAAGTTTTAAAACGCGGGTTAAAAGAGCTAAAAATTAAGAATCTTGCCCGGGAGGCCGAAGAATTTATTTTGGAGTTTGCCAACGGCGACTGCCGCCAACTCTTGAATCTTTTGGAAGCCACCCATACACTCTATCACCGGATTACTGTTGCCAATATTAAAAACGCTCTGCAGAGTAAGTTTTTGCGTTACGACCGGGCCGGTGAAGAACATTTCAACACCATTTCCGCTTTTATTAAATCTATGCGGGCCAGTGATGTTGACGCCGCTTTGTATTATCTTGCCCGGATGGTCGATAGCGGCGAAGACCCGTTGTTTATTGCCCGTCGAATGGTTGTCTTTGCCAGCGAAGACATCGGTATGGCCCAACCAACGGCCCTAGTGGTGGCTAATGATGTTTTCCGCGCCTGCGAGACTATTGGCCTGCCTGAATGTCAGGAAAACCTGGCCCATGGGGTAGTGTACCTGAGTTTGGCCAAAAAAAACCGTTCCGCCTATGATGCCTACATGAAAGCTCTGGATGATGTAAAAAAATACGGTAATCTGGCAATTCCTTTAGAAATCCGTAACCCGGTTACTAAACTGATGAAAGATATTGGCTACGGCGCCGGCTACGAAAAATATCCCAAAATCAGCTTTCTCCCCGATAAATTAAAAAACAAAAAATATTATCCCCGTTGAGGTATAATAATCTTCATGTTTACCAGTCCGACGTACGGCAAACGGACAAGTCCGGAGTTAATCGAAGATATTGCCCGGTTTGTTGAAGCCGACCCTCAGGCCAATTACCATTTAATTATTGGTTCTGACTCTCATGTTCATGGGAGTAATGGCCAGAGTAGTCTTAAATTGGTAACGGCGATTGTGGTTCATCGGGTCGGTTGGGGCGGCAAGTATTTTTGGCAGAGCCAGCGCTTAAATAGTCCTCATTCAATAAGAGATAAAATCTATTCCGAAACTCTTGCTTCTTTAGAAATCGCCAAAAGTTATTTGCCTAAAATTAACCGTCGCCTCAATGGTAATAGTCATTACTCTTTGGAAATTCATATTGATGTTGGTCAGATAGGTGACACTCGTGATATGATTAAAGAAGTCGTCGGAATGGTTACCGGTAACGGTTACACTGCCGTTACTAAGCCTGATTCCTACGGCGCGTCAAAAATAGCTGATAAGCATACTTAGAGTACAAAAATTACTCATATGAAAATTATATGAAACTATTAGTTACCGGTGGCGCAGGCTTTATCGGGTCGAATTTTATTCATTATTGGTTAACGAATCATCCTGACGATCAAATTATTAACTTGGACAAACTGACTTATGCCGGAAATCTGGCCAATCTTAAGGATATCCAAAATAATCCTCATTACAGTTTTGTTAAAGCGGATATTTGTGATCAAAAAGCCGTTGATCTAGCTATGTCCGGCGTAGACATTATTGTTCATTTTGCTGCTGAGTCGCACGTAGACCGCTCCATTACCGGTCCGGCCGTATTTGTGATGACCAATGTGGTTGGCACCCAAGTCTTGCTGGATGCGGCCTTAAAACATCAAATTAAGCGCTTTCACCACATTTCTACTGATGAAGTTTTTGGCTCTTTGGAATTAAATTCCAAAGGAAAATTTTCTGAGAAAACCAACTTTCAACCCAATAGTCCTTATTCTGCCTCCAAGGCCGGCTCCGACCATTTGGTTCGCGCCTACTTTAAAACCTATAGCCTAGCGGTAACGATCACTAATACTTCCAATAATTTTGGTCCTTACCAATTTCCGGAAAAACTGATTCCCTTAACGATTACCAATTTACTTGAAGGGAAAACCATCCCGGTTTACGGCGATGGTTTAAACGTCCGCGACTGGCTGTATGTTGATGATCATTGCCGGGCAATCGATCTGGTTTTACAAAAAGGTAAGGTCGGGGAAACTTACTGTATCGGTGGCCTGACTGAAGATATTTCTAATCTGGAAATCGTTAAAAAAATTATCAAAATCATGGGGAAATCGGAAAAGCAAATCGAGTTCGTTAAAGACCGGCCCGGCCATGACCGGCGTTATGCCCTTGATTGGACGAAGGCTAAAACAGAACTCGGTTTTAAACCGGAGCATGATTTTGACACTTATCTGGAAAAAACCATAGAGTGGTATGTCAATCACCGTCAGTGGTGGGAGCCGCTAAAACATACATGGTAAGTAAACCAACCATTATCGGAACCGGTTTATCCGGGATGATCGGTTCTAGGCTGACTGAGCTTTTAAGCGAGTCTAATTTTACTAATTTAGACTTAGCCACCGGTACGGATATTACTGATCCGGTTCAGGTGACCAAAGCTTTGGATTGTCCGCCGACAACCGTGCTTCATTTAGCCGCTTTTACCGATGTTTCCAAAGCCTATGAGGAAAAAGACAATAAAGACGGTTTAGTCTACAAAGTCAATGTTTTGGGGACAAAAAACATTGCCGAGGCTTGTGCCCAATATAACCATTACCTGATTCATATTTCCACTGACTTTGTTTTCGACGGCAAAACTCCGCCGACTTCTGGCTACACCGAAATCGATAAACCTCACCCGCTTGAATGGTATGGTCAAACCAAACTTTGGGCAGAGGAAGCAGTCATCAATTCCGGCTGTCAGTCGGTAATTGCCCGATTAGCTTTTCCTTTCCGGGCCAAGTTTGAGCCAAAAGCGGATTTAGTCCGTAAAATTTTGGAGCAGTTAAAAAATGGCCAGCTTCACCCCATGTTTACTGATCAAATTATCACTCCGACCTTTATTGATGATATTTGCCAGGTTTTGCCAGTCTTTATCAAAGAAAAACCAGAGGGAATTTATCATGTCGTCGGCAGCACTTCCTTAACTCCCTACGATTTAGCTTTAAAAATTGCCACAGTTTTTAATCTTCAGACTGAGATTAAACCCGGCAGTTTTAAAGATTGTTTGAAAACCGACCCCCGTCCCCGCCAGCAGTATTTACGTCTTTCTAACGCCAAACTCAAAGCCGATTTCGGCATAGAAATGAAAACGATCGACGAAGCCCTCCTTACTTTAAAAGATCAGGTCGCCGTTGTTTAGTCCGTTTTTCCGCTTCTTTTTTCCGCCATTTTTTAATTTCGGCGTGGTTACCGGAGAGAAGAATTTTGGGCACGGTCATCTTTTTATAAATTTCCGGCCGGGTATATTGGGGATACTCGAGTAAATTTTGAGAAAAAGATTCATCTTTTGTTGATTCATCATTGCCGACCACGCCGGGGATCAAACGGACAACAGCGTCAATTAACGCCATTGCTGGTATCTCTCCGCCGGTTAAAACATAATCACCGATGGAAATTTCTTCGTTCGCCAGCCGGCGAATGCGTTCATCAAAACCCTCGTAATGGCCGCAGATTAAAATTAACTGTTTTTGTTTAGCCAGTTTTTGTGCGAGCCTCTGATTAAACTTTTTCCCCTGGGGCGTTAATAAAATAGTTCTGAAATCTGAATTCTGAAATCTGAATTCTGAGATGGCGCGCTCGACAACATCGACGCGCATGACCATTCCCGGTCCGCCGCCAAATGGTTTGTCGTCAACTGATTTATGCTTGTCTGTTGCCCAATCTCTCAGGTTATGGACATTAATTTTCACTAGTTTCTTTTTTTGCGCCCGGCCAATAATACTGGTCGTTAACCATGTTGGAAATATTTCCGGGAAAATTGTTAAAATCTCAACTTGCATAAACATGTTAAAATAAATGCTTAGTTGTAAGTTTAGCAAATTATGCGCGTAAAACGAAGCTACATCTTCTTAATTATCTTAGCGGCGGTTTTATGGAGTGTGGACGGTTTGCTCCGGCGCCAGCTTTATCAGCTGCCGGCCGTTTGGGTAGTGTTTTTGGAACATATTTTTAGGTTTAGCCTGCTATTACCCTTTGCCTCGCGTTTTCTTAAAGAGTATCGCCGGATGAAATTAAGAGACTGGTTAATCATGATTGCCATCGGTCTCATCAGTGGTGCTCTTGCCACCACTCTCTATACTGCCGCGTTGGCCAAAGTCCAATTTATTTCTTATTCCGTCGTCGGTTTATTGCAGCAGACTCAGCCGATTTTTACGATTTTACTGGCAGTCTTAATCTTGAAAGAAAGATTGACTCGGCGCTATTTAATTTTAGGCTCTTTAGCCATTATTGCCGCTTACTTCCTGGCCTTTCCTCATTGCCGGCCGCAGTTTTTACATAGTCAACAGGAATTAATTGCGGTTTTACTCGCCGCTGGTGCCTCTTTTTTCTGGGGATTAGGCACGATCTTAAGTAAGCTTATCTTAACCCGTTTAAGTTATATGGCGACAGTGATTTTGCGCTTCGCTATTGTTATTCCGATTGCCTTAATTATGGCTTTAGTCACCGGCCAAACTTACCCATTGGCGGCGATGACCTCATCACAATGGCTCAATCTTTTATTGATTGCTTTTTTTTCCGGCGCCGTTTCTTTCGTGGTTTATTACAAGGGGTTACAGTATACCGAAGCCAAAATGGCCACTTTGGCCGAATTGGCTTGGCCGCTCTCGGCAGCAATTATAGGTTATGCTTATTTAGGTGATCGTTTAACTGCGGTTCAATTATTCGCCGGGGCATTTTTGTTAATTGATATTCTAGTTTTATCGTTAATAAAAACATCCCGATGAGGCGATTAATCAAACCAATTCAGGTATCCGGAACCGTTATTTCTGGTGAAAAAATCGGCCGGAAAATCGGTTTTCCCACCGCCAATTTAAATCTTAAACAATCACCAAAAATAATCCCAGGTGTTTATGTTGCCGTCTGTCGCCTGGCAAAAAAATCATTTTTGGGGCTAGCCTATTATGGCCCCCGGTATATTTTTGGTCATAAACAAAATAGTTTTGAAGTCTACCTTTTTAATTTTAGGCAGCAAATTTACGAAAAGATGATCCAAGTTAAATTATTAAAATTTCTGCGACCGCCAAAACCAGTTAAAAAGTTGATAGAGTTAAAAAAATTATTGGAAGCGGATGTAGTCAATCTTAATGATCAGGTAATCTTAGTCAACCGTAAGGATCAAATACTGGGAATTGAAGACAAAATCAGGGCGCATTTAGGCCACGCTAAACTCCATCGGGCAATTTCCGTGCAGTTGTTTAATCAAAAGGGGAAACTTTTAATTCAGCAGCGGGCCAAGACAAAATCACTTTTTGCCGGCGAGTGGGCCAACACGGTTTGTACGGACGTTCGGCCTTATGAAACTTACTTGCAGGCGGCCCAAAGGCGCTTAAAAGAAGAATTTGGATTAACCACTCAATTAAAACCAATTTTTAAATTCACTTATTCGGCCAGAGGGGGAAAGGCCGGATCGGAACGGGAAATGGATCAGGTTTTTCTGGGTTTAGTCCGAGGTCGCCCCAGGCCCAATCCGCTAGAAATTGCCGACTGGCAATTTATCAGCCTAACAGCTGCTAAAACTAAGCGCGCAGATTTTACTCCCTGGTTTCAGTTAATCCTGAAAAAACTTAAGCCATCTGATATAGTAGTTTCATGAAAGTCTGTGTTTTAGGCACTGGTTATGTTGGTTTGGTTACCGCCGCTGTTTTTAGCCATCTTGGCCATCAAGTTGTCGGGTTGGATATTGATGAGCAAAAAGTCGCCAAATTAAAAAAAGGGGAAATTACTATTTATGAGTCGGGTCTGGAAACCTTATTTGCTCAAGGATTAGACAGTGGTCGCTTAACTTTTACCACTGACTACCGGGAGGCGATTAAAGATCAGGCAGTGATTTTTATTTGTGTCGGCACCCCGCCCAAAAAAGACGGCAGTTATGATTCCCGGTTTGTTTTTAGCGCCGCCGAATCAGTTGCCCAGAATTTAACCAATTACGCCGTGATTGTTATCAAAAGTACCGTTCCGCCTTCGACTACCCAAATCGTGGAAAAAATTATTAAAACAAATACTAAGAAATCTTTTGATGTGGCTTCTGTCCCGGAATTTTTACGCGAAGGCTCAGCTGTCAATGATGCCCTTTCTCCCGCACGCATTATTTTTGGCGTTAATTCTGATAAGGCGGAAAAAATACTCCGACAGGTTCATCAGAAAATTAAAGCCCCGGTATTAGTTATGACTCCTGCTTCTGCCCAGCTGGTTAAATACGCTTCCAATGCTATGTTAGCCACCCGGATTTCTTTTATTAATAGTATGGCAATTTTGTGTGATAAGGTCGGTGCCGACATTAATGATGTTGCTTCCGGTTTAGGTTTAGACCCGCGCATCGGCCAAAGTTTTCTGGCTGCCGGTTTAGGTTATGGCGGCAGTTGTTTTCCTAAAGACACCTGGGCGTTAATTTCCTTTGCTAGGTCTTTAGGTTACGACTTTAATTTCTTAAAACAGGTTGATGCCGTCAACAACGACCAGATTGATTATTTTATTGGGAAAATCAAAACCGCTTACCCTGATGGTTTAAAAGGGAAAATTTTAACCGTTTTAGGCCTAGCTTTTAAGCCCAATACCGATGATCTTCGTGAAGCCCGATCAACGGTTTTGATTAACCGCTTAAAAAAATTAGGCGTCATTATTCATCGCTATGACCCGGTGATTAAAACTGAATTTTCCGATCCCTATCAGGCTCTTATTGGCGCCGATGGCTTGATTTTGGTAACGGAATGGCAAGCTTTTAAGGAATTAAACTTTAAAAAATTAAAGAGGTTAATGAATCAACCCTTTGTTTTTGACGGTCGCAATTTTTATGATCCTAAAAAAATAACCTCATTCGGTTTTCAATATATTGGGATAGGTCGAAGATGAAACCAATTGCTTTTATTACCGGCATTACCGGCCAGGACGGCTCATATTTAGCCGAATTTCTGTTACAAAAAAATTATCAGGTAGTCGGTATGGTCAGTCCGAAAAACGACATCGGAAAGCAGAACATTAAGTCAATCGAGTCAAGTTTAACCCTGGAAACAGGGGATTTGTTGGATTATGAATCGTTGTACCGGATTATTACCCGGTTTAAGCCCCAGGAAATATATAATCTGGGCGGCATTACTTTTCTTCCCGCTTCTTGGGACAAGGCTACTTTAACTTTGGATGTTAATGCTTTGGGGGTCACCAGGCTTTTAGAAATCATCCGCGATTTTTCTCCTCAAACCAGATTTTACCAGGCAACTTCCGCTAAAATTTTTGGCGTGCCGGCAGAAGTCCCGCAAACAGAAGCAACCCCTTTAAGGCCGGTTGATCCTTATAGTGTTTCTAAGGCTTGCTCTCATTACTTAGTCAAAAATTTTCGGGAACACTTTAAACTTTTTACTGTTTCAGGCATTCTTTATAATCATGAATCAGAACGCCGCGGCCCGGAATTTGTCACCCGCAAAATTACCCTGGCGGCCGCTAAAATTAAACTTAATTTAGAAAAAAATTTAACCCTGGGCAACCTGGATGCCCGGCAGGATTGGGGTTATGCCCCTGATTATGTTGAGGCGATGTGGTTAATGCTGCAGCAAGACAAAGCTGATGATTATATTATCGCCTCCGGAGAAAGTCATTCCGTCAGGGATGTTGCCGAAATTGCTTTTGGCTATTTAGGCCTTGATTTTAATAAGTTTATCGTCATTGATAAGAAAATTATCCGTCATGCGGAAGCCAGGGAGTTATTGGGCGATTCTTCCAAAGCCCGGAAAATTTTAGGCTGGCGCCCCCGGGTTGGTTTTAAAGACATGATTATTAAAATGGTGGAAAATGATTTAAAATTATTAAAAGAAGGGAAATATGAAAACTAAAACCGCTCTAATTACCGGTATCACCGGTCAGGATGGTTCTTATTTGGCCGAATTTTTATTGACAAAAAATTACCGCGTTTTTGGTTTAACGCGGCGGACCAGTACTTCCAATTACGACCGCATTCAGGGCATTGTTGATAAAATTACTTTACTTTCCGGCGATTTACTGGATGAACATTCTTTAACCAACGCCATTAAAGAATCTCAACCTGACGAAATTTATAATTTGGCTTCTCAGTCTTTTGTCCCCACTTCCTGGAGCCAGCCGGTTTTGACCGGTGAATTTACCGCCCTGGGTGTCACCCGGATGCTGGAAGCGGTTCGTAATTCCAAGCCTGACGCCCGGTTTTATCAGGCTTCTTCTTCGGAAATGTTCGGCAAAGTTTTAGAAACACCGCAAAAAGAAACCACCCCTTTTTATCCCCGCAGTCCTTACGGCGTGGCTAAGGTTTATGGTCATTGGATTACCGTTAATTATCGGGAATCTTACCATCTTTATGCTGTGTCTGGTATTCTCTTTAACCACGAATCTCCCCGCCGCGGTTTGGAATTTGTCACCCGAAAAATTTCTCACGCCGTTGCCCGGATTAAATTAGGCAAGCAGGATAAATTGGTTTTAGGCAATCTTGAGTCTAAACGTGACTGGGGTTATGCCCCAGATTATGTCGAAGCCATGTGGCTGATGCTCCAGCAGGATAACCCGCAGGATTTTGTTGTCGGCACCGGAAAAACTTGGTCGGTTAAAGATTGTGTTAAGGCTGCCTTTGAAGTTGTCGGTCTTAATTGGGAAAAATACGTTATTAAAGACAAAGCCTTAATTCGTCCGGCCGAAGTGGATGTTTTATGCGCCGATGCGGCTAAAGCTCAGCGGATTTTAGGTTGGCAGCCTAAAACCGAGTTTGGTGCCATGATGAAAATCATGGTCGAGTCAGATATTAAAATAGAGAGCAGGCAATGAAAGTTATTATTTGCATCCCCACCTATAACGAAAAAGATAATATTGCTTCAACCATTGATGGCTTAGAGGAAAGTTTTAAAAAAATTCCTCCCCGGCACCAACTGCAGATTTTAGTCATTGATGACCATTCACCTGACGGAACCGCCGCAATTGTTAGTGAGAAGAAAGCCCAATACGGCAATGTTGTCTTATTGCCGAATAAAGAAAAAAAAGGCCTGGGTGCGGCTTACATTAAAGCCTTTAAATATGCCATGGAAAAATTATCTGCCGACGTTGTTTTTGAATATGATGCTGACGGCTCGCATCAACCGCAGTACATTCCCGGAATGATTAAAGTTCTGGATGAAGGGGCGGATGTGGTTATTGGTTCCCGCTATGTTCAAGGCGGCAGCATGCCGGCTGATTGGGGGTTGCACCGCAAGTTTTTATCCTATTTTGGTAATTTTATCGCCCGTTTTGTCTTGTTTACCCCGCAATATAAGGATATGACTACCGGTTATCGGGGAACGAAAACCAAATGGTTGAAACAGCTTGATTTAGATAATTTGTTTTCTAAGCAATTTGCCTACAAAATTCAGCTTTACTATGAACTGCATCGTTTAGGCGCCAAGATTGTCGAGTATCCGATCACCTTTATTGATCGTTCCCAGGGTAAAAGCAAATTTCCCCGCAATAATATTATTGATTCTTTAAAAGTCGTTTTTAAACTGCGTCTGCGGGACAGTCAGAAATTAATCAAAGTCATGGTTGTCGGCGGTATCGGCACGCTTGTTCAGCTCCTGTTTTTTAATCTGTTGCGTTTAAAAATCAGTCTTAGTTTGTCACAAAATTTGGCGATAGAAATGGCGGTAATTTCCAACTTTATTTTAAATAATATCTGGACATTTAAAGAAGATAAATTTAATCTTAAAGAAATTAAAAAATTACTGGTAGGTTTTATTAAATTTAATATCTTATCTCTGGGCTCAATTATTATTCAAAATCTGGTTTTGCTTTTGGGGATTAAATTACTTGGCCGGTCTTTTCTGGCTGAAAACGGTTTGGTCTTAACCGGAATTTTATTGGGTTTAATCTGGAATTATTTAATGTATACGCGGGTAGTGTGGAAAAAATAAAAATTTTTCTCTACCAACATCGTTTTATTTTATTGCTTACTTTAATCGGGGCCTTCCTGCGGTTTTACCGGCTTGAAGCCACTTTACAGTTTTTAGGTGACCAGGGCCGGGATGCTTTAGTCTGGAAAAAAATGCTCTTTGATCATGATTTGCCGTTTATCGGCCCGATTACTTCAGTCGGAGGGTTTTTCCTTGGGCCGCTTTATTACTACTTAATGGCCCCGTTTTATTGGATTTTTGGGAATAGTCCGATTGGTCCGGCTTATGCGACTGCCTTAATCGGCGTTTTAACCATCCCGGCGCTTTTTTTCTTTACCAAGCAACTTTTTTCCGTTGCTGTAGCTAAACTTGCCGCTTTTTTATATACCTTTGGAGCAATTCCAGTCACGGAAACCCGAAGCGCCTGGAATCCTAACCCGATGCCTTTGGCGGCCTTAGGCATCGTTTATGGCTTTTACCAAGCCCAAAAAACCAAACAAATTAAATGGCTGTACTTATCCGCTTTAAGTTTAGGGATTGCCCTTCAACTTCATTACATGATTGTTTTTCTCTCCCCGTTTATTTTATGGCAGTTATTCCTCGCCTTTAAACAGCCCCGATTACGCCGGGCTTTACTTGCCTGGTTTTGCCTGATTATTTTATTAATGTTGCCCTTGATCTTATTTGAAATTAAAAATCACTTTTTAAACACTCTGGGTTTATATAAATTTTTAACCCAACACCGCTACGGGTCAATAAATTTATCGCAAAATATTTATAATTTACGAGGCCGGAGCGAAGAAGCAATCGGTATGCTTTTAGGTTTCGGCCGCCAGACGAATTTTTTCCGAACCTGGTTGTCACGGCTATTTTTGCTGGGAATTTTCATCACTTGGTTTAAAAAACCCACTAAAGAATTTAAATTGGTCAGCCTTTGGCTTTTACTATCAATTGCCGCCGTGGCTTTTTATAAAGAGAATATTCCGCCTTATTATTTAGCCTTTCTTTTCCCGGCCGTCTTTATTTTAGGCGGTTGGCTATTAAATAAGCTTGCCAAGCGGCTACTGATCTTCCGCTGGCTGCTGGTAATTTTATTTATTATCTTGAACGCCCCGGTTTTGTATCAAACCTTAACGTCCACTGGCAATTTTAAATCTGCCGAAACCACCGGCAGGTTTATTATTAAAGATGTAGGGGTCCATAATTATCAAAACTATAACTTAACCCTTTTAGACGATACGCATGATTATAAAGCCATGGCTTTTCGTTATTTTGTCGAAAGGTTTGGCGGTCAACCGTTAGGAATTGCCGATTATCCTCAAGCCCAGGTTCTTTATGTAATTTCTCCTTACAGGCAGACTGATGTTTTAAACGAACCAATTTGGGAAATTACCTCACTTTTGCCGGCGATTGTTTCTGCTCAATGGCAGTTTCCTGCTTCGGAAAATATCTATAAAATAGAAAGACTATGAAACTTTCTGTAGTGATTCCCAGCTATAACGAAAGCCGCAACTTTAATCGGGGATGTTTGGAGCAAGTTAGAGATTATCTCAAAACCAATCACTTGAATTGGGAAGTAATTATTGTTGATGACGGGTCGACTGACGGTTCTGATAAAAAAATTAAAATTTTTGCCGGAAAAAACAATTGGTATTTTATTGAGAACCCGCATCAGGGAAAAGCCGCCAGTGTGATGACCGGGGTGTTGGCGGCAACCAATCCTTATATTTTATTTACTGACTTTGATCAGGCAACGCCGCTTAGTGAAGTCGAGAAACTATTGCCTTTTTTATCCAAGGGTTATCAAATTGTTGTCGGTTCTCGGGAAATTAAAGGGGCCCGGCGTCAGCAAGAACCTTTTTATCGGCACATCATGGGAAAAGTTTTCAATTTTGTGGTTCAGTTAGTGGCCGTCAAGGGGATTCATGATACTCAATGTGGTTTTAAAATTTTTTCGACCCATGTGGCCAGAGAATTATTCCAGGCTTTAAAAGTTTACCGGCCTAAACCGGAAAAATATGCTTTCACCGGTGCTTTTGATGTCGAACTTTTATATTTGGCCGGGAAAAGTGGTATTAAAATTGCCGAAGTCCCGATTGTTTGGACACACGCCGCCACTACCAGAGTCAGTCCTTTCCGTGATTCGATCAGAATGTTTTGGCATGTCTTAAAAATTAGATTATATGATTAAATTTTTGTTTGTTTGGATATTGCTTTGCTTGTTTTCTTTCAGCCAGCAGGATTTAAATTTAACGCTTTATAATTTTTCTTGGTGGAACCCGATTAGGATTTGGATACAACATTTAGGATTTTATCAACGGCCTTTAAACACGGTAATTTTTTTAGTTTTAAGCCTATTGTTAATTATTATTTATCTTAATTATATTCGTAAAAAACATTCCACTCCGGAGTGGAATGTTTTAATATTTTTAACTCTTTCTGGCGTTTTAGCCTATCCGCTTTTTTCCTATGATGTTTTCAATTATCTTTTTAATGCCAAAATGGTGATTATTTATCATGTTAACCCTCATATTAAAACTGCGATTGAATTTGCCTTTGATCCGCTGCTTCGCTTCATGCACAACGTTCAGACGCCGGCGCCTTATGCCTATGGCTGGACGGGGATTTCCCTCTTGCCGGGTCTAGTTTGGTTTAGCCACAATTTTACTTTGACTTTTTGGACAATGAAATTATTTGTTGCTTTGTTTTGGCTCGGGCAGTTATGGATTTTAAAGAAATTAGTCAATCGGCTTTTTCCTCATGAGCCATGGCGTTGGAGTTTATTTGCTTTCTGCCCCTTAGTCTTAATCGAAACTTTAATCGTCGGACATAATGACGTCGTGATGATGTTTTCGGCCTTGTTAAGCTACTGGTTTTTCTTAAACTCAAACAAGTTTAAATCAATTATATTGTTAATTTTTTCCGCTTCGATAAAATACGTCACGATTTTACTGCTGCCGTTTTATTACCTACAGGTTCTCTCCTTGAAGGCAAAACGGATTGATTTACCAACACTTTTTTCTGTAATCTTGCTCGGGGTGATGCTGACGCGGCCGGGTCAGCTTCATTCCTGGTATTTGATTTGGGCTTTTTCTTTTGCAGTTCTCGCTAAATCCAAATGGGTAATCAGTATTTTTACGGCTTTGACCATCGGTGCGCTCCTGCGCTACGCTCCTTATCTTTATTTCGGCCACTGGGATCCGCCGGTATATTTACTCAGAAACCTGATTTGGCTTGGCTCAATCTTTTTTACCCCATTCATCAAGCGGAAAATGGTAAAATAAGAGAATGGCTTTAGGAATCCTGATTGTTGTTTTCTTGATTAGCCGGCTGGTTAATTTAACGCTTTTGCCCATCTTTGCCGACGAGGCAATTTATATCCGGTGGACACAGCTGATTAATCAAGGACATCTTTTTGTTCCGCTTTCCGACGGCAAAACCCCTTTATTTATGTGGCTGTTGGCGCCGCTTTTGTGGGTTATTAAAGATCCGTTGCTCGCCGGCCGTTTACTGTCCGTTGCTTCCGGTTTAGCCACTTTACTGGGCGTTTATTTTTTAGCCAAAAAATTGTTTTCCCTTAAAATCGCCGTCATCAGCAGTCTTCTGGTAATTATTAGCCCCTTTTTGCTTTTTTACGACCGAATCAGTCTGACCGATAGTTTATTAACGGCTTTAACGCTTTGGTCGTTTTATGTTACTTATCAGTTATTTAACCGGCCTTCGCTCAAACTAGGAGCAATTTTGGGTTTATTGGCCGGGATGGTTTTATTAACCAAACCCTCCGGTTTATTATTTTTGCTTCTCAACGTTGCTTTAGTCCTGCTTTTCCCGTTTAAAAAAATCAAATCGTTTATTAAACCGGGTATCCTTGCTATTCTGATTTCTCTCGGTTTATACAACTGTCTCCGTTTGTCCGGTTCCTTTCCTTTAATCAGTTCCCGCAGCGCTGATTATTTACGCAGCCGTCAGGAGATTCTTCAGCACTTATTTCAATATTTTTTACCGACGGCTCAGGTTTTTTTCTCCTGGCTGGTGAGTTATTTCTCCTGGCCAGCCCTTGTTTTGATAATTATTAGTCTGCTTTTGGCGATCAAAAATAAAACAAAAATAACCGTTATCCTATTTGTTTGGTCGCTGCTTCCGGTTTTAGTCCAAATTAGTATCGGCAAAATTATTTACCCCCGTTATTTGCTGCCGATTGTTCCGTTTCTTTTAATTATCTGCAGTTGGGGAATTACTAAATTTAATAAATTTGTTTGGCTGTTAGGAATTCTATTTCTTTTTTACTGGTTAAGATTTGATTGGTTATTATTAACTAATCCGATTAAAGCGCCGCTTGATCCTTGGGAAAGAGGGCAATATTTAGAAGAATGGTCATCGGGTTATGGTTTGAAAGAAATCAGAAACTATTTAAATAATCTGCCTAAAGATCAATCTGTCGTTGTCGCCACCGAAGGTTCTTTCGGCACCTTGCCTAACGGTTTGGAAATATATTTTAATCACTCTTCCAATGTTCAGATTTTAGGGGTCGGTTTCCCTAGTAAAACCGTCAGTCCGGGAATGGAGCAAGCTTTAGCTGCCGGGAAAAAAGTTTATCTTGTAGTTAATTTCCACCGATATAATCTAAGTGATATTCAAAGACTGAAATTAATTAGTGAATATCCAAGACCAGGGGGAGAGAAACTAATGTTCTATGAAGTTCATTAAAAATCATTGGCTTTTATTCATCGGCTTGATCTTGGTTTTACCGACTCTTTGGCCGTTATTCCGTTCTGATTTTTTCCAGATGCACGATTTTACCCACGTGGCCCGCTTGGTCGAACTGGACTTAGCTTTAAAAGCCGGCCAATTTCCGTCCCGCTGGGCGATCGATTTCGGTTGGGGTTACGGCATGCCTTTATTTCATTTTTACGGCCCTTTACCATACTATTTAGCCGAATTACTTTATTTAATTAAACTGCCGGCAGTTTGGGCGATTAAAGCTGTTTTTGCCTTGAATTATCTATTGGGGTTTTATTTTATGTATCTTTGGGCCAAAGACCGGTGGGG
The DNA here is from genome assembly GCA_026397255.1 of Candidatus Beckwithbacteria bacterium. NCBI lineage: Bacteria > Candidatus Beckwithiibacteriota > Candidatus Beckwithbacteria bacterium. The sequence goes on along the minus strand of JAPLVF010000013.1, from coordinate 70,441 downwards.
AAAACTGGGTGGTCTGGTTAGCGCCGCCGCTTTTGTTTATCTGCCCTACCGGGCAGTTCAGTTTTATGTCCGCGGTTCGCTGGCAGAATTAACGGCCATGACCTTTATCCCTTTATTTTTTTATGCTAGCCAAAAGAAAAAAGTCGTGCTGGCGTCGTTAGCTTGGTCGGCAATATTTTTATCTCACAATGTTATTGCCTTATTTTCTTTAGGTTTTTTTGGGCTGTATTTCCTGTTTAATTTAAAATACTGGCGCCGCTGGCTGATAGTCTCTGGTTTGACCCTGGTTTTAACCGCCTGGTTCATTATCCCGGCCTTTTTTGAAAAAGATTTAACTGTGGTTAACAGCCTGACCGGCGGTTATTCGCATTATTCTTTGCATTTTATTTATCTCAGGCAATTATGGGAGAGATCCTGGGGGTATGGCGGCTCGATCTTTGGTTTGGAAGACAATATTTCTTTTCAGCTGGGTTGGCCGCAGCTATTGTTAATTTTACCGGCCGTGTTTCTGTGGCGCCGCTTGCTTTACGTTTTTGTCGGTTTGGGCCTGGCAGTTTTTATGATGACGTTTCATAGCCAGTTTATTTGGGATCGGCTGCCGATTTTGGCCCTGGCCCAATTCCCGTGGCGGCTGTTAGCTTTTGCCGCGACTTTTGTGGCGTTTTTCTCCGGCTCCCTGTTTTACTGGATTAAAAATAAATTTGCCGCGCTGGTGTTGATTGTCTTAATTATCGCCTTAAATTGGCAGTATTTCCGGCCGGAAAAATTCTCTCCGGTTAATGACTATTACTATACCGACCGGCAGTTGATTGCTTTGCAAATGAGCGACATTTTAGCCGATTATTTACCTAAAACCGCTAAAAAACCAACCCAGCCACGGGATATTAATGGTCCTTTCAATCAGTTCTACTTCCCCGGTTGGCAAGTGAAAACGGCTGGTCAATGGGTTGCTGCCCAATTGGATGCAGAAACCGGGCTGATCGCCGGCGCCGGAGCAGAAATTAAACTAACTAAAACACCCCTCCAGTTCTGGTCAGATATAATCAGTTTATTAAGTTGGATAGGACTCATTTTTTATGTTCGAACCAGACCTTAATTTAGACGAAATCAGTCAGCGCGCCGTTTCCGGGGTGATGGTCCTGACCATCAGAAAATTTTTGCTTAAAGCAATCAGCTATTTGGGCAGCATTATTTTGGCCCGGCTTTTAATGCCGGAGATTTTCGGCATTTTTGCCATCGTCAGTTTTATCATTACTTTTTTTGGTTTTTTCTCGGACGTGGGCTTGGGTGCGGCCTTGATTCAAAAAAAAGACAAGTTAAGCCCGAAAGACTTAAGTGTTACTTTTACTTTACAGCAAATTCTGGTAGTGACGGTGACTGCTTTAATTTGGTTGACGGCGCCGTTTTTTGCCAATAAATACCAGCTGGGGATGCAGGGAATTTGGTTATTTCGGGTGTTTTCCCTGTCCTTGTTTTTGACTTCCCTAAAAACCATTCCCTCGATCCTCTTGGAACGCAAACTCCAATTTAAACGCTTAATCTGGCCGGAAGTAGTCGAAGTCATCTCGTTTCAAATCATTGCCGTCACTCTGGCTTATATGGGTTTAGGTGTTTGGAGTTTTATTTTGGCCTTATTGGTCAGAAGTTTTTTGGGGGCAATCGTTTTATTCTGGCTGTCACCTTGGCGGATCAGTTTTGCCTGGGATAAAGCGATTGCCAGGCGTTTGGTTAGTTTTGGTATTCCTTACAACTTGAACGGTTTTATTGCCACGATTAAAGATGCCGTCATGCCGATTTTCGTCGGCGCTGTTTCCGGCGCGGCGGCTGTCGGCTACTTAAACTGGGCGCTCACTTTTAGCAAACTGCCGATTCTTTTTATGAGTGATATTTTCCGGGTGACTTTTCCCACTTATTCACGGATTCAGGGAAACAAAGAAGTGTTAAAAAAAGCCATCGAAAAAACCATCCGCTTTACCAATTTATTTTTATTTCCGACCAGCTTTTTACTGGCGGCTTTGGCCCGGCCGATTGTGACGATTATTTTTACTGACAAGTGGCTGCCGGCCCTGCCGGCATTTTACATCCATCTTTTGGGGATTATTATCGTCGGCATTACCAATACCTTTATGGATGCTTTCTGGGCTTTAGGCAGAACCAAAATCGCCGTCAAACTGTTAATTATTTATACTTTGGTTAATTGGGGCGCCAGTATTCCCTTGGTTTATCTTTTTGGTTTTAACGGAGCGATGATCGGCTCGGTGATTGTGTTGTACGTTTCTTTACCGCTGACTTGGTACTACATCAGAAAAATCGTCAAAGTTGAAGTAATCCGCCATTCTTGGCCGGCATTTTTAGCCAGCGCCATAGCCGGACTGCTGGCGTTTAAGCTAAGCTTTTTGGCCACTAATTTAATCAGTTTATTCCTGGTGGGAATTTCTGGCGGCTTGATTTATTTAGTCTTTTTATTTGCTTTTGACAGGAGACGCTTAAACGTCGATATTAACTGGCTGTGGAGTATAATTAAGCATTCATGACTAAACTTTGCACGGTGATTTTGGAATACCAGAATCCCCAGATGACTTTGGAAACGATCGACTCGCTCAGGCAAGCGGTTCTTCCCAAAAGCGTTAAGCAACTGATTGTGGTGGTCGATAACAGTCCGGTGCCCGACGGTTCCTTAAAAAAAGCCTTGAAAAAATATAAAGACGTTAAATTGATTACTGCCTTACAGAACACCGGCTTTGCCGACGGCAATAACCTTGGTATCCAGCGCGGCCTAAAATGGGGGGCAAAATACTTTTTACTGATCAATAACGATATTATTGTTGACCGGCAATTTCTGGTTCAGTTATTTAAAGCCGCCCAAGGCGGAGCAGACTTAGCCGTATCCAAAGTCTACTTTGCCAAAGGTTATGAGTATCATAAAGACCGTTATCAGCCGGATGAGCTGGGGAAAGTAATTTGGTATGCCGGCGGCCGATTTGACTGGAACGAAGTTTTCGGCCGTCATTTGGGTGTTGATAAAGTCGATACCGGCCAGTATAACCAAGCTAAAATAGTCGACTTTGTTAATTTTTGCTGTGTCTTAATCAAAAAAGAGGTGTTTGTTAAGATCGGCTTGCTCGACCCGGCCTACTTTCTTTATTGGGAGGATGCCGATTTTTCCCACCGGGCGCAACTTGCCGGTTTCAGGCAAGTATTTGTCCCTCAAAGCCGGATTTGGCACAAAAGCTCCGGCAGTTCCGGCTCCGGTTCACAGTTACACGACTATTACATTACCCGGAATCGACTGGTGTTCGGCTTTAAGTACGCCAGCTTAAGGACAAAATTTGCCCTTCTTAGGCAAAGTCTTAAACAATTATTAAACGGCCGGCCCGGTGAAAAAAAAGGCGTCCTTGATTTTTATTTACACCGTTTAGGGAAAGGTAGCGTTCTATGAAAGTCAGCGTCATTATCTTAACCCAGAATAATCAGGACTTTATTGCTAAATGTCTGGAATCAGTCAGCGGTTGGGCCAAAGAAATTGTGGTGGTTGATGCCGGGAGTACTGATAAAACTTTGGAGATTGCCAAAAAATTCGGCTGCCGGATTTTTAACCAGCCCTGGTTGGGTTTTAGCCGGCAACGGACTTTAGGAGCGCAAAAGGTTTTAAATGACTGGATGTTTTATTTGGACGCCGACGAGCGGATGACCGAGGAATTAAAACAGGAAATCAATCATTTGTCTGCCTCATCGCCGGAGGCGGGCTTTCAAGTTAAGCGGAAAAACTTTATTTTGGGTAAGTGGCTGAAAAAAGGCGGTTGGTATCCCGATTGGCAGACCCGGCTGATTAATAAAACCAAATTTAAAAAATGGGTGGGCCGGATCCACGAGTATCCGCAGCTGACTGGGGAAACAGGCCGTCTTAATCAACCGTTTATTCACCTGACCCACCGGGGGATAAACTGGAATCTTAGGAAAACTATTGACTACACCGATCATGTGGCCGAGCTGATGGCGGAGGCACACACTTTCCGCTGCCGCTGGTGGCATTCACTGACTGCGCCAATGAGGCAGTTTTGGCAGCGGGGAATTGCCAAAGGCGGCTTATTTGAAGGCATGGAGGGGTTTATTACCGTTTTGTACCAAACCTTTGATACGTTTATCACTTACGCCAAACTTTGGGAAAAACAGCAGTCGGAGTCCATGGCGAAAAAATATCAAAAACTCGATGGCCGATAAAGTCTTTGTTCCCAAAACCAGTGCCACCCAATGGGATTCTTATTGGCAAAAAACCAATTACCAACGGGAAATGGAATTGTGTCAAAGCGATGGTCTCTTACCGATTTTTAGAAAGTATTTAACTAAAAAACCAGCCATCATTGAGGCCGGCTGCTGCGCCGGCAAGTGGATAATTTATTTTGGCAAAAGAGGCTATAATATTGTCGGTGTCGACAACAACCTTTTAGCTTTAAAAAAACTTACCGGTTATTATCCGGCGGCCCGGATTAAGTTGGGCGATGTCCGTCAGCTGCCGTTTAAGCCAAATAGTTTTGCTGTTTACCTTTCTTTGGGCGTAGTCGAACATTTTATTGACGGGCCGCAAGCAGTCCTGGTTGCAGCTTTTCGGGTGCTAAAGCCTGGCGGCCTGGCAATTGTCGAAGTGCCGTTTGATAACCTGATTAGACGATCGCGCCGCTGGTTACGCTTTATAAAACCAAGAAAGCCAGCAAAATTTGCCCGAGAATTTTACGAATATCATTACACTAAAGACGAACTTAAAAAGTTTATGACGCAGGCCGGTTTTGTTGAAGCGAAGTTTTTCCCTAAAGATGACCTTAATCCCCAAAAAAGCATCGGCTTGTGGCTTGATTGGCCTGGTTTAAGACAAGAGATTAACAATCCGGATTTCCGTTTGACCATTTTTGGCCAGAGGCTTAAAAGATTTTATAATTTATTCCATTTAAACTGGCTATACAGCGCCTGTGTGGTCTGCGTTGCCAGAAAACCAAAATGAGCCGGATCGGTTTATATAGTCCATTTTTGGCAGATAACATCGGCGGCGGCGAACGCTATTTATTAACCGTGGCTGAATGTTTATTGCCAAAGCACCGGGTGGATTTAATTATTCCCCGGAATAAAATCAAACTGATTTCCGGCTTGAAACAAAAATTTACTGACAATTTTCACTTAAAGCTTGATGGTTTAAATGTTATTCCCGGGCCGTTCGGTCCGGGTAGTTCCGCTTGGGGACGGTGGCAATTTACCGGTGGTTATGATGTTTTTTACTACATGACCGATGCTAGTTTTTTTGTCTCCGGAGCCAAAAGAAACATCGCTCACTTTATGATTCCCTTTAACCGGCCGCCCGGTTTAATACAGCGGTTAAAATTAAACACCTGGCAGGTCAAAACCACCCACTCATTTTTTTGTAAACAGGCACTGGAGCGAATCTGGAAAATTAAAATTAATTTTGTTCACTGGGGGGCGGTTGATACCGAAATTTTTGTACCGCAGCCAAAACAGAATCTGATCGTTAGCGTCGGCCGCTGGTTTTCACCATCGCTTAACAAACACTGCAAACGCCAGGATTTTTTGGTTAAAACTTTCCGGAAAATGTGCGATCAGGGTTTAGTTGGTTGGCGCCTGAAACTAATCGGCCCGGTTGATAAAGGTAAGGACAATCTTAATTATTTTAACCGCGTTAAAAGTTTGGCTCAGGGTTATCCGATTGATTTACCGTCAAAGACCAGTTTTGATTCCTTGCTTCAGGCTTACGGCCAAGCAAAAATCTATTGGCACGCGACCGGCTATAGGATTGATGAACAAACCAATCCGCAGGCGGCGGAGCATTTCGGCATCTCGACGATTGAAGCCATGGCCGCCGCTGCCGTACCGGTGGTAATTAAAAAAGGCGGGCAAACGGAAATCGTTAACCACGCGGTCGACGGCCTTCTCTGGCAGACACAACCGCAGTTGATTCAGCAAACCGGGGAATTGATTGACGATCAAAAACTATGGCAGAAATTATCGACTCAAGCCCAAAAACGGGCCAAAGATTTTTCTTTAATCAAGTTTTGCCAAACCACCAGGAAAATTTTTAACTTATGAAAACAGTTTCCGTCGTTATTCCCAACTGGAAAAAACTACCCTTAATCAAATACTTACCGCTAGTGATTAAGGCTTGCCCGGGTGCAGAAATTATTGTCGTTGACGACGCTTCTCCGGACGACACGAGAGATTTTCTAAAACAAAATTTTCCTCAGGTAAAAGTGGTGGTTAATAAAATCAATCAGCGTTTTGCCGTTTCCTGTAATAATGGCGTTAAAGCCGCTCATGGTGACGTTGTGGTATTGCTAAACTCTGATGTCGCTCCGAAACCAAATTTTCTGGCGCCGTTGCTGGCTCATTTCCGTGACGATAGTGTTTTTGCCGTTTCCTGTTTGGAAATTCAAAGTCATGAGAATAAAGAGGCATTTTCCGGCCGGAACCAATGCCGATTTCAGCGCGGATTTTTGGTCCATTCAGCCGTCCCCATCGGGAATTTGAAAAGGAAGGTAACTAACTGCTGGGCCACCGGTGGCTCGAGCGCCTTTGACCGCAAAAAATATTTACAGATTGGTGGTATGGATCCTTTATACAAACCGGCCTATTGGGAAGATATTGATTTATCCTGGACAGCCAGAGAAAAATTCCACTGGAAAATTTTATTTGAACCGAAAGCCGTAGTTTATCACCATCACGAAACGACTAATGTCAGTGTCTTTGGCAAAAGAAAAATGGAGTTGATGGCTTTACGTAACCAGATTTTATTTGTTTGGAAAAACATTCACGGCCGCCGGCTTTTGGAGCATTTCCTCTGGCTGCCATACCATTTTATATTTACCTCAATTAGAACTCATGGCTTATTTATTCTTGCTTTTTTCCAAGCCATCTATTTGTGGTTATCATTCAAAAAGGTCCAACCTTTTGGTAAAATATAAATTATGACAAAAATAATAATTGATCAGTTGCAAACCGCTTCAGTTGTCTCCGCCGCCATGATTAAAAATTGTCAAGCAGGCATTTTACAAGCGGCGCAGATGATTATCAAAACATTTAAGCAAGCCGGGAAAGTATTGCTTTGCGGTAATGGCGGCAGTGCTTCCCAGGCGCAGCACATTGCCGCGGAAATGATTAATAAATTCCGTTTGGACAGAAGTCCTTTAGCGGCAATCGCCTTGACCACCGATACCTCCAACTTAACTTCAATCAGCAATGACTTTGGTTTTAGCTATGTTTTTTCTAAACAAGTTGAAGCCTTAGGGAAAAAAGGTGATGTTTTAATCATTATTACTACCAGCGATGTTTCCCTGAATGAGGCTAATTTTCACTCGAGAAACTTAGGTTTGGCCCTGGAATCAGCCAGAAAAATCGGCCTAAAAACAATTGGCTTAGTCAGTGATAAAACCAAAATTGCCTTACCATTGCTCGATGCCGCTGTCAAAATTCCTTCTTCGGATACACCGCGGATTCAAGAAGGCCAGCTTTTGGCTTTACATATAATTTGTGATTTAGTTGAACAGGCCATTTTTCCCAAAATAAATTTATGAAAATTATCTCCCAGGCCCCTACCCGGATTGGTCTAATCGGGGGAGGGACCGATGTTGATCCCTTTGCTTCCCAATATGGCGGGGAAGTGATTAGCCTGGCGATTTCTTTGTATCATCGGGTAACCTTAGTTCCCCGGGAAGACCGGAATATTTTTATTGAGAATTTAGGCGAAGTCCGCCAACTTAGTCTTGATAAGCCTTTCCCCGGTTACGGCGAGGATAAAAAGTTTGATTTAGTTTATGCGATTTTAAATAATTTTAAAAAGCATCTCCCGACCGGCTTTAATCTTTATGACCGTTTTGAGGGCAACCATTCGGCCGGCTTAGGCAGCTCCGGAGCGGCTGCCGTAGCCATTATCGGTGCTTTTAACCAATGGCTAGCTTTAAATTTAACTAAAAAGGAAATTGCCCTTCTTGCCTGGGAAATGGAAACAAAAGAGCTGAAATGGATTTCCGGCAAGCAAGATCAGCTTGCCGCTGTTTTCGGGGGCGTCAATCTGATGACTTTCGGGAAAAACAATAATTTTTCGGTTAAGGGAATTAACTTAAACGCTCAAGTCAAACTCGAGCTAAACCGTTGGTTAGTGCTTTGTTTTACCGGCGGTTCCCGTCATTCCAGCGAAATGCAAAAACAGCTGAAAAAAGGCATGTCCGAAAAAAATAAAATTAAAGCCTTATTAGACCTAAAATCAGCCACTGCGGAATTTCACCGTTTTTTGCTCCAGAAAAAATGGCTGAAACTGGGTGGGATTTTAAATAAGTCTTGGCAGAATAAAAAACGTTCCAACCCGGCGGCGACCAATAACCGGTTAGACTCTCTTTATGATTTGGCCCGCCAACAGGGGGCGCTCGGCGGCAAGGTGATGGGCGCCGGCGGTGAAGGTCATATGTTTTTTTTCTGCCCGCCGGAAAAACAGAAGCAGTTAATCAGCGCTCTGGAAGCCGAAGGGGTTCAAATAATTAATTTTAATCTTGATGAAGTAGGTTTACAGGTCACCAAAATTGAGCATGAAAATAATTTTCATCCGGTTCTCATCAGAGAAAAATTTACCCCCAAGAAAAATTGGGCTGTTTTTTTGGATCGCGATGGAGTGATTAATAAGGAAACTCATTTACTTTACCAATTAAAAGATTTTGAGTTTATTCCCGGTTCAATCCAGGCAATTAAGTTATTAAACATGGCTGATATTCCGGTGATTGTTTACCATAACGCCTCTGTTGTTGCCCGGGGATTATGTGATGAGGACCAAGTCCAGAAACTGCATCGTTATATGCTGGAAAAACTCGGGGAAAAAAGCGCTTATATTGATGCCCTCTTTTACTGCCCTCATCATCCGACGGCCTTTAATCCCGACTACATCAGCCAATGCTCCTGGAGAAAGCCGGATTCGGGTATGATTGTCAGAGCTTCAGAAATGTTTAATTTAGATTTAAACAAATCTTATGTGGTCGGCGATAATGGCCGGGATATTCTCATGGGTAAAAAAGAAAATGTTTTTACAATTTTAGTTAAAACCGGTCATGCCGGCAAGGATCCTCTTTATCCCGGCCACCCCGATGAAACTTGTCAGGATTTATTGGCGGCGGTGAAGTTTATTCTCAAACATAAATGAAAGTTTTTATTTTAGCCGCCGGCTTGGGGACCAGATTAAAACCCTTAACTAACCATCAGCCCAAGGTAATGGTTAAAATCGGAGACAAACCAATTCTCGAACACTTAATTAATCTTTGTTCTTTTCACGGCTTTAAAGACATTATTATTAATCTTCATTATTTTCCAAAAGTCATTACTGATTATTTTCAAGATGGAAATAAGTTTGGTGTTCACATTAATTACTCGCGTGAAATTAACCAAATCATGGGCGGCGCCGGTGCCTTAAAACTGGCGGAAAAATTATTGAAAAACGACAGTTTTTTTGTTCTTAACGGTGACGTCATGACCAATGTTGATTTAACCGCTATGGCTAAATTTCATCAGTTAAAGGCGGGTTTGGGAACTTTTTTAGTGCACCCGACCGATCATCCGTTTGACTCAGATTTGGTTGAGTCTGATCACAATTTTTTGATTAAACGTTTTTTCCGGCCCCACCAGGGAGATAAATTTAAGCCGCTGGCTAAAACCGGCACTCATATCTTTACACCGCAAGTTTTGGACTTTATTCCCGGAAAAACTGAATTTTCTTTAGAAGAGCAGTTAATTCCCGGTTTGTTAGCCCGCGGTCAAAGACTTTACGCCTATTATTCCGACTGTTATTCTAAGGATATGGGTACGCCGGAAAGATTAACGCAAGTTACCAAGGACTATCAAAATGGCAAAATTTCTTTTTAAAAACATTTGGTTGTTTTTACCCTGCCATAATGAAGAAGGGAATCTTGCCGATTTAGTTGCCACTATTCTTCAGCTTAAAATTCCCAATTTACATATTGCGATTATCGATGATAATTCCACTGACAGAACCGGAGAAATTGCCGATAAATTAACCGTCAAATTTCCCAAGGAAATTAGTGTTTTACACCGCCAACCGCCGCGTGGCCGGGCTTTGGCCGGCAAAGATGCCTTCAGGTATTGTTTAAAACAAAAGGCAGATGCCATTATAGAAATGGATGCGGATTTTTCTCATGATCCGCAATATATTCCTCTAATGCTTCGGCAGCTATCAAAACCAGAAATCGATGTAGTTTTGGGTTCTCGGTTTTTACCAGGTGGAAGTGAGGTCAATCGTTCTCCTTTCCGCACCTTAATTAGTCGGCTTTCCGGAATTATTTTCCGCTTCATTTTGGGAATTCATTTAACAGACATGGGTTCAGGTTTTAAGGCATATAAGAGAAAAGCCCTGGAATCAATTAACCCAGCTAGCCTTTTTTCCCGAAAAGGCCTGGCTATTTCTATGGAAGCGGTCTTTCGGGTTTTAAAAAATGGTTATAAAGTTAAAGAAATTCCGATTGTTTTTAAAGACCGCCGGGCAGGTGTGTCTAAACTTTCCTGGACAGATTTTTTTGAGCCTGTTTTTATTTGTTTTAAATTGGTATCTTCTTTAGGAAGATATAATTAGTATTATGCCTTTTAAGATTTTCGTAAAGAAAAATTCAATTTTAATATTTTTGTTAAGTATTGGTTTTCTTTTGCGGATTTGGAATTTACATCTAAATCTTCATTTTGGTTACGATCAAGGTCGTGATGCTCTGGTAGTTGAGTCAATAATTAAAAATCATAAACCCGTACTAATTGGCCCGACTACCGGTATTGAAGGAGTCTTTCTCGGGCCGTTTTTTTATTATTTAATTTTACCTTTTTATTTTTTAGGACAGGGGAATCCTGTTTGGCCGGCAACAGAAATGGTTTTATTGGGAACATTAAGTATTTATTTAATTTATTTACTGGGGAAAGACCTATTTGGTAAAAAAGTTGGTTTACTCGCTGCCGCTTTATTATGTTTTTCCAGTCAGGGCATTTACTTTTCCAGAATGTTGTCAAATCCCTCCCCGCTGATGTTTATTTCTTTATTAATGTTTTGGTTAGCCTACAAAATCAAACAAGACAACAAGAAATACTTTCCGCTTTTAGGTTTAGTTATGGGTCTCAGTCTTCAAACGCAGTTAGCCAATGCTTTCTTTTTAACCTTAGCGATTTTTCTTTATTTGCTGCCGTCTTGGAAGAAAATCGGATTGATTAATTTATTCTTAGGTCTGGGGTTATTTTTAAGCACCTTTTTCCCGCAGCTACTTTTCAATTTTCGTCATGAGCATCTTCTCTCAAAGTCTTTGCTGGGAAACTTTATCAGTGACGTTAATAAAACCAGCCTTGCAGTTGTTTGGCACTCCCGGCCGGGTTTTTTTAATCAATGGTTTATTAACTCTTTAACTCCGAGTATTTTAAACAAAATGTTTTTTCCTCTTGTCAGCTCAGCCTTATTATTAGGTATAATTTTTCTGCCTGTTTACTTCTTTAAAAAAGTTTCAGTCAAAGATAGAAAAGGAATAATTTTATTGTTATTATGGTTATTATTCCCGATCGTTTGCTATCTTTTTTATACCGGAAATTTTGGCTTCTTTTTCGACTATTATATAGTTTCTCAATTCTTACCCTTGCTTCTTCTTGCCAGTTATTCATTGGTTTCTTTAACAAAGTTTATTAAACACGGCCGTGTTTTAAAAGTTGCTGTTTTATCAATAATAATTTTTTCCAATGTTTCTCAGGCGGATACATTTTTGTTTCCAAACAGTCTCGGATATTCATTAATGCAGCTTAATAAAACGGTTAACTATGTTTTGAAAAATTATAACGGTCAGGCAATCTGGGCAAGGCCTCCGGATGGCCGCCCGGCCACTTATGAATATTTATTAAAAAGGGAAGCGCAAAAACAAGGTATTAAAAACTTGCGCTTCACTGAATTTACCCAGGAATATTTTGTGATTTATGAGCCGGATACCTGGATGAAAAATAATCAAGCTGAACTCAAGCCTTGGTTTTTAGATTGGTATCGCCCTCTTACTGAAGGGAAAAAATTAATTGATAAAACTAATTTCGGCATAATCATAGTTGAAAAATACCAATTTTAATATGAGATTTTTATTCAAGCGTAATTTTTTATTGCTGCTGATAATTTTATTAGCCGGGGTTCTGCGGTTTTATCATTTAGGCTCTGATCCAGCCTCTTTAAACTGGGATGAAGCGGCGATTGGCTGGAATGCTAAAACTATTTGGGAGACGCGGCTGGACGAATATGGTACTCATTTACCCTGGAGTTTTAAATCTTTCGGTGATTATAAAGCGCCGGTCTATATTTATTTAACCGCCCCCTTTGTTGGTTTATTGGGAGCTAACCCTATTTCTGTCCGCCTGGTTTCCGTTCTCGCCGGCATTGCCAGTGTTTATTTGATTTACTTGATTACTAATGCATTATTGTTAAACTCCGGACTCCGTACACCGTACACCGCACCATTAGCAGCTTTACTGATGGCGATTACTCCCTGGCAGGTAATTTTATCCCGGCCGGCCTTTGAAGCTAATTTAGCCTTAATGTTTGTTTTATCGGGAACTTATCTGTTTTTAAAGTCTTTAACCAAACCTAAATATTACCTGTTTTCTGTTTTAAGTTTTGTATTGTCTTTCTATACTTATCACAGTCCCAAAATTTTTGTGCCGGTATTTTTATTGGGAATAATTTTTATTTTCCGGCGGCAGATTTTTGTCAAAAAAAATAGTTATTGGCTGATTGGTTCAGTCACCCTGGGATTATTGTTACTTATCCCCTTAATTAAGGAAATAGTTTTCCAAAAAGGGGCCAATCGGTTTGAGAGTACTTCGATTTTTTACGAAAAAGATCAACCGTTACCGTTGAAATTTTCCTTAATTAACCAAGCCTTTAAAAACTATATTATTCATTACTCTCCCGCCTATCTTTTTTCCGGCAGCAGCCTTATGCCTCAGTTACAACTTAAAACAGTCGGCCCGCTGTTATTAATTGAAGCGCCGTTTTTACTGATGGGATTAATTTATTTGCTGAAAAAAAGATCCGCAACTTGGTCAAAATTACTTTTTTGGTGGTTAATTGTCGGCCCGATTCCGGCCATGATTGGTCGGGATGTACCTCACCCGCTTCGTTCTGACAATGTTTTACCGGCATTAATTATCATTACCGCTATTGGTTTAGTTTATTTTTTACGTTTGTTAAAATCCCAATTAAGAACCTTAGTGGTTATTTTATTTATCGTTAATCTAGCTTATTTTCTTTATCACTATTTTGTCGTTTATCCGGTTTATTCTGCTCCGGTTTGGCAATATGGCTATCAGTTAGCAGCAGATTTTGCCCGCCAGCAAGAAAATCAGGTTAATAAAATTATTATTACCAGCACTTATGGACAACCGTATATTTTTACCTATTTCTATCAAGACAGAAAGGCCGCCAGTGTTTTCTGGGGAGCGATGAGCAAATATCTTTTTCGCAACATTAATTGGCCAGAGGATAGCCAGAAAAGCAACGTTTTAATTATCGGTTCTCCTGAGGAAATTCCCGCTGATGCCGTTGGTATAATTAAAGTAATTAATTTCCCTGATGGTCAACCGGCCTTCCGGATTGTTAAAACGCCATTATGAAACAAAATCGTTTATTAATCTTGGCATTTATCCTTTTCTTTTTAAGCCGGCTTTATATTTTAAAATTTCCGCCGCCATTTTACTCCGATGTTTTTCATGACTACCGCCGCTATGCGGAAATGTGGCAAAGCGGCATTATTCCTTACTTCAAGCATCTTTATGAATATCCGCCGGCGACAATTCCTTTACTTTATGTGCCTCAGATTTTAAACCGTTTAAACATCGGTCATTATTATCAAAATTACCGTTGGCAGATTTTTCTTTTCGATACGGTTTTATTTTTCTTTATTCTTAAAACGATTCAGAAACTTAAAACAAAACCTTTGTCAAAATACTTAAGTATAGGTTTTTATCTGATTGCGCCGATGATTGCCAAAGACTTTTTTTACGAAGGGATTGACTGGGTATTTACGGCTAGTTTAGCTTTGGCAATAATTTTTATGACTAAACGGTTACTCTTTTGGATTTTATTTTGGTTGTCAACCGCACTTAAATTACTAACCGCGCCGCTGGCACTGATTTTCTTAAAAAAAGACTGGAAAATGATAATATTGGGGTTTATTTTAGTTTGGGGTTTACCGCTTTTAATTTTTCGTTCTTCTTTGGGGGTGATGTTTGTTTACAACAATGAACGGGGGATTAAGTATGCTTCTTTTCCCGGTTTTGTCGTCGAGACGGTTAATTATTTCACTCATAGTGAAGTCCGGCGCGACCAGCCGCCGGATTTTGAGTTACAGGGACCGGTTTCCCAAGCGGCGGAAAAAGCAGTCTCGGTAATCTTTCCTCTCTCTATCTTATTAGTCTTACTTTATGCCAGAAAAAATAAACTTAATACTTATGCCGGCAGCATCAAAATCAGCTTAATTTTTTTCCTGACGATTTTCTTTACCGCCAAAATTTTTTCCCAACCGTTCCATTTATGGCTGATTCCTTTAATAGTTTTATTTCCGTTTAAATCAATCAAACAACAGTTAGCTTTTATGATGCTTAGTTTGATTTTATTGATTGTGGATACGACCCCTTGGATTAAACCAAATGAGGGATTAATGATTATTTCTCCTTTGCCGTTAAAATTCTTTAGTTACTTATTTTTGCGCTACCTGCCCATGGCCGGTTTATTATGGTTGTCAACAAAACTGTCAAACAAATAGTTGCCGTTTTAATTCTGGCGGCAATTTTAAGATTTTATCATCTTGGGTCTAATCCACCCTCTCCTTATTGGGAAGAAGCCGCTATCGGCTATGATGCCTATTCAGTTCTTAAAACCGGCAAAGATTTTCATGGTAATGCCTGGCCTTTGGTGGCTTTTGAATCTTTTGGCGATTACAAACCCAGTCTTTATTTTTATGCGACCGTTCCCTCGATTGCTGTTTTTGGTTTAAATACTTTTGCGGTCCGTTTTCCCTCGGCCTTATTCGGCACACTGACAGTTTTATTAGTCTATTTCTTAGTTAAAGATCGGCGGGTGGGTTTACTGGTCGCTTTACTTTTAGCAGTTTCGCCGTGGCATTTGCAGTTTTCCCGCGCCGGCTTTGAAGCCAATTTAGGTTTATTTTTGGTTGTCTTAGGGGTGTGGTTATTATTGAAAAATAAAATACTTGCTGGAGCGATTAGTTTTGCTGCTTGTCTGTATTCCTATCATGCCGATCGGATTTTTGTGCCGCTCTTATTAATTGTTCTATTTTTTATTTTTCGCCAAAAAAAAGTTTTCTTCACCGGAGTTTTGGTAATTTTATTAGCCCTGCCGCTTGCTGTTAAACTAAATTCTCCCCAAATCCGTCAGCGTTTTAATGAAACCAGCGCTTTTTCTACCCTTGAACCAATTATTAAGTCCAATCAATTAATTGCCGCCGACGGCGGGGGTCTGCTTCCCAGAATTATTCACCACCGTTACTGGCAGTATGGCCGGATTTTCTTAACCAATTATTTTAGCCACTTTAATTTTAACTATTTATTTATTTCCGGTGATGCCAATCCGCGGCATTCGATTCAAACAGTCGGCGGATTGTATCTGATCCAGCTCCCGTTTTTGCTTTATGGGGTATTGTTGAGCCTCAAAAAACGGACAACAGAAGATTTAGTACTGCTGTCTTGGTTGTTTTTAGCGCCGGTTCCGGCCGCTTTAACTTTAGCCGCACCGCACGCTTTAAGAAGCTTGGCTCTGCTTGTGCCTTTAACGATTTTTACCGCCCGCGGATTAATTAATTCCAGAAAACTATTAATTTACGGTGCAATCTTAATTTTAATATTAGAGACCGGTCGTTATTTAAAGGCCTATTATCAAATCTATCCGCGGCAATGGGCAGGAGAGTGGCAGTATGGTTATCAGGAAATGGTTGGGTATGTGGCTGATAATGAGGGTAAATATGATCATATTTACATCACCCGCAGCCTGGGCCGGCCGTCAATCTATTACTGGTTTTATACTAAAACTGATCCGCAGTTAGTTCAGGCGGCTAATACAAAAGTAAAAAAAGATCAGGGGGAATATTTGGAATTTGGGAAAATTAACTTTTCTTTGCCCGAAGGCGAACCTGCCGCGAAGAGTCTGGTGGTGACCGCTGCGCAAGAGGCCTCTCCCGCAAAAGCCAGACTGGTAAAGGAAATCGACGATTTTAACGGTCAGGTTATTTTTAAATTTTATGAAATTTAAGCATGGTTGGAGTTTGTTAATTTTTATTGTCTTAACGGTTTTAATAACTTGGCCCTTGGTTTTACATCCCGCCGCTTTAACGGCTGCCGGTAGAGAAGAATTCCTTTTAAGTTATTTAATGAACTGGGATATTCAAGCCTTAACTACTAAACCCGGAACAATTTTCCAAGTTCCTTTTTTTTATCCGCTGAAAGACACTTTGGCATTTTCTGACCCATTGCTGACCAGCGCCATTTTAGCCCTGCCTTTCGTTAAAATATTTCATCAACCGTTTTTAGCCTACAGTTTTAATCTGTTTTTAAGTTTTGTTCTTAATGGTTTTAGCGTTTACTTAGTTGTTTATTTGTTAACTAAACATTGGTGGGCAAGTTTAATAAGTGGAGCGTTATTTGCTTTTTCGATTGGTCAGATTGACACCATTGAACATCTTCAGGTTTTAACCATGTACTGGATTCCTCTGGGAATTTATTTTTTAATAAAATTTTTCCGTCAGCCTTCTCATCGATACGCTCTTTTAGTGACAAGCTGTTTCTTGTGCCAAATTTTAAATACGATTTTTCTTGGTTATGTTTTTATTTTTACCTTGAGTATTTTTACCCTTATCGCTTTTATTAAACGGCAGATTAAGCGGGCCCATTTTTTACTCTTGGGGCAATACTTTCTGCTGGCATTTGTTGTCTTATTTTTGGTTTTTCAGCCCTATTTGCGGGTCGCCCGGACTTGGCAAGCTGGCCGATCTTTAAAAGATGTCTTCGCCGGCTCGGCTTATTTTTTGGAATATTTCTATCCGACACATTCTTCACGCCTGGAAACTTTGGCGCAAGCAATTATTGTCAAACACCCTTGGCCTGCTTATCTTGGGGCAGTGGTTTCAATTTTAGGTGCCTTAAGTTTAATGACTGCTTTCCGCTCAACTAAAACTAAAACCACTTTTTTGGTTTTTTTAACCGGGTTAGTTATGAGTTTTGGTCCGTATTTCCAAATCATTAAACAAAAATTAAGTCTGCCTTTACCTTTGCCTTACTGGCTGAGTTACTACTTGATTCCGGGTTTTAAAAGCATGCGTGTGCCCCAACGTTGGTCCCATTTAGCTTTATTAGGCTTATCGCTTTTAATCGGACTTTGGCTGGCAGGCGTTTTTAAAAAAATAAAACCAATGTGGGTAAAATTATTCTCTTTGTTAATTATCATCTTAATAGTAACGGAAATTCGTTTGCCGCTGTTCGTCAAATCAGTCCCGACTCTTACCCAGATTCCTCCGGTTTATCCCTGGCTGCTTTCTCAGCAGCCCAGCATTGTTTTAGAACTGCCGATTCAGACTTGGGTGATGCCTTTACACGATTTAGAAATCGAACGGCTCTATTATCATTCATTTTTGCTCCCCGCCCGTCACGTTTTCATTAACGGTTATTCTGGTTTTGAACCACCGGAATGGACTAAGACGATTTCGATTCTGCGAACGTTACCCATTGAAGAAGCAATTAGTCAACTTAAAGTTTTACAGGTAAAACTGATTATTATTCACGAACAAGAAATGTTAACGCTTTATCAAAAAGACAAAGAAGCCTTGCCTTTAAAGGCGACTCTTGAAACAATAAGGAATAGTCAGCAGTTTATTAAAGTTTATGGCGATGAAACAACTTCAGTTTATCAAATCTGAAAAATTTTGGCTGTGGTTAATCTTTATCTTAGGGATAGCCTTACGTTTTTATAAACTAGGTAAAGTTCCTTCAGGCTTTGTTAACGACGAGGCTGATTTTGGCTATAATGCTTATTCATTAATCAAAACCGGCAAAGACGAATTTGGTAAAAGTTGGCCTTTGATTTTTCAATCCTTTGGCGACGGTAAAATGCCGGTTTACTTTTACCTGACTATTCCTTCAGTCTTAATTTTTGGTTTAACTGAGTTTGCCGTTCGTTTTCCTTCGGCTTTATTTGGCAGCTTGACGGTTTTATTAGTTTATTTCTTGGCTAAAAATTTCGCCCGGCACCCCTCGCCCTTCGCCCTAATTGCCAGTTTAGTGCTGGCCACCATGCCTTGGCATATTCATTTTTCCCGGGCAGCTTTTGAAGCTAATGTCGGTCTATTTTGGCTTGTTTTAGGCAGTATATTTTTCTTTCGTTTTGTTAAATCATCTAAAGCCGGACAACTCATTGTCAGTCTGACTGCCCTGACTTTGTCCGTTTTTTCCTACCACGCCCCCAGACTTTTTATTCCGGTTTGGTTGATTTATTTGATTTGGCAATATCGTCGCCAACTGCCGATAAAGAAAACAATTATTCACACATTAATAATTGTTTTTATTCCTTGGCTCATTCTAAATTTTTCAAAAGCCAGTTTAACCAGAAGTGCCGGCATTAGTATTTTTAACGCTCAATCCGGGGTTAGCCAGCGTTTGCAGCAAAAATTTATAGAAACCAGAAATCAGCCATTGTGGTTGACCCGGGCCTTTCATAATAAACCGGTTGAGTTCACGGTTGATTTTATTCGGCGGTACGCTTCTCATTTTGATTCAAATTTTTTATTTTTTAATGGCGACCCGATTCGGCCGCGTTACCGGGTACCGGATACCGGTCAAGCCCTCTGGTTTACTTTACCTTTCTTTTTTCTCGGTTTATATTTTTTAGTCAAAAACAAACATTGGCCGATTTTAGTTTGGTTATTATTGGCACCCTTACCGGCGGCAATTACTTTTGAAACTCCCAGCGCCATCAGGGCGATTCTGATGATCATTCCTTTATCTTTAGCAATTGCTTTAGGAGCCAGTGAAACGATTAAACGATTTCCTTACTTGCGTTTTCTTTTATTGTTAATTTTTGGCTTTAATTTTTTCTCTTATCTTGATGCTTATTTTGTTCATGCCCCGATCCACCAGCCTTATGAGTGGCAGGGTGGCTATAAAGAATTAGTGAAAAGAGTCAATGAAATGATGCCCAATTACGACAAAGCTCTGATTACCGATTCGCGCGGCACGGCTTATATTTATTTTCTGTTTTACAATCAATATGATCCGGTTAAATGGCAAGCCCAAGCCAATGAATCAATTACCGCTCCGGATAAATTCGGCTTCTCCACAATTAATAAAGTTGACAATTTATATTTTATCGGCGAAAGATGTCCCACTAAAATCGCGGAAGATAAAGTCTTATACGTTTGCAATATTGCTATTGAAGAAGACAGACCAAAAATTGGCTTTACTCAGTTTAAGGATATGATTTTATTTGACGACGGCCAGCCGGCATTTGTCTTATTTGAGAAAGAAAATCTCATTCAATAATATGGTCAAACGGATAATTTTTTCTCAATATTTTCTGATAGGCTTGTTAATTGTTTTATATTTTTTCCCGGTAATTTTTCAAAATCAGGTTTTTTATTATGGTGATACTGTTTCCATTTTTCTGCCGTTTAGAAAATTCTTTTTTGATAACTTCAGAAAGGGAATTTTCCCTTTGTGGAATCCTCATGTTTATTCCGGTTACCCTTTTTTTGCCGACATGACTCTGAGCAACTATTATCTACCCGCTTTTATTTTATTTTTAGAGACATCAATCAGAAGTGTCAGTTGGTTGTTAGTTGGTCATTTTTTTCTGGCGGGATTTTTTATGTACCGATTAGGGCGACTGTTGAAACTTTCTTCGCCAGCCTCGTTTTTTATCAGCATTGTTTATTCTTTTTCCGGGATTTTGGTTAATTATACGGCTGATCCGCAAAGATTTTTCGTTATTGCTTTGTTTCCGCTTTTCTTTTACAGCCTTTTTAGGGCCTTTGAGGTTAAAAAAATTTCCGGGATAATTTTGAGCAGCTTGGCTTTATCTTTACAGATTTTCGCCGGTCACGTCCAGTATGTTTTTATTGAATTATTGGTTTCTCCGGTGATTATCTTTTTATCCCGGACCAGAAAAGAAATTTTTACCCGTCTGGTAATTTTGATGGCAGTTGTGCTTTTAGCCCTGCTTTTTTCCAGTATTTCCCTTATTCCAGCACTAGAATTAATTCCTTATACAACCAGGCAGGAAGCTTATAAAGATTTATCAATTTTCCAAAACTATTCGCTTAACCCCATTTCTTTAGTCCGGTTTTTTTTCGCTCATTTCTGGGGTATTAAAAATCAGGGCAGCGGCTGGGGAACGATGGATACAACCACAATCGGTTATATTGGTTTTCTGCCTTTACTGTTGGTGGTTTTAAATCTAAAAAAAATTTTACGGGGGAAAATTACTTTAAGTTTTTTAATTATCGCGGTAACGGCTTTGATTATTTCTTTTGGAACGTATTTGCCTTTTTTTAAGATTTTTACCACTTATATCCCTATTTTCAGGCTTTTCCGTAATCCGATGGTTTTTCTGTCGTTGTACACTTTTTTTATGTCGCTTTTGGCAGGCTACAGCTTTGATTTTTTTAAATTTAAGCCAAAAAAAGGATGGCTGTTTTTTGGCTTTTTTTCAGTCACCGTTGTTTCTGCTGTCGCCTTATTGGCAGTTTTTATTAACCACGCCTTGCCGCATTTTATTCTTCTTAAAACTGCGGACCTAATACATAAATCTCTTTCCACTTTTCATAATCTTTCGGTTGATTGGGTAATTGCCGATTTTATCCTAAAAAACTTTCTTATTATCGGGTTATTCGGCAGTTTAACGTTTTGGTTCAAACGGAAGAGAATCATTATTATTATGACAGTAATTGACTTATTCTTTTTTACTCGCAGCAATCTTTACACTATTGATTATAAGTATTTTACCCAAACTAATCCGGTTGCGGCTTATTTGGCTGATAATTTAGGCGATAGCCGTTTTCTTTCTTCTTCCGAAGCGGTACCTTACAGCGGCCTAAACGATTTCTACGGTATGTTAGATTTACAGTCGCCCTTTACTAAGGAAAATCAGCGATTATCCGCGGCGGCAATTGGTAAAAAACTTTCGGACGAGTTGAGGTTGATTCCACCCAACTTCAGCGCCTTTTACGGTTTAGCGACGGTTAATGGCTACACCTCGTTTGTGATTAAAAGATACAATGATTTGTTTCAAAAGAATTCCGCAATAAACCCTCTTTATGAAGAGATGGTACAATTCAACCCTTTTATTTCTCAAAGACGGAGCGATTTGGCTTTGAGTAAAATCGATTTTGGCAGGATCAGCCTTGATGATGATATTTTTAAACAATTAGCCGTTAAGTATTTTGTTACCAATCGGGATTTGGGTTTACCTAAGAATCAGTTAGTTTTTAGCGATGGGGATGTTTCAATTTACCAAAATGATAAAGCCCTCCCTCGGGCTGTTTTACTAGATAATCAGCAAAAAATTATTGATACACCATCGATTATTCAAAAAGATCCCAATAAGCTGGAACTTCAGGTCAAGAATAAGGGTAGATTGGTCGTCTATGATACTTATTATCCCGGCTGGACGGCGACGGTTAATAATCAACCAGCCGCTATTAGTCCGTATGAAAATATCTTTCGCTCGGTAGTCATCAACGAAGATAATAGCCGGGTAATTTTTAATTTTCAGCCACAATCTTTCTATCTTGGAGCTAAGATTTCTCTGATTAGTTTAAGTTTAATCTTACTGGCGATCTATTTTAAGATAAAATACAGATATGAAAAAAGTTTATAAACATAATAAACTTTGGGTGTTTTTAGTTGGATTTTTTTTAGTTGCCTATTTAACAATTGGCATTCAAAAATATAACCGTTTTGAAACTGGTGAGGATTTGGCGCATTCTGCTCAACCGGTTTGGCACCTTTCAAGATTGGAAGCACCCTATAGTTCAGTACTCCAAAGCCTTAGTTTTAACGACCATTTTGACCCGATTCTTTTATTATTCGCTCCTTTTTATCGACTCTGGCCTGACGCGAGAGTTTTGATAATCTTTCAACAGATAATTGTTGTTTTAGGTGTAATTCCGGTTTATTTATACTCAACCAGAAAAATAAAAGGCAAATTCATTCCGTTATGTATTTCTTTTTTATATTTATATTTTATCGGCATCCAATCAGCGATTTCTTCTGATTATCATTCTGCTACTATTTCTGCCACTTTTCTTGGCCTGGCAATTTACTTTTTCGAAACCAAAAAATGGAAATATTATTGGCCGACTTTTATTTTGGCTTTATTTAGTCGGGAGGATGTGGCAATTTATTTATTTGGCTTAAGTCTTTATGGATTTTTTATTAAAAAAGAAAGAAAAGTTAGTTTAATCACGGCAATTATATCCATTACCTACTATTACTTAATTTACAATTTTTTTCTTCCCCTATTTAACGGTGAAGCTGTCTTTGCCCGCAACTCTTTCGGAACAAAAGGCACTCCTAATATGATTATTAAAACTTTTTTAACTTCACCCCTAGAATTTTTAAAGGATTTTATTTATCCGCTAGTTAAGCTGAGAAATATCTTACTGACTTCATTCTCTTTTGGATTTTTGCCTTTTTTTTCACCTTTATATTGGCTGATGGCTCCGTTTACCTTTTTAAGGCATTTTGCCAATGATGCGGTCAGATATAGCCTCCAAAGACATTATGCTGCCACCTTGACGCCGATATTGGCCTTTAGCGCAGTTCAGGTTTTACAAAAAATCAAATTCAAGCCTTTAATTTATCTGTCAATATTGATGGCCATCGTGGGAACGTTTTATACTAACCGGCCCGGTCTTGATCCTTATTATCCCGCTCCTCCGCTTGCTTTAATTTTTAAAAGATCTTTTTATGTTTTACCGCCGCGAAATGATGATTACTATAAAATGATGCAATTAATTCCGGAAAATGCTTCAGTCTCTGCCCAAGTTCCCCTGCTGGCCCACTTAATTAATCGGAATCAAATTTATAAATTTCCGAATAACTATCAAGAAGCTGATTATATAGTTTTAACCTTTACTGAAAGTTTCTATCCAATGACCTATGAAGACATGGAGAGTTTAAAAAACAGTTTATTAAACGACAATAATTATAAAAAACTATATTTAAGTTACGCCGGGGTGCTTTTGAAAAGGATAAAATAGTCAGGGCTTTACCTGCCAAACTTCCAGTTCCGGGCCGAACTCTTTTTTACTGATAATTTCTGAATATTTAATGTTATTAAGCCATGATTGGAATGGGTAGTGCCAGATATTTTCCGGCCTTTCGATTATCAAAAAAATAATATCAGGTGGTTGATTATTTTTAGGAAATAATTTTAGTAATTTTGGCTTTTCGCTCACATAACTTATCTCTCCCGGCTTATAAGCAAATTCCACCGGTAAGGGTTTGCCCTTAAATGCCTGCCAGAAATACAAATACTGGTAAGGATAGTCGTAAATATTGGGTAAGTACTGGTAGGAACTGAACAATTTACCTTGAGCCTGATCATAGATGTAATTTAAAACCTGAAGCTTAATCGGTAAAAAGCCATTCCCGATTTGACGCACAGGAATTTTAACACCGCCGATAATTAACAACCCTAAATAACTATAAGTAATAATTTTTGGTACTGAGTGTAAAATCCGGCCGATAGCCACGACCGCCACCGGTAACAAACCGTAGACATACCAGACATTGTAATGAAGCCACCAAAAACCAATGGTGGGAATTAAAATAAATAAAACAATATCCGGCCAGAAAGTATTAATTTTTCTTTTGGCAATTAAATAAACTATTCCGGTTATCAGTAATCCCAAAGCTAAATATTTTAACCAACTGCCATCCGGTAACACTGCCAGACTTAATTCATGGAAAACAGACTTAGTCACAATTTCTATTTTCCCCGGATTAATATGCTGGCTTTCCCCGGCGGCAAAATAACTGATTAGTGACCTAACTTCTAAAAAATTATATTTAATTTCAAACAGTATTTGCGGGATAAAAGGAATAATCAACCCGATCATTAATTTTATTAGATTTAACTTAATTTTTCTGAATAATAAAATTAACGGAATTATCAGTAAATAAAAAATTGCCAAGGCTGAAGAAAAATGAAAGCCTAAACCGACTAATAAGCCTAAACTTATTGGGTGCCGGCTGGGGGTTTTTAAGCAAATAAGTATCAGTAGTCCGATTAAAGCCATTGGAAAAGGATTGGCAGCGCTGACGCTGATCATGGTAAAAATCGGCGCCGAGGCGAAAATAACCGCTTCATAAATGCCGAATTGTTTATAAGCCAGCCAAATAATTACTAGGCCGATTATCTGCATGGTCAGCGGTCCGGCTAAAGGATTCCCGTTTAGCAGCCAATACAGCGGAGCCAGCAAATAATACCAGCCCGGTCCGAAAAAGACCCCCTGAATGCTGGTCCACGGCCCGATGAATTTTAAAGAAAAGTTTTTTATCAAATCTAAAACCGCCAAGGCATCCCGGCCGTGGTCATAACTAAAAGGGATGTTATAGCCCCAAATGTGAGGCAGGCGGGTCGCCAAAGCAAAAAGCAATAAAAATATTAACATACTATAATAATAGTATAAATGAAAAAAGGTCTGTTAGTTCTTTTATTTGGATTAGGGCTTCTGGGATTGTTTGCCCGTTTTTATCAGTTTGGGAAAATTCCTGTCAGCCTTTATTGGGATGAAGTTGCCATTGGCTTAGATGCCCGTTCGTTGTTGCAAACAGGTAAAGACCTTAACGGTCATTCCTGGCTTCAGCCGATTTTTATTTCTTACGGCGACTACAAGGCCCCGGTTTATATTTGGCTGGTAACGATTTTGGGTAAAGTCATTAATATTTCCGAGTTAACCATCCGACTGCCGTCGCTATTAGCCTCATTGGGAATCGCCTGGCTGTTATTTAAATGGCTTGGTCCATATGTAGCGGTGAGCTTTTTAATTATGCCCTGGAGCATTCATTTCAGCCGCATCGGCATGGAATCGCACCTGTCTTTATTTTGGTTAGTCTTAGCCGTTTATTTAATTATCAAAAAAAGGGTATTTTTATCCAGCCTTGCCGTTATTTTAGGCATTTACACCTATTTTAGTTTGAGAATTTTAGCCCCGGTTTTGTTTGTCTTGGCTTTTTTGCTTTACAGCCGGACTAAATTAACACAGTTTTTTTTAGGCTTGCTCTTAATTATTGTCAGCCTGATTATTTTAATTAAATCGCCTTATTATGCGGCCAGTCAGCAGTACCGTCTTTCCAATGATAATTTAATTACTTCAACTGAAAGAAAGCCGGAAAGAATTAAAAAATTTCTGCTTAATTACTCATCTTATTTTGATCCGCAGTTCTTATTAGTCAGCGGCGACCCCAATCTTCGCCATCATTCCGGCTTTGGCGGTGAACTGCTACTGGTACAGGGAATTTTATTGGTCAGCGGCCTCGTGGCTTTATTAAATTACCGTCGGAAAGAAGTTTGGCTGATATTGGCTTGGTTATTATTAAGCCCGACAATCGCCGCCTTAGTAAACGAAACTCCGCATGCTTCCCGGGCAATTTATCTGATGATTCCTTTAGCCTGGCTGATTGGCTTAGGCTGGAGCCGGTTTAAGACCATTATTAGCATTATTTTTAGCCTGGCTTTAATTTTAAATTTATCTTTTTATTTACATGACTATTTTATTCATTATCCCGGTCGGTCAGCCGCTGCCTGGATTTTGCCGTATAAACAAGCAGCCCTGCAATTTAAAGACAGACTGCCGGTTCAGCCGGTTTATATTAGCAATCGGTTATACCAGCCGGAATTATATTTTGCTTTCTATTTAAATGATTTAAGTTTATTCCCAGCCAATCAAAAATTTTATTATTATCTGCCGTCAGTCTGTCCTCAGGAGGCTATTTGTCTAAATTCTTTTTAGTAATAGTTTTAATGGCTGCCTTAATCCGGTTTGCCGGCTTGGATAGTTTGCCGCCGGCATTAAACCGTGATGAAGCCGCCATTGGTTATAATGCCTACTCGATTTTAAAAACCGGGAAAGACGAACATGGTGTCTCTTGGCCGCTAGCTTTTAAATCTATCGGTGATTATAAAATGCCTTTATATATCTATGCCACGGTTTTACCGGTTAAACTTTTCGGCCTTAATGATTTTTCCATCCGTTTCTGGTCAGCTCTTTCCGGAGTAATTAGTGTTATCGCTATTTACTTTATCTCAAAAAATATATGGGCCAGTTTCTTTTTGGCATTAAATCCCTGGGCAGTTTTTTATTCCCGGATTGCTTTTGAGGCAAACTTAGCTTTGGCCTTATTTCTCGTCGGTCTTTGGCTGTTATTAAAGAAAAAAACCCTTGGCTTTTTCTTTTGGCTGTTAGCCTGTCTGGCTTATTCTTCGGCATTAATTTTTATCCCCTTGTTTTCCCTGGTTTTCTTTTGGCGTTACCGTCCGGGAATAATTGCCTCTGTTTTGTTTATTTGTTGTTTCCTAGGAGTTTTTGCCGGTATCTGGCGGGTTTCCCAGCAAAAGCAGGCAATTACGGTTTTTTCCGATCCTTATTTAATCGACACCTATAATCGCGAGCGGACAATTCAATATCAACAAAATCCTCTGAAAACCAAATTATTTTTCAATAAATATATTTATTTCGGTAAAATAACTGCCAGGAATTATTTAAACACTTTTTCCCCTCAATTTTTAATTTTTAAAGGAGACAATCATCCGTGGCATCAAATTCCCGGAGTGGGCAATTTCTACGCCATCGAAATTATTTTAGCGGTTATCGGCTTGCTTAAATTAACCAAGCCTAAATTATTATTTATCAGCTGGTTGCTGTTAGCCCCCCTAACCTCGGCAATAACGATTGATGCGCCTCATTCCACCCGGGCATTATTTTTATTGCCGATTATCTTAATTTTAGCTTCTGTCGGACTAACTAAAATTAAAAAATTCTTACCCATAATTGCTGTAATCTATTTTATTAATGTTGCTTATGCCGGCTATCAATATCTCCAAGTTTATCCTGTTAAAGTTACCTCCAGTCTGCCGATTGGCTTAAAAGAAAATTTATTAAAATTAACTAAAAATTCTGAAGATTCTGAGCCAATAAATTTATCCGGAGTTCATGATTCTACCTATCTTTACCCGTTAATATATTTAAAGATTGATCCGGTCTTATTTCAGCAGACTGCACTCTGGACTCCTCCGGATACCGCCGGCCTGACTAATGCCTATCAGTTTGCCAATGTCACCATCAGCGACTAAATCTTCTGGTCGCTAACGCTTCCCATTGCTCAGGAGTAATTTTTCCATAAATATCTTTTCTGATAAATAATCCCGTCGATTTTCCGTCCCGGGAAAGAGAATGGTATTTAGCTTGAACTAACTCACGTTCCATTTCGCCGTAAATAAATTCCGGCGGATTAGGATTATTGATATTAAAAACCCGACTATACTCTTCTTTTAATGCCGGAATTTTCCGCTCCCAGGCGTAACTAACCACTTGTTTAGTCGCTGGGCTGGTTAAAGTTTTCCATTGGACTAAAACCTCATTAGTTAAAACAGAAACCGCCATTTTTTGGCCTTCCTGGTTGATTATTTTTATGGCAAAATTTAAATCGTCAAAAGTGGAATAATTTACATAGTATTCATAATTTGGGTCAGTTTTCCAAAAATAGGCCATGTTTTTATTAGTCAGTAAAATCATCGCCCAAATTAACCAAACCGGCCAAAATTTAAATTTAATTGTTTTTAAGCAGAAACTGAAAGTAAAAATCATTAATCCCAGCCAGGGGAGTAAATGAAAACCTTCATAATAAACCGTGCCGGGCGATAGTACCCGGTTATTAGCCAGAAGCAGTAAGGGGTAAATTATTAACAATTTTCGTTTAAAGACCACGGCCAACAGATAGACGCTGAAAAATAAACTAATAAATTGCGCCTGCAAAGAGTTGGGGGTAAAGTAGGCCAAAAACGGGAAAAAAATCATTTTTAACCAGTCACCGGGTCCATGCAATGGTGACATGGTCGGGACGGCATAAACAAAGTTGTTATAGACTGTTCTGATAAACCAATCAGCGACGGAATACCGGGACAGTGTGAAAAAAATTAGCGTTGATGTTAATAATGCCGCTACCATCCAAAAAATTTTCTTTTTAATTTTTAATAAAAAGAGCAGCCACATAAAAGCTAAGCATGGCCACAAAGGCACCAAATTAAACAAAACTAAAAACGAACATATGCCTAAAAAGACAAGTTCGGATTTTTTAATATTTTGATTTTTAAACCAAACCTGCAGCATTGTTCCGAATAAATACACTGCCGGATATGCGGCAAACGCCTCCATTAACCAAAGATTGCCGAAGAGATAATACTTTAAAAATTCAAAAAAGATTACGAAAATTAAACCGACGGTTTTAAAACGCCAGACAATCAGTAAACTCCAGATTGCTCCGTAAACAAACATTGCCTGCCGGTGGCGGCGGACCAGCATAAAAATATTCGGCGGATTAAGTAATTGTTGCAGTTTAGCCGAAGTAAAATAGACAATCGGTTGATGGTTTGACTGGATATCCTGGTAAAGTTTGAATCCTCTGTTGGTCAGTCGACCAATCGTCATATGATCTTCTTCATCCACGAAATGCATTGATAGGCTTCTTGCTTGGGCAATCCGGAAAGACACCAGCATAACTATTCCCAAAACCACCAAATGAAAAATTCTTTGCTTATTCATAATTTAGAATTATTTTTGTCGGCGCCAGGCACTCTTCTTCCCGGCAGTGAATCGTCGGGTAACGTAAGATTACATAAATATTTAGGCAAACCAAAGCAATTAGCAATAATCGCGTCAGCCAAACAGTAATTTTTTTTAAATTCAGTCCAAATGGAATAAAGAAAAATATCGTTGCCAAACGCAAATAATTCGGGTTGAGGTTAATTTTTAACAAATCAAAACCGGTTAAACCTAAGAGCCAAAAAGGTAAAACCAAAAACAAATGGTGTTTTTTTAAGAGAAGATTAGCAAAATAACCTAAGGAAATGGAGAAAAAAGGAATCAAAGGAAACCAGTACCAGGGCGAATTATTATAGCGGCCGGCAATTAAAAAAAGCAGCAACAGCCACATACTTAAAAACCAATTAAAAAACTTAAAAGATTCTTTTTTAAATTTTGTCAGCATTAAAAAACTGAAGATAAAGCCTAAAACATACCAGCCGTCGTTAAACCCGCCGTAAAAATGAGGCTTAGTAATTGCATCAAAGACTGAATTAACAAAAGCGCCTCGGTCAGCTTGATTGGTCAAAATAAATAAAAACGCATTTCTGTCGGCCGCAAAACCGTAAATAAGATAAGTGACTACGGATAAAATTCCTGTTCCGACAAAAGCCATCGCCGCTTTTAGTTGTTTTTTCTGCAGTAGCCAGACAGCGATCATCAGAGGGACGGCAAAACCCGGCACTTTAATCCAGCCGCAAAAGAAGGCCAAAATTAGCGCTGGTAATAGTTTGCTTTCGTGTAAGAAAATTAAGGCGGCTAAAACCACCGGCGTTAAAATATTTTCTAAGAAGGATTGCCGCTGACTGATGACATAATAAGGAACGGTAGCGAGAAATAATAATGACAATCGTCCGACTTTTTCCCCGAATAGTTTTTTCCCTAAAAGATAAGTTAAAAATAAAGTAAAGATGCTGGCAATTAAGGCCGGCAAGCGGACAATCATCTGGGGAATCGGTTCAAAGCCCCGGTAGCCCAATAATCGGGCCGGCAGGCCGATAATTGCCGCGCCTAACGGCGGATGGTCCAGCCAAGGCTCAACCAGCTTCAGACCAAATCTTTCTAACGGAATAAAATCTCTAAATTGTGACCGCCAGACAAGCGCCGGATTGTTATTGTCAAAAATTGAATGGGTGATCGGTCTAAGTGGGTTATCCCAGAAAGAAATTCCGGCCCAAGCATAAAACAAGCCGTCGTCGTTGTTATCGGTTGGATAAATATCGGCCTTAAATCCCCTTAAAGTTACCCCTAAAATTATCAGGGCCCAAACGATAATTAATGATATAATTCTCTTGGATCGGATAATTTTATGAATAAACTTGTTGGCCATTGGTTATTTCTTTGTCTTTCCTTGCTTTGGCTTCTACTGCTTGTATTTTATCAGGTTTTTGTCGATTCTGGCTACCGGCGGATTAGTCTTAGCCGGTTTGTTCACGCTTTTACTAGTTTAAAATATGAGGCGTCGGAATTAGGAACACCGCTTGCCTCAATTGATCCTTTATTGATTAAGGTTGACTGCCGGGATTTTTGCCAGTTTAAGTTAAAAGACAAAACCATTCCGGCCCGGGTGGAAATTGATCCTAACGGACGGTTGTCTGATTTAACCCTTCAGTTTTTTGACTCGGACAAGAACTTAATCGGTTATCAGGACAAAGCGCCGGAGCCGACTTTTTACGTTATCGACGGGCGCGGGGAATTAATCCAGCTTATCAGATTAAAGCTAAATCATCAGACAGACTTAATTTTTAAAGCTTATTATCCTTCCACCCAACAAATGCAGTTTGCCGGCAGTGACGGCAAACAGTGGTTATATTCGGCCACTAAACCCGATTTACAGCGTCTATGAAATTATCAGTTATTATTCCCAGTTTTAACGAAGCCGGGACAATTCGTCAGATTATTACTAAGGTTAAGAAATTAACCAAAATTTCCCCGGAAATTATTGTCGTTAACGATGGTTCGACTGATACGACCAAAAAAATTATTGCCGGAATTTCCGGAATTAAAACGATTAATTTATCCAAAAATCAAGGTAAAGGGGCAGCGATTCGGGCCGGCCTTAAACAAGTCACCGGCGACTATGTCTTAATCCAGGATGCGGACTTGGAATATGATCCGGAGGATATTAAGTTATTACTTACCCCGGTTTTAAATAACCAGGCGGCAGTTGTTTATGGCTCTAGGTTTTTGGGGCCGCATCGGAATATGCTTTTTTGGCACTTAGCCGGAAACAGATTTTTATCTTTTCTGACAAATCTTTTTTACAACACCACTATTTCTGACATGGAAGTCGGCTATAAATTGTTTCCTAAAAAACTATTACTTTCCCTGGATTTGAAAGAGAACCGTTTCGGTTTTGAGCCGGAAGTTACCAGTAAAATTTTAAAACAGGGAATCCGAATTTACGAAGTGCCGATTTCTTATTCCGGCCGCGAATTTTGCGAAGGAAAAAAAATTACCTGGGTAGACGGCCTGCAGGCGTTTTACTTATTATGCAAATATCGCTTAGTGTAGTTTTAGCCACCTATAACGAGGCGGCTAATATTAAAGACTGCTTATTATCAGTTAAAACTTTAGCTGACGAAATTATTATTGTTGACGGTAGTTCACAGGATAAAACCAGAGAGATTGCTAAAACTTTTTCCGCCAAAGTTTTTCAGGTGACCAATAAGCCGATTTTTCATATTAATAAACAGTTGGCAGTGGATAAAGCTAGCGGTAAATGGATTTTACAGCTGGATGCCGATGAAAGAGTCAGTCCGGAATTGGCTCGGGAAATTAAAAAAATAATCAACCAACCACACCCTCAATTTAATGGCTATTATCTTCCCAGAAAAAATTTTTTTCTGACCAGGTTTTTAACTAAAGGCGGCCAATATCCTGATTATATTATCCGTCTTTTTCTTAACGGTAAGGGGAGTTTTCCCTGTGAAACTGTTCATGAGCAGATTATCATTGACGGTCCGGTCGGTTATCTTACCAATCCTATCATTCATTACTCTGACCGCCATTTTAGTCGTTATCTCACCCGCTTTAATCGCTACACCTCTTTGGCTGCCGCTAAACTTAAACAAGAGAATTTTAAACCAAGCCTTTGGCTGTGTTTTCAGTATTTTATTATTAAACCTAAGGTTTGGTTTTTTTCTACCTACTTTCGCCATAAAGGTTTTGTCGATGGCCTGCCCGGTTTTATTTTTTCTTTAATGTCGGCTTTGCGTTTTCCGGTAATTTATCTTAAATTTTGGGAGCTTAATCATGAAAATCGGCATTGATATCAGTTGTTTTAATTCTGCCAGTTCCTTCCGGGGCATTGGTTTTTATACCCGTCGTTTAATCGCCGGACTGGAAAAAATCCCTTCACTTCAATTAATTAAATTTGAGAAAAAGGCGCCTTCGCTGGCTGATTTAGTTCATTATCCGGGCTTTAATCCCTTCCATTTCAGCCTGCCTTTGATTAATCGTTTCCCTTATGTCATTACGGTTCATGACTTAACTCCCTTAAAATTTCCAGACCAGTTCCCACCGGGAATTAAAGGCAAGCTCAGATGGTTAATCCAAAAAAATCAATTACGATCAGCCTCGGCAATTGTCACTGACTCTCAAATTTCTAAAAAAGACATTGTCAAATTTACCGGCATTTCCGCTGACAAAGTTAATGTGGTTTATTTAGCTCCCGACCCGGTTTTTAAGCCGATAAAACCAAGCAACAATTTTGGGTTGCCGGGAAAATTTATTCTTTATGTTGGTGATGTTAATTTCAATAAAAATTTACCATTTTTAGCCAAAACTTGCCTTAAATTAAATTTTCCCTTAGTGGTAGTCGGCCAACAGGCTGTCAGTCATGATTTTGCTAAGCATCACCCGGAAAACCAAGCCTTGGTAAGATTTCAGGAATTAGCCAAAGCCAATCCCCATAAGATTATTACCCTGGGTTTTGTTAAAACAGATGAGTTAGTGTCAGTTTATAATTTAGCCACAGTTTATTGTCAGCCCAGTTTGGCCGAAGGCTTTGGCCTGCCGGTTTTGGAAGCCATGGCCTGTGGTTGTCCGGTAATTACTTCTAAAGACACATCTTTGGCGGAGATCAGCGGTTCGGCGGCAATTTTAATTAATCCTGCCAATCCATCTGAATTAGCCGAAGCCTTAAATAATTTTTGGCTAAACTCCGCTTTACGGGAAAAATACCGTCAGTTAGGATTAACTCAATCAGCTAAATTCTCTTGGGCTGCAACTGCTCACGCCACCTTAAAAGTTTATGAAAAAATTCTTAACCAACAATAAATTATTTGTCCAGGCTTTAGGTTTAGCCTTAATCGTCCGTCTGTTTTTACAATTAGTGGCCGGTTTGGCGATAAAATTTGTTCCCTTTAAGGGTAGTTTTCCTTACTGGGACCTTTTTTTGCAGCCCAAGGGGCCGGATTGGCTGTGGTTGTGGGGTAATTTTGACGGCGTCCATTACCTTAGTATTGCCCAGGAAGGTTATCTTTATGGTTTAACCCAGGTCTTTTTTCCGCTCTACCCAAATTTAATTAAATTTTTAAGCCTGCTTACCCATAACCACTTGCTTTCCGGCCTGATTATTTCCCATTTAAGCCTGATTGGTTTTATTTATTATTTTATTAAGCTGGGCCGCTTGGATTATTCCGTCAAAACTCTCCGTTGGTCGTTGTTACTATTGCTATTGTTTCCGGCCAGCTTTTTCTTTTTCAGCGTCTATACTGAATCTTTGTTCCTTTTTTTAGTCGCTCTTTGCCTTTATTCAGCCCGGACCCGGCGGTTTATCCCTGCCGCCATAATTGCCGGTCTGGCCTCGGCTACCCGCTTGGTCGGCATTTTTTTGCTGCCGCTGATTTTGTGGGAGTATTATCAGGTAAATAAAAAAAATCATCTCCTGGCATTATTCAAAATCTCTTTTTTAAGCGCTTCCGGCTTACTTTTGTACTTGGCTTATTTACAGCACCGTTTCCATAATTTCTTAATTTTTGTCACGGCGCAGCCGGGCTTTGGTTCCGGCCGCCAGGTAGACACTTTTGTCATGATTTATCAGGTTATTTTTCGCTACCTAAAAATGTTTTTCGGGGTCAGTCCGCAAAATGAGATTTACCCGGTTCTGGTTTTTGAATTTTTAATTTCCCTGATTTTTCTGGTTTTAATTATCTCTGCTTTATTGAAAAAATTCCGGACAAGTTATCTGTTGTTTCTTATTCCTGCCTATTTGCTGCCGACTTTGACCGGCAGTTTTGCCTCAATGCCGCGTTATGTCTTAACCGCCTTCCCTTTGTTTTATTTCGTGGCGGCAACTAAGTCTAAATTAGTGAAAATACTTTGGTTGATAGCCTCAGTTCTGCTGTTAAGCTGGGCGTTTATTAGGTTTTCCCGGGGGTACTGGATATCATGACCAGAAAAATTATCGTCACCGGCGGTTTGGGGTTTATCGGCTCTCATCTGGTGAAAAAGTTAACTAATTTAAATTATCAAATTTTTGTAATTGATAATTTTTCTTCTCCCAGCTCTAACCGCTTGCCCGGTTCTATTAGCGTCATCCGGCAGGATATTGCTGATTCAAAACTGGTTGACACGATTCAAAAAATTAAACCGGCAGTAATTTATCATTTGGCTGCGGAAAGCCGCGTCAGCGGCACGCTGGACAAAATTATCCATAATAATATTATCGGTACCTATAATGTTTTAGAGGCGGCCAAAGCCGCTCAAGTCAAACAATTAATATTTACTTCTTCAGCCGCGGTTTATGGTGAAGTCCGGAACTTTCCGATTCAGGAAACTTCCGCGTTAAAACCAATTTCTCTTTATGGTTTATCTAAGTTGACCGGTGAGCTTTATTGCCGTCAATTTAAAAAATTTTTCCCGACAGTGATTTTCCGTTTGGCTAATGTTTACGGTCCGTTTCAGAACAGTTCGGCCGAAGGCGGGGTTGTCCCAATTTTCTTAAATCAAATTCAACGTGGGATCACGCCGCTAATCTACGGCAATGGTCAACAGACACGGGATTTTATTCATGTATCCGATGTCGTTACCGCCATGATTCGGGCTTTATCGTTTTCCCAATCGGGGATTTTTAATATCAGCACCGGTCAGGAAACGACCATTAATCAATTATTAAAGTTATGCGGGAATGGTAAAACTAAGCTGAAAGCCAAATTGGTTCCGGCCCGCGGCCGGGATATTGTCCGGAGTGTTTTGGCAAACCATTTAGCCGTCAAAAATCTTCACTGGCAGCCAAAAGTAAAATTAGCCGATGGTTTATTAAGTTTATGAAACTTTTAATTATTCTGCCTGCCTTAAATGAAGCCAAGGTTCTTGATCAGGTTTTACGGGAAGTGAAAAAAACCGTGGTTGCCTTTCCGCTCGAATCAGAAATTTGCGTGGTTAATGATGGTTCGACCGATAAAACCGCTCCAGTCGCCAAGACTGCCGGCGTCACGGTTTTAACTCACGTGATTAACCGGGGTTTAGGTGCGTCTTTAGCCACCGGTCTTAACTATGCCGAAAAAATTAACGCGGACTTTGCCATCACCATGGATTCGGACGGCCAGCACGACCCGGCTGATTTAATTAAACTATTAAATCCACTACTGAATCACCAGGCCGATGTGGTTATCGGCAGCCGTCTTCTAAGTCAAATCGGCAAAATGCCGTTTTTAAGAAAAATTAACAATCAGGCCTTTAATTTATTAACCAAAGTTTTTTTCGGCGTTAGCACTACGGATTCTTTATCCGGGTTTCGCGGCTTTAATAAGAAAGCGATTCAATTAATTGAATTAAAGACCGAACGGATGGAAGTCAGCAACGAATTTTTCCGGGAAATCAAATACCATCAGCTGAAATTTACCGAAGTGCCGATAAAAGTTATTTATACTGATTATTCATTGAGTAAAGGCGTCAAGCCCGGTAATGTATTTGCCATTTTGTTCCGCCTGGTGCTAAGATTATTAAGGTAAACTTATGTCCTTTTTGCCGGTTCAGATTATTTTCAGTGTTTTTCTGCTTTTTGCCGCTTCCCGGGTTTTCTTAAGATTAAAAGACGGCAGTTTAACTTTAGCTAGCGGCAGTTTTTGGTTTGGTTTGTTTATTGTGGCTTTACTGGGCGTCTTTGAACCGGAATTAACCTCGATTGTTGCTAAGCAATTAGGTATTAACCGGGGCAGTGACGCCGTTATTTATGCCTCCATTATTTTACTGTTTTATCTTATTTTTCGGACTAATGTTTTGCTGGAAAACCTGCGCCACGATTTGACTAAACTGGTCCGGATGATTGCCTTGAATCAGGAAAAAAAGAAATGAAATTGTTGTTTTTAACCGAGTTTTTCCCTAAAAACGACGAATTGATATTTACCGGTGGAGTTGAGGCCCGGGCATACTACATCATTAAACAGGCTAAAAAAGATTTTTTAGTTAAAGTGATTGCTTCTTCTTCCCGGCAGGTGCCGGCTACGCCTTTATCCGTGTTCAGCCGGACCGGTTATTTATTTAGATCTTTAATTAAAGCCCTGTTTACCAAATTTGATTTAGTCGAAGCTTCCAATGTCGTCACTTACTTGCCGGCGTTTTTGGCGGCTCGGCTTAAAACCAAGCCGGTAATAATCTGGGTGCCGGATGTTTTAGGAAAAAACTGGCTGGATTTTGGTTGGTTTGTCGGCATCACCGGCTGGCTGATGGAAAAACTTTATTTAAAACTGTCCTGGGACGGGGTGATTGCCCTAAGCGATTCCACCAAAACCAAGCTGTTAAAAGCCAAAGTTAAAACTGATCATTTAGTTGTCGTTCACGGCGGCATTGACCCGAAAGAGTTTAGCTTCACTTCTTCCCCGGAAAAGTTTACTAAAACCACAATTATTTGCCTGGCGCGTTTGGTTAAAACCAAACGGATTGATGTTTTAATTAAGGCAATGTCTTTATTGGATAATCTGCCGTTACGTTTATTGATCATCGGCCGCGGCCCGCAAAAGAAACATTTACTTAAACTTATTCAGGAATTCCGTTTAACAGATAAAGCCAAAATTGTTGACTATCTCTCCCGTCATGAACTAATTGATACATTGTCCCGCTCCCGGATTTTTTGCCTGCCGTCGGTTGTGGAAGGCTTTGGTTTGGCGACGATTGAAGCCATGGCCTGCGGCCTACCCTGCGTTTTAGCCAGTATTCCGGTTAATCAGGAAATTACCAATTTTGGCCAGGGGACGCTTTTCTTTAAGCCGGGGAACGAAAGTGATTTGGCTAAGCAAATTGAACGTCTTTTAACTGACAAAGAACTTTATCGTCAAAAACAACTGGAAGCCTTAAAGTTATCTAATCACTACACTTGGCAAAAAATTTACAATGAAACCAAGAAAGTTTATTTGTCTGTAATAAGTAAACAGTTATGAAATTGTCCGTAATCATTCCGGTTTACAACGAACAGGCGACAATTGCCGCTTTAATTGAAAAAGTTAGGGCGGTAAAACTTAAAAATATTACCAAAGAAATTATTGTGGTTGATGATGGCTCCACTGATGATAGCCGTCAGCAAATCAACGCCAAACTTCAAAAAATTCCGAACCTTAAAGTTTTATCACTGCCGATTAATTTAGGTAAGGGGGCGGCTATCCGCTTAGGTTTAAAACAGTCTACCGGCGACATTGTGATTATTCAGGATGCTGATCTGGAGCTTGATCCGCAGGAATTTCACCTGCTTTTAGAGCCGATCCTTAGCAACCAAGCCAAAATTGTTTACGGTTCAAGAATTCTAAATTCCCAAACCAAAATCCCTTTTAAAAGTTGGTTGGCGACCAAGATTACCAGCACCTTAACCGGGCTTCTTTTCGGCCACTGGGTCAGCGATATTAATACTGCCTATAAAGCCTTTACCAAAGAGGTTTTAACCAAAATTAACCTCCGTTCTGTTCAGTTTGAGTTTGACGCCGAGTTTACGGTCAAAGCCTTAAAATTAGGTTTTAAAATTGCTGAAGTTCCCGTGAGTTTCCACCCGCGCACCCGTCTTCAGGGAAAGAAAATCCGTTTTCGCGACGGCCTGGACTTGGTGTTTACGATTATCAAATATCGCTTAGTCAACGATTAACATGAACCTTGTTTTTATTTGCGATGCCTGGCAGCCGCTTATCGGCGGCGGCCAGAAGTTATTTTGGGAATTAACCAGCCGTTTGGTTAAAGACCATCATTGCCAAATTACCGTTGTCACCCGGACCTTGCGTTACGAGGGTAAAATTTTTGCTAACAACGAAACTTATTTTAATAATCGTTTGAAAATTATCCGCCTCGGACCAGCTTTGCCTTTTTTTAATCCTCTTGGTCGTTTTTGGTTTATAATTCAGTCTTTCTTTTATTGTTTAAAGTTCAAGCCGGATATTTTCCTCGCTTCTACCTGGCTGCCGGCAATTACCCTTCAATTAATTAAATTAGTGAAAAAAACTCCGGTGGTTTTAGTGGCGATTGGTTTCGGCAGCCGCCTCCAGTGGTTAGAAAGATTAATCACCCAAAAATTCAAATATAATTTGGTTATAACCGACGACCTGACCTTAAAAGATGCCAAATTTATCCCCAACGGAGTCAGCTTGCCCCGCGTAGCCTCTGGCGAAGTGGGGGCGAAGTGGGGTAATTTTACTTTTTTAACCGTCGCCCGCAACGAGCCGCGGAAGGGGATTCCGGTTTTACAAGAAGCTTTTTCACTCGTGCAAAAACAGTTTCCCCAAACAAAACTGCACTTATTTGGTCCTGGTTTTAAAGTGTTGAGCCAAGCGGATTTAGACAAAGAATTATTCCGGGCC
The DNA here is from genome assembly GCA_026397255.1 of Candidatus Beckwithbacteria bacterium. NCBI lineage: Bacteria > Candidatus Beckwithiibacteriota > Candidatus Beckwithbacteria bacterium. Next base: position 31,737 of record JAPLVF010000013.1, on the reverse strand, counting down.
CACTGTCTGGTTTTGCCGTCTTTAGCCGAAGGCCACCCCTTGATTTTATTTGAGGCCTGGGCGCATCAGTTGCCGGTAATTGCCACTCAAGTCGGCAGTGTCGCTAAATTTGTTAATCAGGCTAACGGTTACTTAGTTCCTGCCGGAGACGCTCCAGCCTTAGCCCGTACCATGAAGTTAGCTCTGCAAAACCCGTCTTTAGCTGTGATGGGTGAAAATGGTTATCAGTTAGTTTCGAAAAATTATTCCTGGTCCAAAACCGCTTCCCGCTACTATCAAGCGTTTAAAAAGGTCAGACCTTACAAGGTCTGACCTTTTTGGAATGTAGAAGGTGACTCCTTGATTTTCTAAGGTCCGACCTTAACGGATCTTAGATTTCAAAAAGGTCGGACCTTACTGGACCAATAATCCAGTGTCTCTCTCAAACTATCTTCCAAAGAAAATTTCTGTTTCCACCCCAAAGCCTTTAATTTCGTATTATCGCCGAATAATTCCAGTGGATCATTATTCTTAAATCTATTTTTATCTTCATCAACGATAAAATCATTTTTCACCACCTGTTTTAATGCCAGAATAACTTCTTTTAATTCCCGGCTTTGGCCCGAACAAACATTATAAACTTCTCCCGGCTTGCCTTTTTTCATGAGTAATAAGTAGGCCGCGACTCCGTCACGCACATCCGTAAAATCCCGCCTGATGCTTAAATTGCCGGTGATTAACTTTTTTTGACTTTGTGCTAATTGCCGGCACCAGTCGTTAATCACAAAGCCCGGTTTCTGGCCCGGCCCGATTAATAAAAACGACCGGGCGTAAATCAAAGGGATGTCATAGCTTTGGCATAACTTCCGGCTGACTAACTCCTGGGTCATTTTACTCAAGCCGTAGCTGGAATTGGGGATTAAGGCATCGGTTTCTTGCCTCGCCGCCTTAATTTCCGGGTCATACTCCGCCGCCGTACCGGTAATCAGCAGTTTCGGCATGGTTTTTAATTCGGCCAGGGCTTCGATTAAATTCACTGTCCCGAATAAATCCACTTCCAGATTTTTCGCCAAACCCTCATCAATCATTTGCTTGCTTCTTATTACCGGGCTGGCTAAATGAAACACCCAATCAGGCTTAACTTTTTCAACAATTTTTTTTAAGCCGGTTTTACCCCTTAAATCACTATACAAGCCGCTGACCTGAATTTTTTCTTTTTCCAATAGTTGTTTAAGATGGGAGCCGGAAAACCCGGAAATGCCGGTTATAAACGCTTTCATGAGGATAGTATACTATGAATATATATGCAGTTAAGCGTCTTGATGACCGTTTATAACAACGAAACCACTTTAGCCCAAGCCATCACTAGTATTTTATCTCAAACTTTTTCCGACTTTGTTTTTTATATTGTTGACGACTGTTCCAGTGATGAATCTCCCCGGATTTTGGCTAAATTTGCCAAAAAAGACAATCGCATCAAAATCATTACCAATCAGCACCACCTTGGTTTAACTAAATCCTTAAATAAAGCCTTAAGGCAGGTCAAAACCCCGCTGATTAGCCGCATGGACGCCGACGACATCAGTTTCCCGACCCGTCTGGCCAAACAGCTGCAGTATATGACCAGCCATTCGGACATCGTCTTGTTAGGCACAGCCGCTTATTTAATTGATAGTCAGGGTAAACAAGTTGGCCTCAAGACAAATCCTCAGGATCATCAGCATATCCGGGCCAATATTCTTAAATACTGTCCCTTTATTCACCCCACCTGGCTGGTCCGGCGGGAAATTATTTTTGACCTGGATGGTTATGACGACACCTTCCCTTTTGCTCAGGATTATGAATTAGCTTTAAGAATTGTTGCCAAATACCAGACCGCCAACCTATCCGAACCTCTGCTTTATTACCGGGTGAATACTGCTTCGGCCATTTCTTTAAAAAATTTAAAAACCCAGGAAAAATTAGCCTTAAAAGCCCGTTGGTTAGCTTTAACCAAATACCATTATCCCAAAAGCGAGGTTTGGAAGCTGATAAAACCCCTCTTGTCTTTTTTAGTCCCAGTTGGTATAAAAAAAGCTGTGTATCGTCAGTTTTTCTGGTCCGGCTGTTTAATTTTCAGCCTGCTGGTTTTCAGCGGCTGTCAATCAGCTGCTCCTCAGCCAGTAATCAACGAACCTTCAGCTTCTCCGTCAGCCGCCGGAATTGCTTCGCCTGTTGCGACTACTTCAGCCGTGACTAAACCCACTTATACCAACTGGAAATATTATTCCAATGAAACTTTTCGTTATAAACTCCGCCACCCCTTTGATTGGTCCGTCATTAATCAAAACCAGAATCCGGGAGTCGTTACTTTCAGTAATGTTGCTGAAGACAAATTGTCTGCTCCCCACGTCATTTTTATTGCGACTGCCGCCAAGAAAGGTAACTACGCTTTAGCCAATTTTCCGGCAGTTACGGCCTTAACCGATCAGGGCCGTGAATCCCGTCAGTTAGTGATCGCTAACTCCGCCGGTCTGTTTTTCAGCAGTCTGGGCGAGGGGAATGACATCTTTTCCATCTTTATTGACCACAACGATTATATTCTTAACCTTACCTGGAATGGCACCGCCCAGGACGTCCGCAACCAATATAAAGACATTTGTTTACAGATTGCCGCATCTTTGGAATTCTTTTAATTTTTCCGGCCGATAAAATAACATTCTCCTGCCACAATATCTAATGTTTCCCAGTTTAAAATATATTTATTAATGAGTCTTACCGGCAGCCAGATTGGCGCCAAAATTAAATTAATTAACCTTGAGTTTTTTTTCGTCATCAGGCGCCACTTTCCGGTCGGCACATTCTCTTTAAATCTCTCCCAGGGAGTGAGTAATGACAAATTGAAGCTGAAATGCTCATAAACTATTTGGAATTTATGCTTTTTCAGCGCTTGCCTTAATCTTGTCGGCGTATAGAGGTTAATATGTTCCGGGAATCTTTCTGCCCAGTCAAAATAATTCGGGCAGCTGCAAACAAAAAGGCCCTGCGGCCTAAGAATTCGGTAAGCTTCAGCGATCACCTGGTCGGCCGCGGCTGGTTTTAAGTGTTCCACGACTGAATTGCTTTGCACCAGCTGGAAAAAATTGTCTTTAAAAGGCAGTTTTTTAGTTAAATCATGCCGGATAGTTTTGTTATTAGAATTTTTATTGGCCCAGAGCACGGCGGCTTTGCAGCCCTCAATTCCAATTGCTTTAATGCCTCTTGTCTCGCAGGCTTTAAGAAAATTTCCTGCCCCAGAGCCAATATCGCCAACCGGGCCGGTTAAGTTGATAAATTGAGCGACCTTTTGGAAAATTGCCGGGTCTGCTTGGCGTAAAGTTTTTTGCTTGTTTACCCGGGATTTAAAATATTGGTCAGTATAGTAACCGGACAATGCTGTTTTTTTAAACTTCATGAAGTTTTTCCAGATATTGTTTTAATCCCTGCTCTAAACTGATTTCCGGCTGCCAGTTAAGTTTTGCTTTCATCTTACCTGTATCCACCCGGTTTAAATTCACTTCATTTGGCCGCTCTTGGCCGGAATATTTTACCCGGGCTTTCTTTCCGGTTACCTTCTCCATCGCCTGCACCAATTCCTGCAAAGTTGTTGGCTTCTCCGGTCCGATATTATATGTTTCTCCGCTTTCGCTATTCGCTTCTGCCAGACGGACATAAGCCTCCACCAAATCAGCAATATAAATAAAACTCCGTTCAATTTCCGGCTTGGTCAGCTCAAACTCTCGGCCTGCCAGAATATTATTAAAGATAATCGGCACCAAATACTTGTCTTCTTGGCCAAATCCGAACACATTGGCTGTTCGTAAAATCAAACTGTTCACTTTAAATACCCGCGTGTAAAAACGACAGAGTTCTTCGCCTAAGAATTTCGTGAAAGAATAATGCGTCGTCGGCTTCGTCGCACTCGTTTCCGTTTTCACCTCTGAATAAGGCTGGTCATAAACATACGTGCTGGGAAAAATTAATTTTGCCTTGCTTTTCCGGCAATATTCTAAAACATTAGTTGTTCCGCCCACATTCACCTCATACGCCAAACCGGTGTTTTCCGCACAGTCCTTATACCCCGACACTGCCGCCAGATGAAACACCGTGTCCACCTTTCCCAACCCCGCAAAATCTTCCTTTTTGGTGATATTTTTCCCCTCTTTTCTAGAAAACCCCACTACCTCCACCCCGTCTTTTTGTAATCTCTTGATCAGTTTTCTCCCAATAAACCCCGAACTCCCCGTCACCATCGCTTTTTTCATAAACTTATCTTATCACACAACTGATATTTTTCAGGCCTTAGGTGATAAAATAATTTAATGATAGTTTTTATTGACGAATCCGGAGATCCAGGTTTTAAGCTCCAAAAAGGCTCAAGCGATATTTTTGTGTTGGCCTTAGTTATTTTCAATGACAACCTGGAAGCAGAAAAGACCTCGGTGGCAATTAAAGAACTAAGGAGAAAACTGAAATTACAAGATAAATACGAATTTAAGTTCAATAAAACCAACAGAAAATTTCGCAAAGCCTTTTTCAACGCTATCAGATCATTTAAGTTTAGGGTTAGAGCCATTATGGTTAACAAAGCATTAATTCGCAGCCAAAGATTAAGAAGCAATAAAGAAGATTTTTATAACTATGTAATCATGCAGGTTTTGAAACAAAGCGGCGGATCAATAAAAAACGCAAAATTGAAAGTTGATAAAAGAGGAGAGAGAACCCTAAGGAATCAGTTAAGAGTTTATTTATCCAGGCGTTTAGACAATAAGAACAGTAAAATCTTTAAAGATTTAAAGTTTGTGGATTCAAGACAAAACACGCTGATTCAACTGGCTGATATGGTAGCTGGGGCAGTGTTCTCTGACTTTACAAAAAAAGATTCTGATTATTTAACTATGCTTAAAAGGTCAAGAAGAATTGAAGATATTTGGCCGTTTAAATAAAGCGACCCTGGTTCCTATCTCAACGTTAGTTGAGAACGCGCACCTTACGGTGACAATTCAGAAACAGGGTCTATGTAATTTCATTATAGCACGTTGTCAAGCGGCTATTGACAAATTTCTTAAACTTTTCCTTTTTCAGTCTTTCTATCAGGTGTCTTTAGATAAACCCCGAGCTCCCCGTCACCATCGCTTTTTTCATAAACTTATCTTATCATATAATAAATATGCAGGATTTTTTTGAAATTAACCGGGGTTTACCCCAAACGCTTGAACCTTCTCCTATACTTGATGTCCTAAAAAAATTTGATACCACAATTGCTTACGCCTCTCCGGAAAATTTACAGCAATCTTTGCCTAAAAGTGGCTTTAAGGTTCGCTCGGCAGATCCGACTGTCTATGAAACCACGCCCGGATTTGAAAAAATCAAAGATTCTGAGAATATTATTTCCACTGAAACAGATCCGGCCGTAATTTTTATACATGGTGCCAGTTTTTGCGCCCTGATGTTGGCCAAAGATAACCATGGTAATGCTGTTGGCCTTCACCAGCCGATTGAATTTAGAGAAGGCAGATTTCATTCAATGAAACAAGCCGTTCTCAAATTAAGGAAATTTTTTACCGGCGTTAAAACAGTGATTGGGGATAACGAAGGTTTATTAATTTTAAGCGGCGCCAATCCAATGTTGGAAAAGGATGATACTCAAGCTCGCTTAGAGGCATTAGTAGAGAAGCAAAATAAGCAAACAAAATTAAGCATCTTAAAGTTGTTTGTTAAACCAAAAGAATCGAGTTATGCTTTACATCGACAAAGGATGAGTCCGCTGAAGGATTTTACCGATAAACTTTCAGCTTTTTCCCGAAAGAAACAAGTATTACCGGATGATTTAAGGGAAATTAACGGCTTAATTTATGTTCCCAGGCAAATTGATATCAGTGGTAAAGACAGGATTTTTGTCAAGGATAAAAAAATTGACTTTTTAGATATCAAAGGCTTTCTCTTCCCCAACCTGGTATAATTCCCCGTCTGCCCGAAATCTATGTCTTTTAAAGAAACTTGGGATAAATTATTCCATCCAGGCAGAAAAACCTCGCGAGTAACCACCGTTCTTTCAATTATGGAAATTGGTGCAATTGGCGAAAAACAAATTAGTTTTTGTGATCTGAGTAAACCTGAAGACGCTCAGAAAATAAAAGCCCGCCCCGGATATTATTTTCTGGTTAGTCCGGTTACGTTTCAAGAGCGGGAAAACTGGCGTTCATTAATCAATGACCTGAGTTTAGGATTTCACACTATATTAGGCGATCTCGGGCTTTCGCAGCAAGGCGATTCGATTATCCCTATTGATACCAAAGCAGAGTTTAAAATTGATCCTGCTATGATTTGGCGGTTTTTGCCTGAGAAATATCTTCCTGAACGCCAAATTCTTTTCATTAAAGCCGATCACATAGATCCGGCTGTGGCTCAAAATTTAATCGTTAAGTCATTAAGTAAGAGAAAATAACCTTCATCAACACTCCTTATCTTAACACAACTTGATTTCTGCACTTGAGTTACAATTAAGTAATGCCTGCCGCAAGAGCCAAAAAATCCAAATAAAGACATTTATCTCAAGGTCGTTTATCGCGATTCTAGCCGATTAATCTCTCTTGTTTATACTGAAGACGGTTCTGTCGATGAAAACATGCTGGCATCTGGTTGGTCGGAAGTTCATAGTCAATATGGCGGGAATAAGGCGGCTTTAATTGCCGGCCACCAAAAAAGCCAGGGCGGCCAAACTGGGGGTCTTTAGCGAACTCTGCACTCAAAGGTTTAACCCGGAAAATTCGGATTGTCAAATAAAAGGCAACATTAAACTAAATTCTGCTGATATCAGTCAGAACAGCGGCGAAATGACCTATTATTTTCCTGGCTGCGGTTACTACAACAAGGTTGATGTTCAATTGCACAACGGCGATAGTTGGTTCTGCACCGAAGCCGAAGCCCGTAAAGCCGGTTTTACCAAGGCAAAAAACTGTCCTGCTAGTTATAAATAGTGCTTCCGTCCTACAGCTGTCTTCCAATGAACCCTCCGCTCCCCGTCACCATCACTTTTTTCATAAATTTATCTTATCACAGGTTGCTCACCCCTTATGCGGCTTTTACTAATTCTGTATGGTAATCTAAATTTTCCTTGAATGGATAGTAAGTAACTTTTAATTTATTTTGACTTAATTTATGATGTGCCGCATTCAAGGCACATTCTGCGTCTGTTAAAATTACGTTTCCGAGAATTTCTTTTAACGGTTTTATTTCTGTTAAATTGCCCGGCCCGCTTATCAAGTAATTTATTTTTCTCTCAAGCGATTTATTTAGACACTTAAGCTCTGAAAATATTTTCACCCATTCGCTTTTTCTAATCCAACCTAAATACATGGACACTAAATTTACTCCAGAATTTTGGTTCAGCCAGAACGCCCATCTTTTCATGTCTTTTTCCCCGCTCCAATAAATATGCGGCACGACCGGAACTCCTAGCCTTTGTAAAATATCAAAAGTCACCAAACTTCTTTTAACGTTAAGAACTCTCTCGAGGTGTGGGTGAACGAGAAAAACTGAATAGTCAATGGCCGTGTAAAGATCCGCTTTCAAGCTGGCGATTTGAGGAAAGATTTTCTTCCTGTTTGTCCATAAATTCTCTAAAAACCGGTCGGATCCGTAACCAAGTAATAGTACTTTTGTTTTTGAATCGATTCCTATTCTTTTACGAATATCAGCGGCAACTTTTAAATCATGTTTTGACACAACTTCGTCAATTTTGACTGCCACCCAATCTAATTTAGTATTATTAACTAAGTACTTGCTACCATGTTGTAATTCCGGGATGAAAATTGGCAGTTTTGGAATTTTTACCCTCAACGCTTTAATGTTGTTTAATGTCGCCCCCCTTGCGTCTCCCAAAAATTGAGCCCCTTTTTTGCTGCCACACGTCAGCGCTTCGTACTTTGAAGGTTTTGTTGGATAACAAGCGCTGTCGCAATCATCTAAATAATCAACGACTGGACAACCGGATATGCGCGCTGTTGATAAACCATTGAGACCCCAAAATTCTAACTGATCTGTAATTTTTTCATCCACGGCCCTTAACTTCGATTACTGCCAGGGAGCTATCCTTAATAGAGATGACCTTACCTTCGTAAACAAAGCCCTCGCTAATACACTTAATTACTTTTTTGCTCATTTTACCTGAATATCTTCCGGCACTTTGACCGTCAATAATCACGTTTAGGTAAAGATTGGAATTATCCGGCAACAAAACAGCGTATTGACCAACTATTACAGTCATGAGAGTAGGGACTTTTTGCTCAAATTTTAGACTAAACAGACAGTCTTGTTTAATAGAATTATTACCACCACTGGCGGCATAACTTCCCGTTGACCCCCGAGATTTAACGACCGGTTCATTTTTACGTCTAGATTCTGAACTTTTACCCATAATTAAATTAAAATAATTAGTAACTATGTCTGTATTGTAACAAAAATATTTACAAAGTCAACAAGCAGATTTGACAAATTTTCAACTTTGGTTTAAACTCTAGCATGATGGAGTTAAATTTCAAAAAAATTGGGAAAAACATAAAAGAAGCAAGGGAAGCTGTCGGGGCGTCACAACAGGAGTTGGGGAATAAACTTGGACTTTCTACCTCATTAATCGCTCTTTATGAAAGTGGCGAGAGAGAAATCAATAATCTTGGAACGTTATCCAAGATTGCTAGAGAATTACAGGTTAGTCTGAAAGAATTAATTGAAGGTTTTAGCGTTCCATCAATTCATATTTCTTTCCGTGCTTCGAAAAAGGCCCTTAAAAACCCAAAATTTAATAAAGCCATTAATGAAGCCATAAGGCTTTCAAAAGATGAATTTTCAAGATGAACCAAATGACAATGGATTTGCTTTAAAACTTGCCAGAAATCTTATTAAGCAAAGTGTTCAAAAAATTCCCCCAATTCGACTAAACTTAATTTTAAAACAAGTAGACTTTAAAATTTCCGTTCAAGGCAAAGATTTAGGTGATGAGGATGGTTTTAGTGTTGGAACGACTCAGATTATATATAATAATAAAAAACCTGAAACAAGGATAAGGTATACGATCGCTCATGAATTGGGGCATATTTTAATGGGGCATAATTCTGGTTTCAGAACAATAGACTTTTCAAATAAAAATCCCGATGAGGTGGCCGCTAATAAATTTGCCGCCGAATTATTAGTGCCTTTACAATTGATAAAAGCGGAACGGCTTATCTCTTTATCTTGGAGTGAATTAGCAAAAAATTACTGGGTAAGTAAAGATATGATGATGTGGAGATTAAAAGAAACCAAGCTATACGATAAATTAGCTAATTGGAATTAAGCCATCATAAGTGAAAAGAATAGGGAAGTAAAATAATAAGTACGTAGTTGTTGACAAAATTTGCCAAAGGGTTCTTAATGAAGATATACAAATAAAACCCGATCCCATAAAGATATGTTAAAACCTTACTACGAAAAACTAAACTTTGAGCTTTACTTGGGTAATTCTTTAAAACTCTTGAGTCAGTTTCCGGAGAATTCCGTGGATATGATTTTTGCCGACCCGCCTTATTTTCTTTCCAGCGGCAGTTTCACCTGCCAAAACGGGAAAATGGTTAGTGTAAAAAAAGGAGACTGGGATTTAAGTAATGGAACAAAGAAAAATTTTGAATTTCATAGAGAATGGTTAAAGCTATGTAAAAAGATTTTAAAACCCAATGGAACTATTTGGGTAAGTGGAACTTATCACTCCATTTATCAATGCGGTCTGGCCTTAGAAATTAATAAATTTCACATATTAAACGATATTGCTTGGTTTAAGCCGAATGCCTCTCCAAATTTAAGCTGCCGTTTTTTTACCGCTAGCCACGAAACCCTAATTTGGGCCAGAAAAGACAAAGAAGGTAAACACATCTTTAACTATAAATTGATGAAAGATGGTAATTGGCCGGAAGACCAATTAAAAAAAGCGAACTTGCAAATGAGATCAGTTTGGTCAATTAATACGCCTAAACCGATTGAGAAAAAATTTGGAAAACATCCGACTCAAAAACCTATAGACTTGCTTAAAAGAATAGTTTTAGCCAGTACTAGAAAGGGTGATTTAATCCTTGATCCTTTTACCGGCAGTTCCACTACGGGGTTAGCCGCTTATTTATATGGAAGAAAATTTATTGGAATTGACACTGAAAAACAGTATTTAGATTTATCAATACAAAGATTTGAAGAGCTAAAATCCAATCTTGAGAAAAAACAGCTTAGATTAGTGAAAGAAAACTATTCTATGCCTCAATATACCACAAGGGCCTTAATTTAGCCTGGAATTTATTACTTTTTTTATTTTCTTTCGATGTATATTTTGCTGCTGCAGGTTGACCCCTAGAAATACTCATACACAAATTATCAATTTCTTTAATATCATCTAAAACTTGCCTTATCCATCCTTGGTAAAAAAGCGTAGGAGGGTCAAAATTGCTTTCTTTGTTGTATGAGTAAGCCTGCTCAATTATGAAAAGTTGTGACAAATTAGCAATTATTTCAATTGGGTTCAAAAAATGTTCAAATTTTTCTTTTTTCAAACCCTGAATTACCTCGTTAGGATCTTTACCGTAGAAAATGTCATCAAAGGCAACTAACATTTTTTCCTTTAAATCTGGTCTGCTTCTTACCCTTAAGTTTAAATCAATAAAAACCCTAAGATGATTAGGTCTAAAATTTCTTGCAACAGTTCTAAGCCATATTTGAAAATTCTTTTTTACGTTATATGTGGAAAATCTCTTGGAGAGAACAGATGGTCTAAGCAAATAAAGTTCCGTATCATGAGATTTACAAACAGACATTTCTGTATCAAATTCCAAATTCCTTACTTTATTAAACATCTCATCATATTTCATGACTTGAATATATAGAATAGTGGTTTAAAGATCAACTAAAGGTAATAATTAGTAGTAAAATTTAAATATGACTAAACTCTACTTAGATATTGAAACTTTGCCGTCAGGGGAAGAAATGAGGGAGATCCTCAAAGATATTTATAAGAGGAAAAGAAGAAGTAAATATACCCCAAGAACTTTTGAAGAGTTTGTCGAAAGCACCGGACTGGACGGGTCTTACGGCCGCATCGCCTGCATTTCTTATGCCGTTAATGACGAAGCGGTGAAAACTCTTTCCGGAGACGAAAAGAAAATGCTGACGGATTTTTGGGCTATTGCCAAAAATGCGGATTTATTTATTGGCTTTAATCTGATGGACTTTGATTTAAGGTTTATTTACCAAAGATCGGTTATTTTAGGCGTTAAGCCCAGCAAAGACTTAAACTTTGCCCGCTACCGTAACTTTCCCATCTTTGACATTATGTGCGAGTGGAGCAAATGGAATCTGCAAAGTAAAATTTCTTTGCACGCGCTGTCTAAGGTTTTAGGCATTCCCAGCCCTAAAGAAGGGGAAATCGAAGGTAAAGACGTGGCTAAGGCTTATCAAGCTGGCCGGATTAAAGAAATCTGTGAGTACTGCGAAAAAGATGTCGAGACTACCCGGAAAATTTACAAGAAAATGATATTTGAAAATTAAAGAGAACAAGTGAAAAGAGCCGGGAAGTAAAGTAAAAACTAATCAAAGCGGTGGGAGAGCTGAATAAACGATTTGCCGGACAAGTCAAACCAAAAAGATGGGCCAATTACGCCCGCGATTTTGTCAGTATTAAACACAATTAAGTTGGTTCCGCCCCAGCCTGTCACCTCGGTAATAATATATTCCGGGTGCTTTAGCTCGAACAACTCGGCAAATTCCACTGTTTGCGATCCTGAACCCAGCGGCTTGCCGCTGGTGGTTAACACTATATAGCGGGTTTTATCGGGCCCGGTTTGCTTTAAAAACATATATTTATTATCCGGGGAGACAGAGTTGAGCGGAATAGAGATAGTGGTATCAGCCGGCAAAGTCTGCCACCAGATTGTTTTTGCCGTTTCCTCACCTTGCTTAGCTGTCATGGTCCAGGTTATTGTATTCGCTTCCTTTTTCTGCTTCATCTCCAGGTAAATTTTCCCGTCTGATGAGTTGGCAGATAAATTTAGCACCGGGCCGGGACTCGGCTCGGTAATAACCTTAATTGGGATTGATTGGGGATTAAGGCGCCAAAACATGAGCCCGCCGATAACGGCCACGCAAATAATGATTAACAGTGATGATTTAGCCTGGGGCTTGACCATAGATCGTTATTTTTTCATTAATACCGGCCCAATTAAATAGTTTTTGGGCGTCAACGGTCCTCATATTGACACAACCATGGCTCATTGGGTGGCCAAAATTATTATGCCAATAAGTACCATGCATGGAAAAGCCCTTGGCGGCGGCAACCCCGGAGCCGGAAAAAAACATCACGTAGGGGACATTGGGTAGGTCGTAATAGTCGCTCCCTGAGCCGCCGGACATGCGGGTCGCCCGGAATTTGGACCAGATCGTAAATTCACCGGTCGGCGTCCGGCCCCATTTTCCGGTGGAAACCAAAACCTGCATAAACAAACTGTCTCCCTGATAGGCGGTTAGGGTTTGGGTACTTAAATCAATGTAAATATGTTTTTCTGCATTTGGGTCGGCGTCGCCCAGAACCTGAGTCTCCGGCTCAACCGCAGCCAAGTCAATTGCCGGCGGCATCACTTCTTGGCCGTGGAAAACTCCCATCACCCCGTTTTCGACTTTTAGACTAAAATTTGGTTTAACTTCTTTTGGCCTGAAAGCAAATATTCCTCCTATAGTTAGCCCCAGTACCAATAAAAACAACCCAATTAGTTTTCCGGTCATATTTTAGATTAAACCATTCTGTGGGGTTTGGCAAATATCCTATAATATGGTATAATATCCCCTTAAATATGCTTTATGAACTGATTCTGTCGCTTCATTTAGCCTTGGCCCAACCGCAAATTTTGGGGGCGTCCAATGCGGTTTTATCATCCCATAGTATTAACCTGGAAAACAGATATGATAATGAGTTTGTGAGCGGAGTGTTTAAGGATAATATTCTCTTAACCCTATACTATCTGGATAATCAGGTGACTGACAAAAGTCAGATCGATTGGGACAGGATTAACCAGCCGTTTAAAACCCAGTTTACTTTAAAACCGGGTGAAAAATTCGCTTTCCATGAGAAGACTTTGCCCGATTATTCGGCCAATGTAGTTAAAACCACTAATGCCCATTTTAACGGCGCAGAAGGGTTTAAGTCTGACGGCCATCTGATCGGCGACGGCGTCTGCCACTTAGCTTCGCTCATGTATTGGGCGGCTGAAGATGCCGGTTTAACTGCCCATAGCCCGTCTGACCATAATTTTGCCCAGATTAATGAAGTCCCCAAAGAATACGGTGTGGGAATTTTAAGCCCCAACCCCTTAGGAAATCTGTATATTGTTAACAATCTGGACCAGCCGATTACTTTCAGTTTTGACTTTGACGGCCAGAATTTAACCGTGACTGTAAGTAAGTGAAAAGAGCCGGGAAGTAAAGTAAAATTTTGTGCTATAATTTTTTACATGGATAAGAGAACAGATTTTTTGAAAATCTATGCTAATTTGCCCTTGTCTATCAGAAACGAAATAGTCGTTGTTATTGCTAACGAACCGTTAACCTGGAATGCCGCCCACTTGGAAGTCGAACAAAACACGCCGGTCGGAAAAGAGATTTTAGAAATATTAACTAAACTAAAAATTCTCAAATGAGAGCGAAAGATGAAATAAAAAAAATTGCCTTGGCTCGGGCTAAATTAATGCCGGAAAATCTTAATATGGCAATTGGCGGAAATAGGCTGAATAAGCAGGCGGTAATTAAACACATTGAACAAGAAGATGAAATCGGAAAAACAATAATGCGGGTAGAGCTCGAATATTTGAAAGATTTGGTATCCGGGGCAATTTACCAAAATGAGTAAATCACTTCTGGTAACAAGATCCAATCATGATGAGGCAACTAACTATTTGTATTATTGGTCAACTTTGGTAATCAAAGCCGCCAAACAAAAATTATTCGCTGTTTATGACTTGGCCGGAAAGAAGGCCAATAAAAAGAATTTTGACAGTTGTCTTAAATCTAACCAGCCCGCGATTCTGTTTTTGAACGGTCATGGCAATAGCACAACCATTACCGGTCAGGATTTTGAACCGCTTTTGGAAACCGGCAAAAAATCGGCAGTGGCCGGAACAATCATTTATGCCCGGAGCTGTGATGCCGGGATTACTTTGGGTAAAGTATTAATCAAAGAGGGAGCTAAAGCCTTTATCGGTTATAACCAAAAATTTATTTTAGGCTATGATTCCGATAAACGCACTAGGCCATTGACTGATTCAATGGCTAAATTATTTCTTGTACCGTCAAACTTAGTGGTTACTACTCTAATAAAAGGGCAAACCGCCCGGCAAGCGCAGGATCGGTCCAGGCAAGCGATGCTGAAAAATTACCGAAAAATGACTAGCGCTACTGCTTCGTACCGGAGAAGATATGTTAGCCGCTGGCTTTGGAGTAATTATAAGAGCCAGGTTTTGTACGGTAATGCCAGCGCAACATTTAAAGATTAAGAGAAGTACAGTAAAATAAGGGAATGGGTTTAAAAATTTGTTCACCAGAGCTGGGATTAAGTCCGGAAAGTAATTCCGGCGGGGAAGTTTATGACCGGGAAGTAATTAACCGGCTTTGCCAGGCAGGGGTTAAAGTTTTCAGCTTACTGCCCAAAAACCGGCCATATCTGAAACACAAAAACTTAACTGTAGCATATGCCCCGATTAAACCCATGTTTCCGCCCCATGTATTTTCTGCTTTTGTCCTGCCGTATTTAATTAAAACTTATAAAGCAGAAAAATTTGATATTTTACGCGTCCATAACCCTTATTTTGTCGGTCCGGCTGCCAGCGTTTTTAAAAAACTTTATCCTCAGGTACCGGTTATCGCTACCTATCATCACCTGGAAGAGGGTATTAATCACTTAATTGATAAAATCGTCATCAGGAATTTTGATCACCTTATTGCCGTTAGCCATTTTACTAAAAACGAAATTATTACAAGATTAAACTATCCGGAAGAAAAAATTTCTGTAATTTATGATGGCGTTGGCAAGGAATTCCAGCCTGGTCCAAAACCCCAAAAACTTATTGATCACTGGGATTTGGCAGGTAATTTCGTGATTTTATTTGTCGGTGGGTTAAAACAGCGGAAGAATCCGGCATTTTTACTAACAGTTTTAGACAAAATTGGCAACAAAAACACAGTTTTAATTTATGCCGGCACAGGCCCATTGGAAAAATCATTAAAATTACAGGTTCAGAATTTAGGTTTAACTGATAGAGTCAAATTTACCGGTTTTGTTCCGGAATCTGACAAAGTATTACTTTACCGTTTAGCTGACATTCTGGTTTTACCTTCTTCAAAAGAAGGTTTTGGTATGACTTTGACTGAAGCCGGCGCCTGTGGTATCCCGGTGATTGGCAATAATAATTCTTCAATAAGAGAGATTATTCAAGATGGCCAAACAGGATTTTTAGCTAAACCAGGGGATGTTAATGATTGGGTGGAAAAAATACTTCAATTAATTAAATCACCGGATTTACGGCAAAAAATGGGCAAAATAGCCTTAAAATATGTTATTAATAAATTCACTTGGAGGAAAAATATTAAAACTCAGCTAAAGATATTTAATCAATTATGAGTCAGTCTTCAGATTTAATTAAGCATAGAAAAAAATACAGCCAAGCCATTAAAGCCAGTAAAAAAAAAGGCATGGCTGCATTTCAGGCGTGGTTTGATAAATCAAAAGATATTAATGAATCAATCAAGAGAGGTTATTGGGATTTAACTTTTCATATTCTCACTCAAACGGTCTGTAGACATCTTAACAATCCCGAAGAAAAAATTGCTTTAGAAATAGGCTATGGCGGGGGGAGAATTCTTAATGCTGCCTGTAGTTATTTTAAACAAGTGGTTGGTATTGACATTCATGAAGAAAAAAACACCGTTATTAAATTTTTAACCTCTCAGGGTAAAACAAATTTTAAACTTCTTACCACCTCCGGTTGTTCAATTGCTGTTGCTTCCGACAGTCTTGATTTTATCTATTCATTTATTGTCCTTCAACACTTGCCAAATTATGAGAATTTAACTAGTTATCTTAAAGAAACCCGTCGTTGTCTTAAAGTTGGCGGAGTGGCTCAATTGTATTTTGGTAAATTTTCAAAATTAAATCCCCTGGATCAAATCCGCTTTTTCCTTAAAGGCTATAAAGAAATTACTACCGCTCCTGTCAATCAAACCAGCCTAGTCATTCGTGTTTCCAAAATGAAACAAATTTGCCGCAAACTTGGCTTTAAAATCTTAGCCACAGGCACATCTTATAAAAATGTTTCTGATGGTTCTGGAAGAATTAAAGGCGGACAAAATTTTATCACTCTTTTAAAATGAATATTATTTTTTTAAGTGAATACGCTTATCCGCATGCTGTTTCCGGCGCTGAATACAGCCTGCACGCTTTAGCCGAAGGCCTACGCCGCAGGATTAAAGTGGTTATTTTGTCGCCTGACTTAGGCGGTCGATCACCCGATTTAAAATTCCCCTTTCCTAAAAAAATTAAACCCGGCCGGATTTTATCGCCGCTTTGGTTTAATAATCCTTTTTTCTGGTTTTATTCAGCTTATTTTATTATTAAAACTATCAGGCAAAAAAAGATTGACTTAATTCATGTTCACGGTAAGTATATTTTACCCGGAGCAGTTTTAGCTGGCTGGCTGACCCATAAGCCGGTGGTAGCGACGGTGCGCGACTTTAAGTTTTTATGCCCTTTAGCCTTATGCTTTACCCAACAGCAAAAAAAATGTGGTTTTGGCTATTACATTAATAAAGAGATTCCTGAATATCAGTCAAGATACGGCGGAACGGCCAAGTGGAAACTGGTTCTGGCCAAGTTATGGCAGTATAAACTGAAGTGGTTTTTAAACCGCTGCCAGCAAGTAATTGCGGTTTCGCCCCAGTTAGCTAAAATCTACCAGGATAATGGAGTAAAAAAAGTTAGTTGGATTTACAATTTGCCTCCCCTTCGACAAGCTCAGGGCCATGGCCCCCGACAAACTCAGGGCTATAGCCAGAATAAAAGGATGATTCTATCAGTAGGAAAGTTGTCTTTTGGCAAAGGTACGGATTGTTTAATTAAGGCCGCCGAACAATTACCTCAATACCAATTTATTTTTTGCGGTAACATTAACCCCAGTTTTAAGTCCGAGTTTCCCAAGAACTGTAAATATTTAGGCAAGTTAAGCCATGAGCAAACTTTGAAATTATATGAACAGGCAAGTGCCTTTGCGATTCTTTCCCGCTGGCCGGAACCGTTGTCCCGCGCCGGCTTGGAAGCGTTAAGTTTCGGCTTACCGATCGTCGCCTCCAATCGCGGTGGTAACCAGGAGCTGGTGAAAGACAATGGTTATTTAGTTGATCCGGAAAAACCTGACCAGGTGGCAGAGGCATTAGTTAAGGCCATGAAAAATACAACACAATTTTCCCAAAAAAGTTTAGAATTATTACAAACACGCTTTAACCGCCAACAAATTATTAACCAGTATTTAGCTCTTTATCGCCGCTTAACATGAAATTACTTTATCCTTTTGTTTGGTTAATAAAAAAAACTAAAGTCCTGTCCGCTGTTTCCATGAGACTGGTGCAGCTTACCGGTAAAAGTAAATATGCCATTCACCCAAAACATTTGATTAACATCGAGCCGCTCTGGTATTTGGCGGATATTAACCGGCAGGATGTGGTTTTGGACCTTGGCTGTCATAACGGTCAGCACACTTTAAAGACTGCCGTTAAATGCCGGAAAATTATCGGTTTGGATTATGACCGAAAACAACTCACCATTGCTAGAAATTCCGCCGCTGATAAGCATATTACCAATGTTGTTTTTAGACAATTTAATTTAGAGCAAAAATTAAAATTTAAAGACCAGTCATTTGACAAAATTCTTTGCTTGGATGTTTTAGAGCACATTATTAGACGAAATCAGTTATTAGCCTCAATTCGGCGGTTATTAAAGCCCCGGGGTTTGGCTTTTATTGCTATTCCTAATCTCAATACTTCCTGGAAGCAGCTGCAAAAAAAAGTCGGCTTAAACCCGTTTGCCGACCCGGACCATAAAATTGAGTATTCTTTAGCTCAGGCTAAAAATATCCTTAAAAGAGCCGGTTTTGACATTATCAGCCTCAGAGCGGTGACTTATGATTCACCTTGGATCGGCTTTATTGATTTATTGGGCGGATTATCTTTGCGCTTATACTCAAAAATTGCTTTATATAAAAAAGCCAAAGCCGGCCAAAATATTAATGAATCAACCGGGTTTAGAATAGTTATTAAAAAATCCTTATGAATTTAGGTTTATTTTTATCACCGGGAGACACTTTAATCATTTGAGCGTGGACAAATTTTAGAGACTCATTTAGACTTATATTCATCTTTATGCTCCAAGTAATTAAAAGAAAGTTAGCCCCGGTTTACGAGCAATTTTTCTCTTTTTGGCCTAACGGTTGGTCGCCATTTCCCATCAATGTGGTTTTTGAAATCCTTTATGGCTGTAATTTAAACTGCACTTTTTGCTATCTGCGTCAGGAAGAAGTGGTGAAAAAAATTACCCGACGGAAACAGTTATTAACTCTGGAAATTTTAAAAGTCATTGATCAGGTTCCCGCTCAAACTGCTTTGTCTTTTACTGGTGGTGAGCCGTTAATTCATAAAGATATTTTAACCATTGTTGCTTATGCTAAGAAAAAGCACCGTGTCGGCATGATTTCCAACTTAACCGCCGCTACTAAAGAGCAGATTAAAGCTTTGATTAGCTTCGATTTGGATACCTTGATGTTTTCCCTTGACGGACCGACAGCGGCGATTCATGACCAAGGTCGGGGCAAAGGCAGTTTTAAAAAAACACTGCATAGTTTAAAGCTGATTCAGCTGGAAAAACAACAACAGAATAAACCAACGCCGACGATTACAATGAATTCTTTAATTTTACCGCAAAACTATCCACTCTTGGATCAAACAGTTAAATTGGCCAAAGACTTAAAAGTTGACTGGCTTAACTTTCAGCTGCTTGACCCGTCCTTAGATCGTTCCGGCTACGATTTACATCCAAATTTACGACATTTAAAAATAGATTACTGTCAGAAACTTTTAAAACTTCCCAAAACAAAATTAGCAAAAAGCTTGCAGTTGGCCATGATAACCGCTGAAAAACTTGGCGTTAGATTAAGTTTCTCGCCCAGCCTGTCTTTACCAGAAGTTGTTGATTATTATTCCGGCAAAGTCGATTTAAGCCGTCTTTATTGTAATAAAATCTTTCATTTGGCGAGGATTTCTCCTTTCGGCGATGTCTACCCCTGTTTTAACTTAAAAATCGGCTCAGTTTTAGACACTCCGTTTATGAAGTTGTGGAATAATTCCGTTTACCGAAGGTTCCGGCAACAGATTAAGGCGGGAAAATTCCGGACTCAGTGTGTCGGTTGTTGCCATTTGCGGTTAAAATAAGCTTATGAAACCTCAGTTGGGGATTCTACTAAACTTGGGAGACAGTTTTAAAACCTATCGTCAAAGCGGTCGGGACATTCATTGGTTTAACAATTATTTAAAATATTATTTACCGGCCTTTGGCCGGCCCTTTGTTTTTTCCTATGATGACGAACCTAACCCCTTCCCCAAATATATTCAACTATTTGTTAATAAAACCGGGCTACCAAGATTTATTTATACTTTTTTAATTCCTTTTATTTACTTTAAGCAATTAAAATCGTGTCAGGTTTTAAGAGTTAAACAAATATTAGGAATTTGGCCGGGAATAATTGCCAAAATTTTATGGCCGACCATTTTAGTCAGTACTTACGGTTATGATTATACTTATTTTGCCAAAAAAGAAGATCATCATTTAATCCCTCCGTTTATTAAATTGACGGAATATTTTGGCTTGAAATTTAGCGATCGGGTTATTGTCACTAACCCGGAAATGTATGATAAAGTCTCTCGGATAATCCCTAAAAATAAATTGGTTTTGCTTCCCAACGGGGTGGATACCGCTCTTTTTAAACCGCAAAAGAAAAAACCGGGAAAATATCTGGAAATCATCTCTGTCGGCCGGTTGGTTTATCAGAAAAACTTTGAAGCAGTTATTAAGGCAGTCAGTCAGGTAAAAACCCAGCGACCAATCCGGCTGACAATTGTCGGCAACGGCAGGTTAGAGGAAAAATTAAAGGCTCTGGCTAAAGATTTATCCGTTAATTTGAGAATTATTCCCTCCTTGCCTCACGATCAAGTGGCAAAACTTTTGCAGTCCGGTGATATTTTTATCATGGCCTCACTTCATGAAGGCAGCCCCAAGGCTTTGCTCGAGGCGATGGCTTGCGGTCTTTCTTGCGTGGTCGCTGACAAACCTTACAGCCAGTTTATTATTAGTAACAACAAAGATGGTTTATTGGTAGAAAATACTATTTTAGGTTTAACACAGGGAATTCAAAGTTTAATTGATCAGCCAGAAAAAGCGAAAAACATAAGCTTACAAGCCCGTCAGACTGTTCTTCACCGATTTAATAATCAAACCATCATTAAAAAAGAAATCAGTTTACTTAGATCATTATGAAACCAAAAGACATTATTTGGGTCACAGTCCTCACCCTTATCAGCCCCTTATTAACCGGCTATTATTTTAGCGTTTTGGATCACGATCACTACCTGCCTTATTTAAACAAGCTGCTCAACCCCTCTCTTTATCCTAATGACTATTATTTTTCCCAACCCCATGCTAGCTATTCTCTTTTTAATTACGTTCCGGTATTGTTAAGCAAAATTAGCGGTCTTAATTTAGCCTGGACGCACCTGCTTCTTTATTTGTTAAGCTTATGGTTGCTTTATCTCTCTGTCTTTTATTTGGCCAAAACCATCTATCGACAATCGATGATTGGATTTTTAGCCGTATTTTTATTTATTTTACCCAAATGGGCCGCCCAAATCGGCTACATGACCCATCATTTTTATTTTGTCAGCCGAGATCTTAGTCTGGCGCTGTCTTTACTGGCCTTAAGCTTTATTTTGCGTCGGAAATTCATTTCCGGTTTATTATTGATTCTTTTAGGGGCCTTCACTAATCCGTCAATTCCCATACCCGTCGGCCTGCTGTGGTTGTGGCTAATGCTAAAAAAACAAAAAAAGTTTCCTCTTTTTGCTTTTATAAATTTAGGGCAAAATCAAGCTTGGCTGGAGACTTTACGTGCCCGCGGCACTTATAGTTTTCCTCATCTTTGGCGTTGGAGCGGTTGGGGTAATTTTGGTTTATTTTTATCATTGTTAGGTACATCCTGGCTGGTTCTAAATGATAAACTTTTTTCTAAATACGCTTATGTAATGAAATTATTTTTAAAAATCTGTGCCGGGTTGTTCTTGTTTCATTTTATTATTAGCGCCGTCATTCCGGTTGCAGATTTAATTCAACTCCAACTCTTGCGGTCGATAAATTTTATTTTTATTATCAGCTTGATTGCCTTTAGCGCTGCCTGCTGCCGGCTGGTCACGACCGGCCCGTTTTTCGTTAAACTATTGACCTTATTGGCTATTAGCGGTGTTTATTTTTGGGGAGATCATCTTACTGTTTGGCATTTTGCCGCCATCTGGTCTCTGCCCTTTCTGCTGATTGTTAAACCCCAACTGCTTAGATTAAAGCCGAAGAAATTTTCTTACCTGCCCCTTTTTATTATTTTGGTTCTGACCGGTCATTTATTAGTCATGCTTTTCTTAATTAAACCCAAAGTTAATCTGCCTGACTATCTTTATTACCCTAACCCCTTGGTTAGTCTGGCCCATTATGATACTTGGCAGGATGTGCAAAAATGGGCCAAGGTCAATACGCCGGTAACTGCGGTTTTTTTGATTCCCCCGGACATTTCCGGTTTTAGGAACTTCTCCGAAAGGAGTATTGTGGGTGACTTCAAAGATGGGGGTGCGGTTTTTTATAGTTGGGAATATAGCAAATTATGGCAAGATAAAATGGAAGCTTTAAAAAGCTCCACTCAATTTCGTGAATCAGATTTCATCAAAATCCAGCAACAATACCCCTTCCAATATTTAATCGTTAGCAGTAACCATCCCGCCCTTAATTTCCAACTTGTCTATAGAAACAGGAATTTTTTGATCTATAAGATATGATAAAACAAAAATTTATCACAATATGAAAAAATGGCAACATCAGTATTATCATGAAAGAATCAGAAAAACTTTTTCTTTCATTATTCCTCCCAATAAAAAAATTCTTTTTTTAGGGGCAGATGACGCAAAAATTCTTGACTCATTATGTCCGACAAAAGGGACTGTAGCAATAAACAGTGCTTATGAAAATTATCTTCCTAAAGAAAAATTTGACTATATTATTTTAAACGGAGTCTTAGGGCAAACAACTGATATGCTCCGAATTTTAAAGAATATTCTGCGGGCCTGTCATCCTTCTACTAGAATTTTAATTTATCAATACAACTATTTATGGCAAGGGATTTTGGCGCTGGCTGAGAAATTGGGATTAAAAAGAAAAGAGGGGGTACAAAACTGGTTATCCGTTAATGATTTAAGAACTTATCTTGAGGGGGTTAATTTTCAAGTTACCAGAGTTTTTAGAAGGACAATTTTTCCTTTAAATTTATTTGGTTTAGGACGATTATTTAATTTTATTAGTGTTTTGATTCCTTTCTTTGATTTTTTTAAATTGGACCAGTTTATTATTGGTCGGTCTGAACCGTATCTATTCCCCAAAGCATTACCCGAAAGTTTAACTATTTGTATCACCGTCAGAAATGAAAAAGGCAATATCGAACCAATAGTTAAATCAATTCCCAGGATTTGCGACCAGCAGGAAATTCTTTTTGTCGAAGGCCATTCCACTGACGGCACCAGGAAAGAAATATTCAGAATGATCAATCAGTATCCTCATAAAAATATTCGCGTGATGGGCCAGCCGGGCATCGGCCAGGGTGATGCCACCAGGGTCGGATTTAAAGCCGCTAAAGGCGAAATAATCATTATCTATGAAGGCGACGGCACATCCGACCCGGGCGATATTGACTACTTCTATCAGGCAATGAAAACTGGCAGGTTTGAATTTATTGAAGGTACCCGATTTGTTTATCCTAAAGGTAATAAAGCGATGCCACTCGTTAATCAGTTGGGAAACATTGTGTTCGCGAAATGGTTTTCGTTCTTTTTGGGCCAAAGAACGACTGATGTATTAAGCGGAATTAAGTCAATTCTTAAAAGAGACTATAACTTGCTTTATCAACGGTGGGGATTTTTAGGGTTTCAGGACCCCTTCGGTGATTTTGAACTGCTTTACGGTGCCGCCAGAATGGGGTTAAAGATTGGCGAAATTCCCATTCGTTATTATCCGCGGACTTATGGTGAGACTAAAACTAAACCATTGACTCACGGTTTTTATTTACTTAAAATGGCGGCCAAGGGTTATTTAATCTTTAGGAATAATTAAATTATGAAAGTGCCTCAATTTTCACCGTGGATTGGCAAAGAAGAAATAGAAGCAGTGACTGAATGTCTTAAAAGTAATTGGATTACCGAAGGGCCAAAAAGCCAACAGTTTAGTGAAAAACTGCTTCAGCTGATCGGTAGCCGTTACGGTGTTTTTGCCCCTAATGGCACTTTAGCTCTTTACTTGGGCCTTAAAGCTATGGGAGTAAAAGCAGGCGATGAGGTTTTAGTGCCTGATTTTACTTTTATTGCCTCGGCTACGGCAGTGGAAATGGTTGGTGCCCAGCCTGTCTTTGTGGATGTTAATCGGGAAAATTTCCAAATTGACTTGTTTCAAGCGGATAAATTAATCACCAAAAAAACAAAAGCAGTAATGCCGGTGCATATTTACGGAACAGTTGTCAATATGGACGAAGTGGGGAAATTTGCCAAAAAATATGGGCTGATGATTATCGAAGATGCCGCTCAAGCCATTGGGGTGCACTGGAAAGAAAAGCATGCCGGCACTTTTGGGGAAGCAGGCTGTTTTTCTTTTTTTGCCGATAAAACCATCACCACGGCCGAAGGCGGGTTTATCGTCACCAATGACAAAAAAATTTATGAAAAACTTTTATATCTAAGAAATCAAGGTAGGATTGACAGGGGTAGTTTTATCCACCCGCGAATTGGCTATAACTTCCGCCTGACCGATGTTCAAAGCGCCATAGGCTTAACCCAACTTGCCAAGCTTAACCAAATAAAGCAAAGAAAAGCTCATTTACTAAAACTTTATCAGGACTTACTTAAAGGAGTAAAAGGAATCACTTTTTTTAAACCCGAAGCAGGCGCCGAGTGGATACCCTTTAGAGTGGGAATTCTATCCGAAAAAGCTCACAAGCTGATGAAATTTTTGTCCACAAAAGGAGTCGAAGCAAGAACTTTTTTCTATCCGTTACACCTGCAGCCATGTTTTAGCTACTTAAAAAACAATCAAGATTTTCCTAATGCGGTTTACGGGTATGAACACGGCGTCTGTCTGCCGACCTTTCCGAGCTTGACCGACAAACAAGTTGAATATATCTGTCAGTCAATTAAGCAGTTTGTTAAATAAAAACTTTATCCGGCTTGTAAGGCCCATTTTTAATCTCAAATATTTCGCAGTCTTTTAAAACCGTTATTTCATGGCCACCGTTAACCGTTAAGAATAATTGTCCTTCTTTTAAATCCACAGTTTTAAAATATTTTTTATCAGGACCGTAAAGATTGATTTTTATCCGGCCTTTTTTGACAATAAAACATTCTTGAAGCTGGTGAGTAATTCTTTTAACGGGTTTATGAACATGGGCGGGAAAACGAGAGCCCCGGGGATGCTTAAAAGTTAAAACTCCCACTGGTCCCTGGGTGTCAGTTTGAGGATTAGACCCTTTCGTTAAGCTAGTAATCTTAATGCCAATTAAAGTTTTTTTATAATAATATTTTTCCATCAGAGTTTGTTTTTTTTGACTAAATCAAAGTCGCTTTTTGCCATAATTTCCGCCAATTTTTTAAAGGTTACTTTTGGTTTCCAGCCCAGGACTTTTTTAGCCTTTTTCGGATTACCTAATAACATATCGACTTCCGTCGGCCGAAAATATATCGGGTCAATCTCAATAACTGTTTTGTTAGTTTTTTTATCAATCCCTTTTTCTTTGACCCCCTTGCCTTTCCAAACAATTTGATAATTAAGGTATTTTCCCACCTCTTCAACAAATTCTCTTACCGTATGGGTCTCACCGGTGGCTAAAACAAAATCATCAGGTTTTGAATATTGGAGAATTCTCCAGATGCCTTCGACATAATCTTTAGCGTAACCCCAGTCTCTTTTGGCATCGATATTGCCAAGTTTCAGGGTTTTTTGCAATCCTAGTTTTACCTGAGCCAGACCGATGGAAATTTTTCTGGTAACAAAGGTTATCCCTCTTCTTGGAGATTCATGGTTGAATAAAATACCGTTGGAAGCAAAAATACCATAACCTTCCCGGTAAATCTTAGTAGTGTAATAAGCAAATAACTTTGATAGACCATACGGAGATTGAGGATTGAAAGGTGTATTTTCATCTTGTGGGCTAGCCAGGACTTTACCAAACATTTCCGATGAGCTTGCTTGGTAATACTTAGTGGCGGCTTTTTGATCTTTGATTGCATCTAATATTCTCAAGGCGCCAAGACCGGTTGTATTGGCAGTATATTCGGGGATGTCAAAACTGACTTTGACATGACTTTGGCCGCCTAAATTATATATCTCATCCGGTTTAGTTTGATGAATAATCCGATTAATGCTTAAACCATCGCTCAGATCGCCATAAAAGGTAAAAAAGTTTGGGTAATTGGGATTATCATAAATATGATCAATGCGAGCGGAATTAGGAAGACTTGTCTTCCTTTGTAATCCATAGACTTTATATCCTTTTTCCAGTAATAATTCAGATAGATAGGAACCGTCTTGTCCGGTTACACCGGTAATTAAAGCCGTTTTCATATAAACTTAGGCATTATAATATAGTTTATGGATGATTATCAAAGGTTGTTAAGATACCGAAGAATCTGGGAAACCAAAAAAATTCTCAGAATTATTTACTCCGATTGGTATAAAAAAATTATTAAAGACCTTAAACCAGGAAAAACTCTGGAAATCGGTTCCGGTATCGGTAATTTTAAAAAATATTATCCGGAGATTATTTCTTCAGATATTGTTCCTTGCGAATGGTTAGATAAATGTATCGATGCTCACAATCTTCCTTTTCCGAAACATTCCTTATCCAATATTGTGATGATTGATGTTTTACATCATCTCCAAGACCCACTGCGATTCTTTCGGGAGGCCTGCCGGGTGTTAAAAACAGGAGGGAAAATAATCCTGATGGAACCTTTTCCCAGCCCTTTTTCTTTACCTATCTATAGAATTTTTCATCCCGAGCCGTTTATTTTTAACGTAGACGTTTTTTCCGCTTCTAAAAATAAGCCTAAGAAAATCCCTTGGTCTTCAAATCAAGCCATCCCTTTCCTGCTTTTTTTTAAACAGCTAGATAAATTTAATAAACTCTTTAAGGGGAAATTTAATATAATAAAAAGAGAAAAATTTAGTTTTGTTCGCTATCCGTTATCCGGCGGTTTTGAGAATAAACAATTAATACCCGATTGGTTATTTCCTCTAGTCAGAATTATTGAGAAGCTACTTTTTCCTCTTAGGGGATTATTAGCCTTTAGGTGCTACGTTATATTACAAAAAAGATAAACAAATAAATAGTTAGGATATAATTCCTTTATGTCTTCTATAATTTTTAATAAATATCAATCACGTTCACCTAATTATCATTGGCAACAAGTCAGCCGGAACCTATTTATTTTTAACGCCTTTGTTGTTGCCCGTTATCAACAAGTAATTAAATTAATACCCAAAAAAGCAAATCAACGTTTGTTAGATATCGGTTGCGGCGATGGGGTTTTATTAAACTTGATTAAGCGCGCCAGGTTATATGGAGTCGACTTGGACCAAAGCAGTCTCAATTATGCCGCTACCCGGGTTAAAGCGAAATTCTTCCATGCTTCTGCCTTTAAATTACCCTTTAAAGCCAATTTTTTCGATGTCGTTTTAGCCACAGAAATTATTGAACATTTATCCCGGCCCCAACCCATGCTTCAAGAAATCCGTCGGGTTTTAAAACCTAACGGCTGCGCCATTATTTCTACTCCTATTAAACCTGTCGTCGGTTTGACAGACAAATTGCATGTCCGGGAATATACTCCGGAACAACTGCAATCTTTTTTGAAAATTTATTTTAAAAAAGTCAAAATATATCAATCACACCCTTATTGGTTAAAAAAAATGTATACTTCCAGCTTATTGACATTGGGCCGGTTTCATTTTGATCTTTTCCGGTGGGTGATTAATACGGTCGTGTTTTCTACAGGTTATAACCCGTTTTTAATTAGTGGTGATCACTCCACGCAACAAGTGGCGGTGGGCCGAAAATAATCATATGTTTCAGCTTGGTCGGAATGTTTTGACTCAATTAACTGCTAACGTTTTCGGTGGATTAATCTCTTTTTTCACCATTTCGATTTCTGCCCGGGTTTTTGGCCCGACAATTTTTGGCCAGGTCGCCTACCTAATTGGCTTTTTGGGGATAATTATGGCCTTATCTGATTTTGGCCTTTCCCGGGCTCATATTCACTTCACTGCTTTTTTGAATCGGCCCCGGCAAACCCTGGGCACTTTTTTAACCATGAAGCTAATCATTTTAAGTATCTGTGTGGTTATGGCCTTAATTGCCGGTACAATTAAGGGTCAGTTATCCTGGATTTTTATAATTTTATTGGTCAACGAAATTTTTTCCCGGATTGCCGAGGCCACTTTAATTACCTTTGAAGGCTTACAGCAGTCCTGGCCGCCCAATCTTTCCCACCTTCTTGCCAAAGTCGTTAAACTTCTGGGTTTAGGGATAATTATTTTAGTCTTTAAAAATGCTTTTGGTTACTCTTTATCTATTTTAGTAGAAACGATCGTCTTGTTCGGTTTTTGTCTTTACTGGCTCTGGCGATTTAAACCTTTACAATTTTCCCCATCCTTAGCTAAAAAATATTTTCACTACAGTCTCCCTTTTGCTTTAATTATGCCTTTGTCCTATCTCCAGGATAGTAGCATCCCTTTGATTTTGCGGCATTCTCATTCCGTGGAAGTAGTTGGCTTTTTTGCCGGGGCTTTTGGACTTTTTGGTTTTATTAAAACATTATCCGGTTCACTGATGACTTATTTTTTCCCAAAAATATCCCAACTTTATCACTTGGGTCAGTTAGACGAAATTCAACGCTACACTAATTTAGCCGTCAAGTTTTCCGTTGTTTTCTTTGCTCCATTTTTATTATTGCTTTACTTTATTCGCTATCCGCTAATTTCCTTGGTTCTCGGTCGCCAATTCTTACCCAGTGTTCCGGTTTTTGCTTGGTTGTTACTCGGTCAATTAATTTTAATAATTTTTGCTCCGTATGATCATGTTTTATTTGCCACCCGTAATCATCAACCGATTATTTGGATTAGTTTTTTCAGCTTGATTTTATTAGTTAGTTCAAATTATTTATTAGCCCCTCATTTCGGCGCCGTTGGCACGGCAGTCAGTTTAGTTTTGACTTGGTTTATCAGCGGCCTTGGTAATTTTATGATCCTGGTTCGCCGCACCGGCATGCATTTTTGTGATGACTTTTCCTTTGGCAGAAAAGAGGTAAAATACTTTCGTGAACTCTTTTATTCCTTTAGCCAAACCGGTTTTCGGTTCAACCGAAAAAAAATTAGTTAATAACTGTCTGAATACAGGCTGGATTTCTTCAATCGGATCTTATGTGGAAGAATTTGCAGTTAAATTAGCTAAATTTGTTGGTGTTAAATACGCCTTGTCAGTCGGTAATGGAACGGCTGCTTTACATTTAGCCTTGATCGCTTTAGGGATTGGTTCTGGAGATGAGGTGATTGTGCCCGCCTTAACCTTTGTCGCTTCGGCCAATGCTATTACTTACACTGGTGCTAAAGCAGTTTTTGTGGATATTGAGCCTCAAACTTATAATCTTGATATTAATAAAATTGAAGCCAAAATTACCTCGAAAACTAAAGCCATTATGACAGTTGATCTTTACGGCCATCCGGTCGATTTTGACAAAGTAAAAGCAATTTGCCGGAAATATAATTTAAAACTAATCAGTGATTCAGCTGAATCTTTAGGTTCGTTATACAAGGGTAAACCAACCGGCCGTCAGGCAGATATTAGTACCTTTAGTTTTTTTGGTAATAAAATTGTGACCACCGGTGAAGGCGGGATGATTACTACCAACAATAAAAAATATTACAACACCGCCAAATTTTATCGCGATCAGGCTAAAAAAATTACCATTCATCCTTATTACCATCCGGCTATCGGCTATAACTACGCCATGACTAATCTTCAGGCAGCCGTCGGTATCGGACAACTACAACAATTGCCTAAATTTATTCGGCAAAAAAGACGAATTGCTCAACAATACACCAAGCTTTTAAAAAACATTCCCGGAGTGATTATTGCTAATGAAGCAGCCTATGCCAAATCTAATTACTGGATGTATTCTATCTTAATTGATAAAAATAAATTCGGCCGCACCCGTAACCAGTTAATGGCTTATTTAAAAACTAAAAACATTGAAACCCGGCCTTTCTTTTTCCCGATTCCGCTACTGCCGGCATACAAAGCTTATAATTGCCCTCAGGATTTTCCAGCCACCGTCAAAATCGCCTCACAGGGTATGAATTTACCCACTTTTGCCAGTCTAGCTGAGAAAGAATTGCAATATATCTGCCGTGTTATTGAGCAGTTTTCGCGGCTTGTTTAATCACTTGAATGACTCGATCTTGTTGTTTTTTTGTTAAATTGGAAGCAGAGGGAATGTATAAGCCAGTCTCACTTAGCTTTTCTGATACTGGTAAAACTTTCCCTTTATTTTCATGATAATAATATGGTTGTAAGTGTAAGGGGACAAAATAGGTCCGTGTTTCTATTCCTCTTTGTGCCATAAATTTCCTTAATTCATCTCTACTCATGCCAAATTCGGGCAGCACTTCAAACCCAAACATCCAATAGACATTTTTTGCCCATGGTGCAGTCCGGGGAAACTTAACTCCTTTAACTGCAGATAAATTTTTCATATAGTATTTTGCATGATAAATTCTGGCGGCAACTAATTTGTCGTATTGCTCTGTTTGGGCTAAACCTATAGCTGCGGTTAAATTTGTCATTCTAAAGTTATAACCTAAACGTTTATGCCAGAAATGCCTTTCAGTCGAAAAGGCTACGTCTTTTAAATTTCTAGCTAAGTCGGCAAAATCTTTATTATTGGTTACCACCATTCCGCCTTCACCGGTAGTAATTATTTTATTGGCATAAAAAGAATAGCAACTGGCTGAACCGCGGCCGCCGATTTGTTTGCCTTTATATTTAGCCCCATGGGATTCAGCCGCATCGTAAATTACGCTTAACTTATATTTCTTAGCCACGGCTTCAATTTTATCCATGTCCGTCGGGTGTCCGTAAATATGTACGGGCATTATTGCTTTAGTCTTTTTAGTAATCGCCGCTTCAATTAATTTTGAGTCGATTTGATAATAATCATCACAGTCCACAAATACTGGTTGGGCACCTAAATAGGAAATCGCAAAAGCTGAAGAAATCATCGTATAGGTTGGGACGATCACTTCGTCTCCTGCCTTAATACCCAAAGTAGCCAAGGCTAAGTGTAATGCTGAAGTCCCAGAATTAACAGCGACCGCATATCTGGCGCCGACTTTTTTGGCAAATAGGTTTTCAAATTTCTCTAGAAACTCTCCTCTAGAACTAATCCAGTTAGTTTTTAAGGCTTTTTTAACATAAATAAATGCCTTAGCGTTTAAAGTGGGCTCGCAAACAGGGATTATATTTTTAGAAAAAAGCGGTCTGGCCCTTTTCCCGATCACTTTGTCATGGGCTTCTCCGGTTAGTTTCGGTTCCGGTCCGGGAATACATTTTGCCCGCTTGCCTAATTCCTTTAAATTATATTCGCGCGCCGGTTGCATACAAAAGGTATCTTAGCATAAAGTAGGATAAAATAAATCAAGTTATGGAATCTTTGGAATATACCAAAATGTTTCAGCTGGAAGACCGGCACTGGTGGTTTGTTGCCAAGCGGCGTTTTACCGCGGCCATTTTATCAACCTTATCTTTAAAACAGGCAAAAATCCTTGATGTTGGCTGCGGCACCGGGAGAAATATGTTAATGCTGCAAGAATTTGGAACAGTCAGTGGCGTTGATTTATCCCCTTTAGCCATTAAATATTGCCGTCAACGGGGATTAACCCAGCTGCAACAGGGTTCGGCGGACAGCCTCCCTTTTCCAGCCTCTTCTTTTGATTTAGTCACTCTTTTTGACGTCTTATATCATCAGGGAATCAAATCAGATATTAAAGTTTTGCAGGAAGTTTTTCGGGTACTTCAGCCCAAGGGCTATATTTTAATTACTGATTGTGCCCATCCTTGGTTATTTGGGCCGCACGACCAAGTTATGCAGGCCCGGCAGCGATACACCAAAAAAGAACTGACACAAAAACTGACTTCAGCCGGCTTTACGGTTATCCGGGCATCATATTTGTTTATGTTTACCTTTCCGGTTTTTGTTGTTAACCGTTTGTTAAAAAAATATTTTAATGTTTCT